>JAOKBJ010000003.1 GCA_028244835.1 Methylophilaceae bacterium
ATATTAGCAATTTTTAAGGTAGGGTAAGCTGAATTTCAGCCACACCAATTAAATACCTTTTCTTATAAACTTGCAGACCACCACAAAACAATTTTTAACGCTACAAGAGCAAATATTAATTCTATAATTTCTTTTTCTTCTTGATTGGTTTCTGCCCACCAGATTTGATGGTTTAGATTTTTTAATACTTCACTTTTTTTCATGCTGTTCTCCTATTTAGCTACTTTGACAATTGTCTAGGTGTAGCAAGTTGGTTTAAATTACCTATATAGAAATTATATAATTGTATTAAGTGTTATTCATCAAGATTTTCATGAGTTAGGTATTAAGAATAAGAGAAAGAATAGTTTTTTCATTACTTATAAAGTTTATATAAAGCATTTTCAAAAGCTACAGCAAGAAGTGGATTCACATTCTCCTTACCCAAACTCTCATTTAAAGCTAACCTTGCCATTAACTGCTGTGTTGCTAAAGATTTAATATAATCTTTGTTTTTAAAGAAATTTAAAGCCACTGAAAATGCTAAGTCATCATGCGAATAGGACATCGGTCCATCATTTAGTTTTTTAGCAATTGCCGCAACCTTTGCTTTAGGAATAATCTTTCCTAACAGCTGCTCATGTGCCATTTTTATGGATTGATTAAGTGAGGTTTTATTTGGTTTTCCACCTTTAACTTTAGCCGCAGTTGCAAAGTCATCCATCAAGCTCTTTTTATGAGTACCTGATTTTATTAGGGCCTTACCAGATTTAAGAATAACTCTATTCTTAGCATCGCTTGAATTACCATATAGTAAAGCAGCAATAACAAAGGGATAGAACATTTCAGCTAACAATGGAATATCGGTCACCAGTTCCTGAAAGATAATGTATACCCCGACAGGAATAAAGCCTAGAGCAACAATAATATTAAGAATATTTTTTTGAAGAGAACTCATGATTGACCAAAAGGCACAGTAAGATACTAATGCAGTAAAACCTAGATACACAAATAAAAAACCAAAAAATTCTTGGAATCCTACTTTGGTGAACCCGTTAGCTGTCTCGTAGAATGTCCCCGACCATGTTGGTCCTTCATGTAAGAAACTTAAATAAGCTATTGCAATAAAAACTGCAACATTAAAATATCGCCACTGTTTTGCATTATTTTCATTTGCCATCCTATCTCTCCAAAATTATTTAGGCACCCCGACTAGGTCCAAACAAGTCTCATATATTTTTTTTGCTGCAAAATCACTTTTTGCCCTTGCACTTTGCGCTGCACAACTTGAGCGTTCTTGTTCTACACTAGTAGTTCTTTCTTCGGGTTCTACGTTATAGGTTTCTGCAGCTTTTTGAACAGTAATATAGTCTTCTGTACCCGCTTTATCTGGGTTGACATCTAACCAATCTTGATATTTATTTGTTGTTTGCTCTATGGGAGCTGGGGTTATAGTTTCTTTTTTTTTCCATTTTGATTCCTCCGCCATCACCAGATTAGGTATCAAGAATAAGAGTAAGAGTAGTTTTTTCATTTACTTTTTAGGCACCCCTACTAGGTCCAAACAAGTCTCATATATTTTTTTTGCTGCAAAATCACTTTTTGCCCTTGCACTTTGCGCTGCACAACTTGAGCGTTCTTGTTCTACACTAGTAGTTCTTTCTTCAGTAAGCTCAGGGGGAGGTCCAGCAGCTATAAGAGCTTGTATTTCTTCCTCTGAAAGCCCAGCAGCTCTAGCAGCTTCTACATTAAAAGTAGGTTGTTTATATTCTTCTAAAGCTTTTTGAACAGTAATATAGTCTTCTGTACCCGCTTTATCTGGGTTGGCATCTAACCATTTTTGGAATCTTTCTTGGTGGGTCTCAACTACTGTATATTCGCTGGGGTCTAAATCATTAATATTTAGAATTGGAGTTACTTTTTTTTTCCACTTTGATTCCTCCGCCATCACCAGATTAGGTATTAAGAATAAGAGTAGGAGTATTTTTTTCATAAGACCAGCTTATCTAATTCATCAGTAAACATATATGCGTACAATAATACAATTATGGTTGTAACCAATAAGACGAGTAAAAATTCATTAATACCTTCACGATAGCTTTCATCAGAAATATAAGCCATCAAAGTACCAAGAACTAGTAAACCACCAAAAATTGAAGGAATAACTATTAGGAGATTGGTGTGGGCAATCCAATGAAATATATCTGCGAGTGACATAAGACCAGTTTACCCCCAGACAATTATGTGGGCAAATGGGGTGAGCTAATTAAAGGCTGCTAGTTTGGGAAGTGATAACCTGATAAATCTTTCTGCCATTATATATAAAACTATTACCCATGTTGCTACAGTGGTTGGGTTCATTTAGTACCTCCATTAATGGTTAACTACATATCTATATATTAGCAATTTTTAAGGAGGTAAAACATTGTCAAAATCATGAGTTTTTAAAACTAGACTGTATACCAAACTGTATACTATTTTGTTTTATATATAGAGAAACCCTTTTAATTTATTGAATATAAAGGGTTTATTAATATAAATATGGAGGAAGGAGCGGGATTCGAACCCGCGTCAGGTATGAACCTGAACACGCTTTCCAAGCGTGCGACTTAAACCACTCATCCACCCTTCCGAACGATAAATTATATAGCTATTAAATGTATTGATTAAGGTATTTTTATAAAAGAATTTTAATGGTACATCTTGATTTAAAGAGAATAGCGGTTTATTGTAATGTATAAATAAAATTCGCATGCAAAGTAACACTAAAATTTATTTATTAAATATCTTAAAGATTTTTAATAAATGTACATATCAAGTAATTTAAATAATTGGAGGAATCAATGGCATACACAACATTAAATAATCTTGGCATCAAAAGTCCATACAAAGAAAAATATGACAATTTTATTGGGGGAAAATGGACTAAACCAGTTGATGGTAAATATTTCGAAAATATTACCCCTATTTCTGGGAAGCCATTCTGTGAGGTTGCTCGATCTAATGAAAAAGACATTGAATTAGCTCTAGATGCAGCACATACAGCAAAAGATGCTTGGGGAAAAACAAGTACGACAGAGCGCTCTAACATACTATTAAAAATAGCTGACGTGATGGAGCAGAATCTTGAGACAATTTCTCTAGCTGAAACTATTGATAATGGTAAGTCTATTAGAGAATGTATAAATGCTGATATCCCTTTAGCCATCGATCATTTTAGATACTTTGCAGGCGCTATAAGAGCTCAGGAAGGTAGTATTGGTGAGATTGATAATGATACTATGGCTTATCATTTTCATGAGCCGCTAGGGGTTGTGGGCCAAATTATCCCATGGAATTTTCCAATTCTCATGGCTGTATGGAAGCTAGCACCAGCACTTGCTGCTGGGAATTGTATTGTTTTAAAGCCAGCAGAACAAACACCCGTATCAATACTAGTTGTAATGGAGCTAATTGCTGACCTTTTACCTGCCGGCACCCTTAATATAGTCAATGGCTTTGGTTTAGAAGCAGGTAAGCCACTCGCAAGCTCAAGTCGAATTGCAAAAATTGCCTTTACAGGTGAGACCACTACTGGCCGACTAATTATGCAATATGCATCACAAAATATTATTCCAGTAACTCTTGAACTAGGTGGTAAATCTCCTAATATCTTCTTTGAAGATATTATGGAAGCAGATGATGGTATGTTTGATAAGGCACTTGAGGGTTTCACAATGTTTGCTTTAAATCAGGGGGAAGTTTGTACATGTCCTTCAAGAGCAATCATACAAGAATCTATCTATGATAAATTTATGGAAAGAGCCCTTGAGAGAGTAAAAGCTATTAAACAAGTAAGCCCTCTTGAAGCAGATAATATGCATGGTGCTCAAGCTTCCAGTGAGCAGATGGAAAAAATTCTATCTTATATTGCTTTGGGAAAAGAAGAAGGTGCAGAACTTCTTATCGGTGGTAATCGAAAAATTATGGATGGCGAACATGCCGAAGGTTATTACATTGAGCCAACAGTTTTTAAAGGTAATAATAAAATGAGAATTTTCCAAGAAGAGATTTTTGGTCCTGTCGTATCGGTGACAACATTTAAAGATGAGGCTGAAGCACTAGAAATTGCAAATGACACTCTTTATGGGTTAGGTGCTGCAGTTTGGACTAGAGATATGAATACTGCTTTTAGAATGGGTAAAGGTATTCAGGCAGGCCGAGTCTGGACAAATTGTTACCATGCCTACCCTGCTCACGCAGCTTTTGGTGGTTACAAACAGTCTGGTATCGGTCGTGAGAATCATAAAATGATGCTTGATCATTACCAACAAACTAAAAACTTATTAGTCAGCTATACAGAAACTAAACTTGGTTTCTTTTAGAATCAGATTAAATAAGTTTAAAATAAAAGGCAGAAATCTATTCTGCCTTTTTTATTAAATTATGATTACACGAATAACAACAACAGAAGCTGCCAATAATCTTATTGATGAGTTAAAAAATACTCATGGTGATCTTATGTTCCATCAGTCTGGTGGTTGTTGCGATGGAAGTGCTCCTATGTGCTTTGCTGCTGGGGAATTTTATTTGGGTAATGCTGATGTAGAAATTGGTCATGCTCATGGTACACCATTTTATATGAGCTCTTCTCAATTTGAATACTGGGAGCATACACACTTGATACTTGATGCAATTAAAGGAACAGGTGGGCAATTCTCCCTTGAAAGGCCAACAGGATTAAGATTCATAATTCGTTCAAGACTTTATTCAGATGAGGAGTGGAAATACCTTGAAAAATTCCCTGTAAAAAAATGTGGTTAATTAATTAAACTAATCTCATAATAAGGTAAAATAAAATTGGCGGGTCTCCTCGCATTGTTATTTAGCCAACCTGGTCAGATGCGGAAGCAAGCAGCCACAACTATTGATACAAGTGCCGGGGGCCAGACTCGCCATTTACTAAACTAACCAGAAGTTAACCTATGTCATATGAAGTATTAGCCCGAAAGTGGCGTCCTAAGTCTTTTGAAGCATTAGTGGGACAAGATAATACAGTCCAAGCCCTTAGTAATGCTTTGGATAATGACCGTCTTCATCATGCTTATCTGTTCTCAGGTACTCGTGGAGTCGGTAAGACTACTCTGGCTAGAATTCTAGCTAAGTCCCTTAACTGTGAACAAAGTGTTTCTTCAAAACCGTGCCAAAAATGCTCTACTTGTATAGACATTGATAAAGGAAGATTTATTGATCTTATCGAAGTTGATGCCGCAACTAATACAAAAGTTGAAAGCATGAGAGATCTTCTAGAAAATTCTCAATATGCGCCAACATCTGGACGATTCAAAGTCTACATTATTGATGAAGTTCATATGCTGTCCAAGAGCGCATTTAATTCAATGCTTAAAACACTAGAAGAGCCACCGAGTCATGTTAAATTCATACTGGCAACAACTGACCCAAAAAAAATTCCAATTACAGTTATTTCTAGATGCCTTCAATTCAATTTAAAACAAATGACTACAGAAAGTATATCTAGTTATCTTAAAAATATACTCAAAGAAGAAAAAATAAACGCAGAAAATGAAGCATTAGACATAATATCTAAAGCCGCTCATGGAAGTATGAGAGATGCGCTTTCAATACTTGATCAAGCAATTGCTTATTCAGGAATTGAAATTTCAACCGAAAAAATTATTTCAATGCTTGGGACAATTGATGATGTTTTTCTTGTGTCAATATTAAATGCATTAGCAGAAGATAATGGGGCTAAGGTGATGAAGCTATCAAAAGAAATGAATCAGAAAAGTATTTCTTTTGATTTAGCCCTCGAAGAGCTGGCTAGATTAATACATAAAATTTCAATACATCAAATCATTCCAGAAAGCCTCAGTGAATCAAGTTTAAATGGAGAGATAAAAAAATTATCAACTTTATTTACTGCGGAAAGCCTTCAATTATCATATCAAATAGCTATTAATGGGAGAAAAGATCTAGATCTAGCCCCTGATCAATATACCGGATTCAATATGACACTATTAAGAATGTTGGCATTTTATCCATCTAGTCAGCCTGTTGCTTCATTTAGCGCTAAAAAAAAAATTGATCCTGAAGTAAATGTTGTAAAAAAAGAGAATAACTTAGATGTAGATAGTATAGATCATTCTTTTAATGGAGATTGGGAGAAATTAGTTAATAGTTTAAAAATTGGTATTGCAAAGAGCCTTGCACAAGAATGTGCTCTAGTAAGCTACCAAAATAATAATTTTAACTTATCTTTAAATGAAAACTTCAGTCACCTTAATCAAAATAACTATGTTGATAAGTTAGAAGAGGTGCTTACCAATTATTTCAACAAAAAGATTAAAGTGAATATATCGTTGGGCAATGATCTTAAAACACCGTCCTCTCAAAAAAAAATAGAAAGCGATGGATTAATGAAAACAACGGAGTCTGCTATTATGGACGATAGATTTGTAAAGCAATTAATTAATGATTTTGGTGCTGAAGTTATTGCCTCAAGTATAAAACCAATTAAAAAAAAGGAAAAATAATATGAGTAAAGGTGGTATGGGTAATTTAATGAAACAAGCTCAAATGATGCAAGCTAATCTAAAAAAAGCACAAGACGAATTGGCTAACATAAATATTGAGGGCTCTTCAGGTAACGGTCTTGTAAAAATATTAATGTCATGTAAGAACGATATAAAAAAAATTGATATTGACCCGAGCTTGCTAGATGATAAAGAAATGTTAGAAGATTTAATTATCGTAGCCCTTAAAGATGCATTCCAAAAAATTGAAACTACTAGCAGTGAAAAAATGAATGGTCTTGTTCCTCCAGGAATGAACTTACCTTTTTAGTATGAAGAAAATTGAAATACTTGAAAACCTTGTCGATGCCTTAAAAATTCTACCTGGTATTGGGCCAAAATCGGCACTAAGGATGACATACTACTTGCTTCAAAGAAATAGAAATGGTGCTCAAAATATTTCCAAATCTATTTCAAATGCACTTGAACAGCTAATGCATTGTGAGCTATGTAATAACTTTTCAGAAGAGCCACAATGCTCAATTTGCTTATCAAACAAACGTGATGCAAATACTATTTGTATAGTAGAAATGCCAACGGACTTATTAATGCTAGAAGAAACTCATTCATATAATGGGCTTTATTTTATCCTAATGGGTAGATTATCGCCTCTTGATGCGGTTGGTCCAAATGAAATTCACTTAAGTAAACTTATAAAAAGAATAAAAAATTCAAATATTAAAGAAATGATTCTTGCAACAAATTTCACTGTTGAAGGTAATGCTACAGCACAATATATAAAAGAATTATTTAAAGATTTAGATATTAAAACTTCTCGTATAGCGCGTGGATTACCAATGGGAGGAGAAATAGAATATGTTGATAGCGGGACCCTAGCCCAAGCTATTGTTGAACGAAAGACCATCTAAACTAATAACTTCTGATGGGCTATGGATAATATAATCAGGTTGCCAATCTTTGATTGAGTCTGAACTTTTTAAATATCCATAGCATGCTAATACTGATTTAATTTTTGCAGATTGAGCAGATAAGATATCGCGATACCCATCACCAACATAAATTACATTTGATATATTTACATCAAGCAATCTACACGCTTCAATTAATAGTTCAGGAGATGGTTTTGATTTAAAACCATCATCATCCCCACACATTAGAACGGAACATCTCTTGGTAAGTTGATGATGTTTCATAATGTTCTCGGCAAAATATCTTGGCTTATTTGTAACAATACCCCATGTCATACCATTATCTTCTAAACGTAATATCAAATTCTCAATACCATCAAACAATAATGGGTTTTTTAAAAATTGTTCATTATAAATACTTAAAAATTCTTTAGATAATAAATCAAAATCATCCCTCTCCTCATCAAACCTAAGCCTAAGAAAAGCTTTTATGCCATCAGAAGCGATTTCACGACCTACCTCATAAGATATATTGGATTTACGATTATTTTGATAAACAATATTAGCTGTTTGAATAAGATCAAAAGCAGTATCAACAAAAGTACCGTCTAAATCAAAAAGAACTGTACTAATCAATTTAACCCTTAACTTCAACAATATAATTTACAGAGGTATCATCACCCAATTTATAGGTTTGCAAAAAAGGATTATATGACATTCCAGTAATGCTTTTAAAATCTAACTGCTTCATCAAACACCAGTCCCGAAGTTCAGCAGGAGTTATAAATTTACTATACTCATGTGTTCCTTTAGGCAATAAATTTAGTATGTATTCAGCACCAATAATTGCAAATAAAAATGATTTTGGGTTTCTATTAATTGTTGAGAAAAATATAGTCCCTCCAGGCTTAATTAGAGCCGCACATTTGTTTATAATAGATGAAGGGTCTGGGACATGTTCAAGCATTTCTAGACAAGTAATTACATCAAATTTTTCATTACTAATTTTATAATAATCTTCTATATTCAATTGTTTATAGTCAATATTTAAATTAGATTCTTTCATGTGTAACTTAGCTATTTTGATAACATTTTCACCTTGATCTATACCTGTAACCTTAGCTCCTTCTTTTGCAAGTGATTCTGATAATATTCCACCCCCACAACCAACATCAAGAACTTTTGCTGAAGATAGGTTAACCTTACTTGCTATAAAATTTAATCTCAATGGGTTAATTTGGTGTAAAGGTTTAAATTCACTAGTTTTATCCCACCACTTATGAGCTAATAAATTAAACTTCTCCACTTCATTATGATCTATATTTTCTTTAATTTTCTCTGCCATTTTTTTGCCATTTGTATTATTCTTTCTTCATCGATATTAACTAATTTTTTATCCTTAAGCTTTATCTTCCCATCAATCCAAACATAACTAACATCTGTCCTACTTGAACTATACACAAGAGTGCTTATTGGATTATATAAAGGTTGATTTTCAATTGCACTTAAATCTATTGCTACCAAATCTGCTTTCTTGTTTTTTTCAATTGATCCTATTGTTGAATCCAGTCCCAATGTTTTAGCTCCATTAATTGTTGCCATTTTTATCGCTTCTTTAGCTGGAATTAATTCTGGAGATTTTGTGGTTCCTTTAATCAACAGTGCAGCTAAACGCATTTCCCCCATTATATCTAACCTATTATTACTTGCAGAGCTATCGGTGCCCAAACTAACAGTTAAGTTTTGTTTTAGCATTTTTGCAACATCAGCAATTCCACTTCCTAACTTCATATTAGAAGATGGATTGTGAGCAATGCTAACTTTATTTTTAGCCAGTATGTCCATATCCTGATCATTTAAATATACACAATGTGCTGCCATTAGCGATGGGCCAATAATTCCTAAATTATTTAATCTCTGCACAGGAGTTATTCCGTATTTATCTATACTTTGATCAATCTCCCATTGAGTTTCATGTAAATGTGTATGAATATTAATATTTAACTCTTCTGAATAAGTGTTAATGAGAGTAAAAGCTTCATTAGAAACAGAATATGGTGCATGCGGTGCTATAGAAGTTGTAATTAACTCTTCATTCCTCCATTTATCTCTAAATTCAAATCCTTTTACCAAGTAATCTTCAGGGTCTGTAGCATAATTTGTAGGAAAATCTAAAACAACCAATCCAATATTGCTTCGCACCCCTAGCTCTTTAACCGCTTCAGCAGTTGCCTCTGGGAAGAAATACATATCATTAAAAGTTGTAACTCCTGATTTTATCATTTCTGACAAAGCTAAAATTGAACCATCTTTAACAAATGAAGAGTTAACAAATTCTTTTTCTGCAGGCCATATATGATTATTTAACCAATCCTGTAAAGAGAGGTCGTCAGCAAAGCCTTTAAACAGACTCATTGCTGCATGTGTATGAGTGTTAATCAAGCCAGGGATAAGGATATGGTCAGTTAATTGATAGTTATTATTAGCTTCGTACTCATCAAATACTTTATTTTGAGGGAGTAGATCAATAACTTTATCATTTTCAATTACTACTGCATAATCGGAAAGTAATTGGTCTTCTGGGCCAGCTGTAAAAATCCAAGAAGCAGAAATAATGACGGACGCATTTTTTTTGATATCTTTCATTGAACAAAAATCCCTGTCGCCTTATAAGCTTTATGTCTATTCAAATGGATGTTTAAGTAATATTGTTTCATCACGCTCAGGCCCTGTGGATACAATATGAATTGGTACACCGCATAAATCTTGAAGTTTCAATAAGTAACTCTGGGCATTATCAGGTAATTTATTCCAATCTTTAACCCCAAAAGTACTTTCATGCCAACCTGGCATATCGATAAGTATTGGATCACAATCAGCAACTTGTTCAGAACCTAGAGGGAGCAGATCATGATGTACTCCATTTAAAGTATAGCCTATACAAATTTTAAGGGAATCAATACCGTCTAAAACATCTAACTTGGTAATGCATAATCCACTCAAGCCATTAATCATTGCAGATCTTTTTAATGCAGCGGCATCAAACCAGCCACATCTTCTTTTTCTTTGTGTAACTGTTCCAAATTCTTTACCCTTAATTGACATATGGCTGCCTGGCGATGAAGTCTGCTCAATATCAAGCTCACTAGGAAAAGGTCCTCCACCGACTCTTGTAGTATAAGCTTTTGTGATGCCAAGAATATAATCCAACATCTGGGGCCCTACTCCCGAACCAGCTGAAGCCTGGCCTGCAACACAGTTTGAAGAAGTAACAAAAGGGTATGTTCCATGATCCACATCTAATAACGCACCTTGAGCGCCCTCAAATAGAATTTTTTTGCCTTCAGAGTTTAATTTATGCAACTGATCTGAAACGTCACATACTATAGGTTTGATAAATTCAGCTTGAGCATAAATTTCATCTAATTGCTTAGTAAAATCTACAGGCTTTGTTTTAAGGTAATTTTGAAGAACAAAATTATGAAAATCTAATATATCTTTTAGTTTATCACTTAACTTAACAGGATTAAGAAGGTCGTAGACTTTTAGAGATCGTCTTGCAACCTTATCTTCATATGCTGGGCCAATACCCTTTCCCGTTGTGCCAATTTTTTTATCTTCATCTTTGATCGCTTCTCGAGCCTGATCTAACAATATATGGTAATTTAAAATCAATGGGCAACCATAGCTAACGAACAAACGATTTTTAACATCGATGCCATCTTTTTCAAGGTTAGTAACTTCATTCTCAAGATGATTAATGTCAAGAACAACACCATTCCCAATAAAACATTTTATTTGGGCCCTAATAATTCCTGATGGGACAAGATTTAATTTATATTCTTTTTGCGATGAGCCTTGTCCGATAACTAAAGTATGGCCGGCATTATGGCCTCCTTGAAATCTTACAACTGCGTCAGCATGATTAGTTAACCAATCAACAATTTTACCTTTTCCTTCATCGCCCCATTGAGTTCCAATAACTACTACATTTTTTGTCATATTTAAATTCTTTAAACTTTCATTTGGTTAATAATAAATCTTAAATCCATTGAAAAACCTGTTGCCGCCCGGCTGTTTTTAATATTGTCATAACGGCCACCTTGCGCAATAGCGGTAGAATAGCTTGGTGAATAAGCAGAAAAAATAAGTCCTGAGTGATACTGATAACCTCGAATATCCGAAAAATCAAAACTTATCTTAATTCCTGTACCTATCAAAATCTCATATAGAGATTTTAATTTATCAACTGTAGATTTAATTGTTTTATTTCCAGGAATTAATTTCACAATTTGATCTAAAACATTTTTATCCCCATAAAGATCTGTTAATTCGACCAACTGCTCACTCATAACATTTTTGCTATAATTTTTGAGAGTTTTTCTAAGCGCACCCTTATCTTTTATCATTAAGGCTTCAGCAATAAAAATTTTATCTTCTTCTGACAACTCTAACTCCGATATTAATTGGTTATAAATATCTAAGTGATTTATATCTAAAGTGATGTCTCTAATATTCAATAATTTAAGAGAATTAATTAAAATTGTTTGAACTTCAATGTCTGCTGCAATATCTAAACTACCGAAATATTCAATTCCGACCTGATAAAGCTCTCTTGATTGAGATAAAGCAGTTTTAGTCCTAAGAACAGGCCCTGCGTAACATAATTTATTTAGATCGCCCTCTTGCATTAATTGAGAATCAATTCGTGAGGTTTGTGTTGTTAAGTCGGAACTGACCCCCATCATCCTTCCAGATAATTGATCTACAACTTTAAAAGTGTCTAAATCAAGATCTTTGCCAAAAGCATTTAGGGAGTCTGCATACTCAAGTAATGAAGGGATGACCAACTCATATCCATTCTTGGCATATAAATCTAGTAATTTCCTTCTATAACTTTCGAGTAGTTTTGCTTGTCTAGGCAGTAAGTCTTCTACATTTTCTGGGAGGAGCCATTGAGACATAAGGTTACTTTCCAATAAATATTATAATTATGCCTATAAGAATAGATAAAAGTCCATAAAATCTAATTTGACCAGTTTTAAATTTAACCATCTTACTAAAAGTATCTTTCCATACCTCAGGCAAAGCTAAGGGAAAAATTCCTTCAAAAATCAAAACTAAGCCAAGCGCCATATATATAGTGTCTTGCAATTATTTTTTACTTGGCCCACGGAGATATTTAAAGAAATCGGAATTAGGATCAAGCACCATAATATCTTCTTTCCCACTAAAACTTTTCCTATAAGCTTCAAGGCTTCTATAAAAATCATAGAATTCTTTATTTTTAGAGAAGGTATTAGCGTAAATTCTTGATGCCTTTGCATCTCCCTCACCTTTAATTTTTTGAGCATCACGATAAGCTTCAGTAATAATTATATCTCGCTCTCTTTCTGCTTCAGCACGAATTTTTTCAGAATCTGCGAAACCTTGCGACCTTAATTCATTTGCTACAGCTTTTCTTTCTGCATTCATTCTCTGATATACAGACTCACTAACTTCTTGAGGTAAATCAACCCTTCTTAATCGAACATCAATAATTTCAATTCCTATTTGCCTTGAATCTCTATCAGCTCTTTCTTTTAAAATATCCATAATTTCAGACCGCTCTCCCGAAACTACCTCTAAAATAGTTCGTTTACCGAATTCAGCCCTTAAGCCGTCATTTACTGTTTGTGACAATCTTCTTTCAGCCTGTCTCTCATCACCATTAACTGAAACATAATATTGAGATGGGTCGATAATTCTCCATTTAATATAAGAATCTACCAAAACATTCTTCTTTTCACTTGTAATAAAACGATCTGGTTGCGGCGGATCATAGGTCATTATTCTTTTTTCAAAGAATCTAACATTATCAATTAAAGGCGCTTTTAAATAAATCCCAGGCTTATCTTTAACTGATACGATTTCTCCCAACCTAAATACAAGCGCGTGTTCTCTTTGGTCAACAGTGAAGGTTGCTAAGGTTAAAACAATTAGTAATAAAATTATGGCAGCAGCTACTTTGGATATATTTTTCATCATTTACCTTGCGTCCCTTTCTCTCGCATTAAATGCTCCGCGAGATCTTTCTGTGATTGAATTAATAACATCAGAAGCAGATGTTCCACCATCACTTCTTTGGTTAGATGCTTGTGTTTGATCTTGATCATCTGATGAGGATCTATTTTGGTTAATAAGCTTATCTAGTGGAAGATACAATAAGCTATTGGACCCTTTTTGATCAACAATGACTTTAGATACAGATGACATTATTTTTTCCTGAGTCTCTAAGAATAATCGGTTTCTAGTCACTTCTGGAGCTCTTGTATATTCTGTTAAGATTTGATCAAAACGACTGGCATTACCCTTAGCTTCATTTTCAATTGCAGCTTTATAACCATTTGACTCTGCTATAAGTCTAGATGCAGTACCTCGAGCTTTAGGAACAATATCATTCGCATACGCTTGCCCCTCGTTCTTCTGTCTTTCCAAATCTTGTTTTGCCTTAACAGCATCATCAAAAGCAGCTTGAACCTGCTCTGGTGGTTGTGCATTCTGCATTGTTACACTTGTTATGTTAATTCCAGACTTGTATCGATCTAGAATATCTTGCATCAAGGTCTTAGTTTTAATTGCAATTTCTTCCCGACCTTCATATAAAACATAATCCATTTTACTCTTACCCACTACTTCTCTAATTGCTGTTTCAGCAGCCCCTCTGACAGAGTTTTCGACAGATCGATTATTAAACAAGTAATCTTGAACTGACTTAAGGTTATATTGAACAGCAAATTGCAGATCTATAATATTTTCATCACCTGTTAACATTAAGGATTCTCTTAATTCTTGGGATGTGCCCCCTGCGCCAGATGATCTATAGCCTACCTCATTGGTTCGGACTTGTTCTTGATTCACAACCTCCACAGTCTCAACTGGATAAGGAATGTGCCACCTTGGTCCAGGTTGGGTTATTTCTGTATTCTTACCAAATCTAAGAACAACACCCCTTGAGCCTTGGTCCACTATATAAAATCCAGTCGCCATCCAAATTAAGAATACTACTAAAATAATGGTACCAGTTGGGATGCTATTAGAGCCTGAGTTTATTGGCTGTTTGCCATTGCCTGAACTCCCGTTACTACCATTATTGCTTGTATTTGACTTGATATTAAATACATTATCAATTTTTTTTCTAAGATCAACAAATAATTCATCAAGATCTGGTGGGCCATCATTACTAGCGCCTAAAATATTTCTTGGTGAGAGTTTTTTTAAAATATTACGCATAGTTTCCATTTCTTCCGTTAGTTAGTGTTTGATTTTGTTCGACCATTGCTTGCTTTAAAAATTCAATTCCATTGCCTGTTTTTGCTGAAAGCTGAATGTGATTGATTTTACCATAGACATCTCTATCACAGCTTGTTTTTAAGTTAATTTTATCAATTTGATTAAGAACTAAAATTTGAGGTAGCTCATGTGCATTTATTTCTTCCAATATCTTTCCTACCTCCTTAATTTGTTCAGCTTTATTTTCATTACTTATATCAACTACATGTATTAATAAGTCTGAGTCAGTTACCTCTTCTAAAGTTGACTTAAATGCTTCAATTAGTGTTGTAGGCAAGTTCTTTATAAATCCCACTGTATCTGAAACAACAACACTATGTCCGGGCTCTATGAATAACTTTCTAGAAGTAGTATCTAACGTTGCAAATAACTTATCTTCCGAAAGTATTGATTCGTGTGTTAGATAATTAAATAGAGTAGATTTACCTGCATTTGTATACCCAACAATTGCAACACTTAATGCTTGTGATCTTTTTCGAGCACGGCGCTGCATCCCTCTTTGTTGAGCTAATTTTCTTAATTTTTCTTTAAGTTGCTTGATTCGCAGCCCTAACATTCTCTTATCCAGCTCGATTTGCTTCTCCCCTGGCCCGCCTCTTACACCAATACCTCCTTTTTGCCTTTCCAAGTGACTCCATCCTTTAACAAGTCTTGTAGACAGATGGGCAAGATGAGCTAATTCTACCTGAAGCTTTCCTTCGTAAGTTTTTGCACGAAGTGAAAATATGTAAAGTATTAGAGCAGTTCTATCATAAACTCGCATTTCAGTCATTTTTTCAATATTTCTTTCTTGAGATGGAGTTAGTTCGTGATTAAATATGAGTGTATTGGCTTTCAATGTTTCTTTCATCAACAATATTTCTTCTATCTTGCCGGAACCAATAAAATATTTTGTATGTGGATTTGATCTTTTGCTTGCGACCAACTCAGATACATTGAATCCTGCGCTAACTGTTAGTTGTTTTATTTCGTGAATATCTTCTTTGATGTCAAAGCCACCAAAATCTAAACTAACAACAATCGCATTATCACCAAGCTGGGGTCTATCAAACATTAATTAGAATCTGATACTTCTAGATTTATTGTTTGTGACGGCACAATTGTTGATATGGAATGCTTGTATATTAGCTGGGGAGTATTTCCACTTAGGACTATTACATACTGATCAAATGATTTCACTTGCCCTTGAAGCTTTATCCCATTTAACAAATAAACTGAGACAGGAACATTATCTTTGATAATTTGATTTAAGAATGAATCTTGGAGGTTTGTATTTTTTTCCATAGTTTTTTATTCTAAAATAACACTAATTCTTTTTTTAACAACTTCAATACCAACTATGAAAATTATACTCCCAATACTTGGCGTATTATCAGTTCCAGTAATTATAACTCTTAAGGGCATTGCAATTTCAGGAAATCTTATATCTTCATACTTTACGAAAGCTTTTATAAATTTATCTACGTCATCATTGGTCCAATTTACTTTTTCTAGCTCCCCAACAAAGGCCCTTATAAGGCTCTTTGATTTCTCGCTTAAATACTTATTTTTTAACTCGTCTGATACCTTGATGTCTTGAAAGAAAAATAGAATGTCATCTGCAAACGTATTAAGGTTTTTTTCTCTATCTTGATAAAGTTTTATAGCATCATTTAATATATCTGTTTCAACTCTACTAACCCCCCTATCTATCAATCTAGGTTTTATTAAGGCAGCTAATTTATCAACTGGTTCATTTTTAATATAATGATTATTAATCCAATCCAATTTCTCTTTGTCAAATTGGGCAGCTGAAGACGTGATGTGATCAAAATCAAACCATTCCGCTAATTCAGATAAAGAGAAAATTTCATCATCTCCATGGCTCCAGCCTAGTCTCGCTAAATAATTTGTAACGGCTTCAGGAAGATATCCATCATCTCTAAATTGCATAACACTTGCTGCACCATGACGCTTAGACATCTTTTGCCCATCAGAAGCTAGAATCATGGATAAGTGAGCATATTGAGGAATGGGTGCGTTAAGTGCTTTTAATAGATTTATTTGACGTGGAGTGTTGTTTACATGGTCATCACCTCTGATTACATGTGTTACCTTCATATCCCAATCATCAACAACAACGCAAAAATTATAAGTTGGGGTACCATCAGGTCTTGCAATAATCAAATCATCTAATTCTTCATTTTTTATTGCAACTTCACCTTTAACTAAATCTTTCCAATTAATCTCTCCATTTTGTGGTGTTTTAAAACGAATAACTGGTTGAACATTATCTGGAATATCTGGCAGATTTTTATTTTCTTCAGGCCGCCAACGACCATCATATTTCGGCTTTATTCCCTGACTTACTTGCAGTTCTCTTAACTGATCTAACTCTGCCTTGCTTGTATAGCAATAATAGGCATCTCCTTGATCTAATAAAGCTTTTATTAACTCTTTATACCTGTCGAATCTCTGAGTTTGAAAAATAATATCATCATCATGATCTAATTTGAGCCATTTCATTCCATTTTTAATTATTTCAACTGCTTCTTGTGTTGATCTTTCAACATCAGTGTCTTCTATTCGTAAAATAAATTTACCTTTATTTTTTTTTGCGTAAGCCCAAGAAAACAATGCAGTTCTTATTCCACCAATATGAAGATATCCTGTAGGACTTGGGGCAAATCGCGTAACTATTTCCATACTTTACTCACTTTTTAATTGGGCCTGCAAATAAATCATAATCTTCTGCACGATTTATTTTAACATCTAGCATGTCACCTGGTTGCAAACCCTCTGGTGTTTCTAAAAAAATATGGCCATCGATATCAGGGGCATTTGCATAAGACCTTGCAATTGCATGAGATGAATTTACTTCATCAATTAGAACAGTTTGAATACTTCCAACCTTGTCTTTTAGCTTCTTAAAGCTAATCTTTGATTGAAGCTCCATCAGTCTGTTATACCTTTCTTGCTTTATCTCTTCACTTACATTCCCAGATAACAAATTTGCCGTTGCGCCATCAACATTGGAATATTTAAAACAACCTACCCTTTCTAACTGAGCATCTTCAATAAATTGTAGGAGTTCATTAAATTGAGCATCCGTTTCCCCAGGAAAACCAACAATAAAAGTACTACGAATAGCAATCTCTGGACAAATATTTCTCCACTCCAGTATTCTTTCCAGATTATTTTCAGAATTAGCAGGTCTCTTCATTCTCTTTAAAACTTCATGATTTGCATGTTGAAAGGGCACATCAATATATGGCAAAATTTTTCCATTTGACATTAAAGAAATAATTTTATCCACATGTGGGTATGGGTAAACATAATGTAAGCGAATCCATACACCCAGCTCTCCTAGATTCTTAGCCAGGTCGTAAAGATTGCTCTTGATTGGCTTACCATCCCAAAATCCAGTTCTATACTTAATGTCTACACCGTAAGCGCTTGTATCTTGTGAGATAATTAATAACTCTGAAACACCAGAATCAACTAATCTCTCAGCTTCATTCATCACATTGCCAATAGGTCTACTTACTAATTTTCCCCTCATTGAAGGGATAATACAAAAACTACATTTATGATTACATCCTTCTGAAATTTTAATATATGAATAATGATTTGGGGTTAACCTAACTCCTTGAGGGGGAATTAAGTCAACATATGGATCATGTGGTTTTGGAATATGTTGATGGACAGCATCCATTACTTCTGAAAATGCTTCCGAGCCAGTTATTGCCAAAAGATTATTAAACCGTGCCTCAATAATATGTCTTTTTTCGCCTAAACAACCCATAACAATTACATTACCATTTTCATTAAGAGCTTCATCAATTGCATCTAAAGACTCATCTATGGCACTATCAATAAAACCACACGTGTTAACTATAACAAGTCCTGCATCTTTATAATCACTAGCAATATCATAACCTTCAGATCTGACTTGACTCAGAACCTTCTCTGTATCAGAACCTGCTTTTGGGCATCCAAGCGATACAAAACCAATTTTTGGTGAATGGTGTTCGAGTTTTGTTGTCATCTTAATGCAAGAAGGTATGGAAAAAGTAAACAATCATCACACCTATAAGAATCATGGCAATTTGCATTGATGACTCTTTTATTTCAGTTCTTTTATGCAATCCTGGAATAAGGTCAGATATAGCAACATATATCAAGTTTGATGCTGTAAAGGCTAACAAAACAGGAAGTATTTCGCCAGCGGAATCAATTAAAATATATGTGATTACAGCTCCAATAGTCATTGTGAGATTTGCAACAACATTTAACAAGATGGCTTTATTTTTTTTAAGGCCTTTATTCACAAATATGGATATATTCCCCATCTCCTGTGGTATTTGATGAGCATAAATCGCTAAAGCAGTAACTAATCCTAATTCAAATTCATATATGAATGCGCTAGCTATAAGTATTCCATCTATAAAATTATGCGATAAATCACCTATCAGAAGGAGACTTCCACTTTTGTTGTGTTTAAGTTGTGTGTCATATGAATGAGTTTCACAATGATCTCCGTGACAATGACGCCAAATTAATAACTTTTCTAAGGAGAAAAATACTAGTAAACCAATTAATACTATAAACATAGTGTCATGTGAATCAGTGGCTTGTTCTAATGCATGAGGGAGTATTTCAAGAAAGACGGCACCAAGCATAGTTCCTACCGACAAACTTACCATATTCGTAACAATATTGACGTTAGCCTTTTTAAAGAATAGAAAAGCGAATAATAAGCTTAAAAATCCTCCTGCAAGGCAAGTGCCAATAATCCAAAAAAGTGTCATAAAAAGTTCCCTGCTAAAAAAAGAAAGATATTATAAATTGTTAGGACTAAAGAAGATATAGCTAACTATCAATCCAAAGTAATGATGCCATTCGACCAGTTTTTCCATCTCGACGATATGAAAAAAACTTTTTTTGATCTCTAAAAGTACAAAAATTTTCTGTTATACCTGCTCCAGAAATATTTGTAATATCTAGATAATTAAGTTTTAGCTTAGCCGCGTTAGCAAGATCTAAATAGTATCTATTATTTAAAAATTTAAATGCTTTTTTAGTATTTCTATCTTTCTGTAAAAATAAATCATAGATATCATTACCTACCTCAAATGATTCTTGACCAATACAAGGCCCTAACCATATGATAATTTCTGATGGTGAACGAATCTTGTCAAGAGTTTTCTCAATCACTCCATTCAACATTCCTTTCCAGCCAGCATGTATTAGAGCAACAAAGCTACCATCAAAGTTAGTCACAAAAATTGGCAAGCAATCTGCAGTTTTAACTGCACATACAATTTTTTTGTGATACGTATAACTAGCATCACAATTTAATATTTTTTTAGATGGAAGTTCTTCAGATTTATCTGAGTGAATTTGATTTAACCAAATTGGATCAGATGGTAGTATATTTAATAAATTATTATAATTAACTTCACCATGTTCCTTAGTCTCGCCCGCATTGTTTTTCAAATTCAAAGAAGAGTATTTTTCTAAACTAATAGCAACATTTCGAGTAGTTTGAATTGCTCTTATATTTTCTGGAACTGGCCATTTAGGGATTATAAAAGCTTCATTCATCATCAAATTCTAGATCTCCATTATCCTCATAAACTTGTTCACCGCTAACATAAAAATCTTTATTTATTTTAAAACTCTCTTCTGATAAATCTTGTTCAGATTCTTCCCTTATTAATTCTAATAAATTCTTCATATCATCAGGGAGGTCTACTTCCCATTTAAGAGATTTTTTAGTTATTGGATGAATAAGTCCTAATGCTTTTGCATGAAGGGCTTGTCGTTCAAATTTAAGTGTTTTATTTTTAAAATTTTCTGTCATGGCTTTTGTGGGAATAATTTTTTTTAACCCATATGAAGGGTCTCCAACGATGGGAGATTTGTTATCTTGCATGTGAACTCTAATCTGATGAGTTCTTCCAGTTTTAAGAATACATTTTAAATAGGTATGAATACTGAATCTTTCCAATACTTCATAATGTGTAACTGCTTCTTTGCCATTAATATTATTAATAGCCATCTTTACCCTAATATGTGGATGCCTCCCAATTGGTTTATTAATAACTCCACTTTTAACCATAACTTGTCCCCAAACTATAGCCCTATATTCTCTATAAACACTTTTACTCTGTAGTTGCTTTACTAAATTAAATTGAGCTACTTCGTTTTTTGCAACTACCATCAAGCCAGTTGTATTTTTATCTAATCTATGAACAATACCTGCCCTTGGTAATTTATAATTTTTAGGGAAATGATATAAAATCCCATTTAGAAGTGTACCGGACCAATTTCCGGCAGCTGGATGAACAACTAAATTAGCTGGCTTATTAATTACCAAAATATCTTCATCATCATAAACAATATCTATAGCTATATCCTCAGGTTCAAACTGATTGGCTTGCTCCTCAGGTTGAATGTCAACATCAATGAGCTCACCACCAATTAATTTTCTTTTGGTTGTAAATTTTTCTGAATCGATCTTGATAAAGCCTTTTTTAATCCAGGATTGAATTTTAGCTCTAGAATATTCTGGCATTAATTCATGTATAACTGAATCTGATCTCTGGCCAACATATTTATTAGCTACTACAAAATTTTTTTTGTTTATTGCCATAATGTATAATTTACGCGTTATTAAATATTTTAAGCATATATGAAATTATTATTCTCGTTAATTTTATCAGTAATACTTAGTGGATGTTTCATTTTCGGTGACCCAACTGAGCTAGATGAAACAGAGGGTCGTTCAGATCAATGGATTATTAATGAAGCAGAATACTTTGCTAGTAGTAAAGACTGGCCTAAGGCAATATCTTTTCTTGAGCGTGGCGAACAAAGATTCCCTAATTCAAAATTAGCTCCTCAATTTAAGCTTAATTTAGCTTATGCCTATAGAGAATTTTATAAAACTGCTGAAGCAACAGCGATGATAAATAAGTTCATACGTGCTCATCCAAATCATCCATCAATGGATTACGCTTATTATTTTAGAGGAATAATCTTATTCAAAGATAAAGGTTTCTTTAAAAAAATAGTTATGCAAGATATTAGTGATAGAGATATTCAACAGTTAACTCAAAGTTTTAATGCATTTAAGGAGTTAACAAAAAAATTTCCTAAAAGTAAATATTACGAAGATTCAGTTGGTCGAATGACATATTTAATGAATAAAATCTCGGAATATGAATTACATGTTGCTCGTTTCTATATGAGACGGGCTGCCTATGTTGCAGCTTTAAATAGGGCTAAATATGTTATCGAAAATTATAATCAATCAGTGCATCAGGAAGAAGCATTAGTCCTTATGGTTAGCTGCTACGAACATTTAGGTATTGAAGATTTAAGAAAAGATACAGAAAGAATATTAAACAAAAATTATCCTAATACGAAGTTTAATGCACAAAAAATTATTAACAGAAAGAGAGAGTGGTGGAAATTTTGGGATAGTCTAATTAACCCTTAATTAACTTGCTTCTTTTTCATTTTTTCGCGGAAGGCTGTTTCTTCTCTTCTTCTTGAAACAAGGCCAGTTTTTTTATTACCAGCTTGAGCTCTATCTTCAAAAGGATTAGTTGAGTTCTTTAGCTGAATTCTCAGAGGTGTGCCTGTTAAATCAAAAGCTTTGCGATAAAATGATTCCAAAAATCTAATATAATCTTGCTTTACCCCATCCAAGTGATTGCCATGAATAATAACAGTTGGTGGATTCATTCCACCCTGATGAGCATATTTTAATTTAGGTCTAATTCCTTTAACTATAGAAGGAGTATGGCTTAGTAGGGCATTTGCTAAGACAGAATTAAGTTGAGGTGTTGTAAATTTAGTTTGAGCAGCTTTGTGCGCTTTTATAATTGACTTCATTAGCAGCGGAAAACCATCTTGATTTAGGGCTGATATAAAAACTTTTTCAGCAAATTTCACAAATGGTAATTTTTTGTCAATATCACTTTTCAATTTTTCACGTTCATATTCAGAAACAGAATCCCACTTATTTAAAGCAATAACTAATGATTTGCCACTCTCTAAAATAAACCCAAGAATGTGCATATCTTGAGCTGAAATGCCATCTTTAGCATCAACTACAAGAACTGCTACATTTGCAAAATTTATTGCATTTAAAGTCTTAATAACTGAAAATTTTTCTACAGATTCAAAAACCTTACCTTTTTTTCTTATCCCAGCTGTATCAGTTAAAATAAATTTTTCTTTACCCCAATTAAAATCGACTGACACTGCATCCCTAGTTGTACCAGGTTTATCAAAGGCAATAAAACGGTCTTCGCCCAATAAAGAGTTAATCAAAGTAGATTTCCCAACGTTTGGTCGACCTACAATCGAAATTTTTGGGTACTTATTATCTGCATCATCATAAGTTCCTGCTTCACTGCTTTGTTGAGATATAAAATCTTTAAGGCCAGAGATGCCATCACCATGCGCTGATGAAATTTTATGGATATTCTTAAATCCGAGCTTATAGAATTCTGCTAAAGCATTTTCATCAAGCATGCCTTCAGATTTATTTACCAACAACATCTTCTGCTTATCATTTTTTCTGATGATTTCAGCAATATGTTGATCTATAGAATGAAGGCCTGCCCTAGCATCGACAATTAGAAGCACAATATCACTTTCATCTATTGCTAATTTCGTTTGTATAGCCATCTCTTTTTGAATACCGACTTTCTTGTCTGGTTCAAACCCACCTGTATCAACAAGGATGTAATCATCTTCGCCAATAGTTAACTTACCATAATGTCTATCCCTGGTTAATCCAGGCATATCTGCCACAATTGCATCACGAGTTTTAGTTAATCGATTATACAAACTTGATTTACCAACATTTGGTCGACCTACAAGTACAATAGTTTTCATCTCTTATCTATTTCCAATTTAGAAAAGCCAATCAAGAATACCTTCCTTTTTTTTATTTTTATCAAAAACTCGATGTTTTTTATTTTTACTCGACTTCTTCTCTTCTTCATCAAGTACTTCTTCGTCAACCAAACCTTCTTCACTATCATCAAAAACCTGATGTTTTTTATTTTTACTCGGCTTATTTTTATTTTTATCAAGTACTTCCAATTCCTCAGTATATTCCTTGTTAAAAATTCTATGTTTCTTTTCATTGTTGGAATTATCATTTATAGGTATTTCTATAGGTAATTCAGTTTCAATTAACTCACCAACTTTTATAGATATAATTTCCCCAGCTGCGGACATTAGAATAATCAATGAATCATCTACCTGAATTATATTATTTAATATTTGAGAATCATCTAACTTAATTCTTGCTAAAATAGATCCATTAGCAATACTCAAAAAATGAATATATCCATCATAGTCGCCAAATACAATATAATCTTTAATTAGCGTTCCGGTTCTAATTCTTCTTGATTTCAAAGCTCCTTGACGCCATATTGTTTCACCATCATCCTTATTTAATGCATAAATAGAGCCAGTATCGTGTGAAATAAACAAACTAAAGCCATTAAAAGCCATGCCATAAAAACTTGAAAATGGTCGAGTCCAAATAGTTTTACCATTTCTGCGATTTAAGGATGATATATCTCCATTGGTTGTAACCCCATAAATTACAGGCCCATCAATAATTGGATGGCTTGTTATATCATTTGCTCTTTCAATGTCTGTAGCACCTTTTGCACGTGAGATATTAGATTCCCAAACTAAGCCACCAGTAGGGCTATCAATCGCAATTAATTTTCCACCAGGCAAGCCAAGATAGACAACCTTGTCTGAATAAGCTAATTTTCCTTCAGATTTAAAAGTTAAAGGTGGAATTGCCGCTTGATATTTCCATATAACAGAGCCGTCCTTAGTGTTGAGTTGAACAACTTTGTAACTATTAATTTTTACAACTATTTTTGAATCATAGATTATTGGCAATGAATTAACTACGCCTCCTAATAAAACTTTCCAAATTAACTCTCCATCGTGGTCCATACACCATAAAAAACCATCAATAGTTGAGAAAAAAATATTTTCAGTGTCGCCAGATATTCCTGAGGCTATAGTAATTTCAACATTTTTTTCCCATAAAATATCTCCAGTTTCGATATTTAATTTTTTTATTGTTCCATCAGATGTAGCAGTAAATAAAAAATCATCAGCATTAAAAATATCGAAATTTTCTCCGTTATGTTCACCGATAGTTTTTTTCCACATTACTTCAAGGTCAACAGAAATATTTTTTTTAAGATCTTTTAAGGGGGTAGGAATATCTACATACTCATTGCCAAAATAAGTTTCCTCAATTTGGTCATGAAGCTCTTGAACAGGGCCAAAGAAACAACTACTTAGAAGAAAGGCAATTAAAAAACCAAATTTCATTTGCCAATAGAATCTATTTTATTTTGTAATATTTTTCGCATGTCACCTCGGCCTTTATAGGACTGAAGACTATCAAGATATGACTTACTTGCCTCTTCTTTATTACCCTGCTTTAAATAAATATCACCAATAATATCTTTTGCTAGAGTCTGAAAGCCGATTGTATTGATCTTTTTTGCTGATGACATTGCTTCGTCTAATTTATTGGTTACAAAATATAAATTAGCCAAATTATAATATGCCATTGACTGAATTGATTCTTCAGCTGCATTTTCAGATGCCCAAATCAATTCTTTAATAGCTTCTTCATTTTTACTATCTTGGGAATACAATTTTGAAAGATATACAGCAGACCTTGCCGCATAAGGAGTATTGCTATAGTTCTGCTTGAGTAAATCTATTTTTTCTTTAATTCCGTCTATATCAACTCTTTTTTTAACTAATATTTCTTGATATAGCTCAGAAGCTTCTTCTGTTTTTTTTATTTTTTGATCTGTATAAAAGCCGTAAGCAAAATAAACTCCAAAAAAAACTACGAAACCAGAAATAATTAAATATTTATATGAATTCCAAATATTTTGTATTTTCTCAACTTGCTCTTCTTCTGTGTCTAAAGCCATCTTATTTCCTTTTTGATAGATTTCCTGGGATTGACGCTAATAACTCTTTTGTATATTTAGTTTTTGGTTTGCTGAAAATTATATCAGTTTTTCCTTGCTCAATAAGTTTTCCATCCTTCATTACAATAACTTCATCTGCAATATGTCGAACTATTCTCAAGTCATGAGTTATAAAAAGATAAGTTAAGCCGAACTCTTTTTGCAATGATTTAAGAAGTTGAACAATTTGTGCTTGAACTGAAACATCTAGTGCTGATACTGGTTCATCGCATATAACCAGTTCGGGTTCTAAGATTAATGCTCGTGCAATCCCTATCCTTTGTCTCTGACCTCCTGAAAATTGATGGGGATATTTTAAAAGGTCTCCCTCAACAAGGCCAACTCTTTTTATCATACTTAGTATTTTGGAATATTGCATTGCAGAATCACCGATATCATGAATTTTTAAAGGCTCTTCCATAATTTTTATTATTTTCATTCTTGGATTTAACGAAGCATACGGATCTTGGAAAATCATTTGTATATTTTTTCTAGTTCGTTTTAGCTCTTCGCCATTGATTGTTCGTATATTTTTATCTTTAAAAATAATCGAGCCTTTATCAATTTCAACTAATCGAATTAGGCTTTTTGCAAGTGTAGATTTTCCACTTCCAGACTCACCAACAACAGCAAGTGTAATACCTTTTTTAATGCTAATAGATATATTATCTAATGCCTGAATTGAGGAGCGAGTTCTGGAGAAAAAGCCCTCCGTTTTAACAAATTCTTTTGATAAGTTTTTAGCTTCTAATAAGGCTGTCATATGCTATTAACCCATCACTCTTTTTAAAGCAGAGTAATCTATTGGTTTTAAATCTTTTTTACCTTTAGAATCAGGGACACAATCAAGTAGAGCTTTGGTATAAGGATGTTTTGGATTTTTTAATACATTTGAAACATTTCCTTGTTCAACAATTTCACCTTGATACATTACAGCTACATCATCAGCAATATCGTTTACGACGCCAAAATCATGAGTAATAAAAAGCATGGTCATTTTATATTTAATTTTCAAATTGTGTAAAAGATTTAAAATTTGAGCTTGAACAGTAACATCCAATGCAGTCGTTGGTTCGTCAGCAATTAATAATTTAGGTGAGCACGAAATTGCCATAGCAATCATAACTCTTTGCCTTTGCCCCCCTGAAAGCTCATCTGGATAACTATTTATTCTATCTGTTGGGATGCCTACAATATTAAGCAACTCTTCAACGCGCATACTTAGATCAGCTTTATTTAATTTTTCATGCACATCAATTGCTTCCTTAATTTGATAGCCAATTGTAAGGACGGGATTGAGAGAGGTCATTGGCTCTTGAAAAATCATTGCAATATCCTTACCCCTCTTCTTTCTTATCTCTTCTTTAGTTAGACTAAGCAAATTAATGCCTTCAAAAACTATATTTCCAGACATATTTAACTGCGGGGATAGTAGCTGCATAACTGATAAAGCCGTTAAACTTTTTCCACTCCCAGACTCACCAACAATACATGTAGTTTTACCTTTTTCTAGGCTTAAAGAAATATTTTTTACGAGTTTAAACCTAGAATTTTTATTAGAATAAACTTTTAAGTTATTGATTTTTAGTATATTATTTTTCAAAATTTATTTTATCTTTAATATATAGAGATAGGGTTTGCTCGTCGACACTCTCTTGGATTCCATCTTTGCGAATAAGTTTTACTTGAATTTTTTTATTATCAGCTTCCTGATCTCCAATTATTAAAGCAACTTTTGCCCCACTTTTATCAGCTTTTTTCATTTGAGATTTAAAGCTAGATCCCTCTATATTTAAACTTACTTTTAGCTCCTCATTTCTTAATTTTTCGGCAATAAAAAAAGCAAATGGTCTCGCCATCTCGCCAAGATTTACAATATAAACATCGGGTAATATATTATTATTATTTTTATTTAAATCTTCAAGTAATAAGATTATTCTTTCTATCCCAATTGCGAAGCCACATGCTGAAGTTGGGTTACCACCTATTCTTTCAACTAAAAAATCATACCGACCTCCTCCTGCAATAGTTCCCTGACTTCCTAAGTCACTTGATACCCATTCAAACACAGTACGATTATAGTAATCTAGCCCTCTTACGAGCCTTGTATTTATTTTAAAAGGCAAGTTATGACTTTTGAGAATACTGCAAAGATTTTCAAAATGTTGCTTTGCTTCATTTGATAAATAATCAATAAGCTTGGGAGCAGAATTCAACATAGATTGCATTTCTTTATTTTTACTATCTAATATTCTTAAAGGATTTTCATGCAAGCGCCTTAAAGCATCATCATCTAAAACTTCTCTATTGTCCTCAAAATACTCAATTAACTTTTTTCTATAAATAACCCTATCATTTGGGTCTCCAATTGAATTTAGTTCCAAGGTAATGTTCTTTAGGCCTAATGATTTCCAAAGCCTTGCTAGCAATAATATTTGCTCTGCATCAGACTCTGGCTTTTCAAAACCAAACGCCTCAACTCCAACCTGATGAAATTGCCTTTGTCTTCCCTTTTGAACATTTTCATGTCTAAACATAGCCCCTCGATAAAATAACTTCACAGGCCCATTGTAAGTAAGGCTATTTTCAACAACCGCCCTCACGCACCCTGCAGTTCCTTCAGGCCTTAGAGTTAATTTGTCTTTATTTAGATGGTCTTCCCAGCTATACATTTCTTTTTCGACAATATCGGTATGAGATCCAACACTCTCAACAAATAATCCAGTTGGCTCAACTAGAGGAAGCCCTATCTCTTGATAATGGTATTGATCTAAAACAGATAACACTTTCTCTTCAAAAAAACGGCACAACCTTTGCCTTTCTGGTAAGACATCATAAAAACCTTTCAATGTTTGAAATTTTTTAGCCATTTTTATTTTTTTCTGCTTATCCGGTAGTTTTTGTCAACGTATGTATCGATTATATCTATAAACTCAACTCCGATATTATCACCTTTTAAAGTAACTGTTTTTATTCCATCTACAAACACTGGAGCAACTGGTATTTCACCGGTTCCAGGCAGGCTTATCCCTAAATTTGCCATTTTTGATTCACCAGGCCCATTTACAACGCAACCCATAACTGCAACAGTCATTTCTTCAACACCTTGATATTTATCTTTCCATCGAGGCATACTTTCTCTAAGGTACCCTTGTATATCTCCAGCTAATTTCTGAAAAAAGGTTGAAGTTGTTCTTCCGCATCCAGGGCAAGCTATTACAATTGGTGAAAAAGCACGAATGCCCATTGTTTGAAGTAATTCTTGAGCAACAATTACTTCTTTTGCTCTAGACTCATTGGGCGCTGGGGTTAGCGATATACGGATAGTATCCCCAATTTTATTTTGTAAGAGATATCCCATTGCCGCCGATGAAGCAACTATTCCTTTTGTTCCTATTCCAGCCTCAGTTAACCCAAGATGGAGTGGATAATTACATCGTTTTGATAGATTTGTGTAAACCTCAATTAAATCTTGCACATCACTTACCTTGCAAGAAACAATTATTTTATTTTCGGATAATCCTAAATCTTTTGCCCGGTTAGCACTGTCAATAACTGAGAGGATAAGCGCTTCTTTCATAACTGACTTTGCTGAAATAGGCTGCTTTAAAAGAGCATTTTTATCCATAAGTACCTTAAGCATTTCTTGGTCTAAACTTCCCCAATTCACACCAATTCTGATGGGCTTATCATGATCAATTGCTATTTTAATCATTGTAGCAAACTGATCATCACCCTTGATGCCCCTACCAACATTGCCAGGATTAATCCTATATTTATCAAGCGCGCCAGCGCATTCAGAAAACTTTTTTAATAGCTTATGCCCGTTATAATGAAAATCTCCTATTAAAGGTACATTACAACCCATAGCCAATAAATCTTGCTTTATGCCATATACCTCTTTAGCAGCTTCTTCATCGTTTACTGTAATTCTCACAAGCTCTGAACCTGCTCTCCATAATTCATTTACTTGATTAACAGTAGATTTACGATTAGCTGTATCAGTATTTGTCATTGATTGAACAACAGTTGGAGCTCCACCTCCAACGGCTACAGGCCCAACAAAAACTTGCAATCTATTTTTATTTATTTTCATTTCTTTTAAATGTTACGTACAAAAGATATTTTTTCACTTCTTTTAGTTTTATCTTGAACCTGTCCAGCTAATTGCCCACAAGCAGCATCAATATCTTCGCCTCTTGTTTTTCTTATAGTAGTTATAATACCCTCATCAGCTAAAACCTCTTTAAATCTGATCATTGTTTTTTTATCAGAACATTTATATCCACTGTTTGGAAAAGAGTTAAAAGGAATAAGATTAAATTTACAAGGCACATCTTTTACTAAATCAATTAATTCTTTTGCTTGAGCTATAGAGTCATTTACCCCTTTGAGCATTACATATTCGAAAGTAACGAAATCTCGAGGAGCAAATTCAATATATCGTAAACATGCTGACATTAAATCTTTTAAAGGATATTTTTTGTTTATTGGTACAAGCGCATCTCGCAAATTATTATTTGGGGCATGAAGAGAAACCGCTAAAGCTACAGGGCAATCTATCCTAAGCTTATCCATTGCAGGAACAAGACCACTTGTAGAAAGAGTAACTTTTCTTCGACTAAGGCCATAAACTTGGTCATCCAGCATCATTTCTAATGAATACACTACATTGTTATAATTGGTTAAAGGCTCACCCATTCCCATCAAAACTACATTTGAAATAATACGTTTTTCAAGGTTTAAATGGCTGTAATTTTTCTGCTTCCTAAGTAGTTTATTTGCTAGCCATAATTGACCAATAATTTCTCCTGAAGTAAGATTCCTATTAAAGCCTTGCCTACCTGTAGAACAAAAAGTGCATTCTAAAGCGCAACCAACTTGAGATGAAATACAAAGAGTGCCACGATCTTCTTCAGGAATAAAAACAGTTTCAATTCCATTACTTGCTCCAACATTAAGTAACCATTTTCTTGTTCCATCTAAAGATAGCTCATCAAGATTGATCTCGGGTATTTGAATGTTAGCGTTATTTGTAAGTGTGTTCTGAAATGATTTTGCAACATCTGTCATTGCTCCAAAATTATTTTCATTAAAGTAATATATCCAACGCAAAAGTTGTTTTGCACGATATGGTTTATGACCAAACTGTTCAATATATTTAGTTAATTGTTCGCGATTAAACTCAAGTAAGTTATCCAAGAATTATTTTAACCAAAGAAATGATCAATCTCGATACCTGCATTCTCGAGCGAATCAGAACCATGCACTGCGTTAGCATCAATGCTATCTGCAAAATCAGCTCTTATAGTTCCAGCATCGGCTTCTTTAGGGTTAGTTGCACCCATTAATTCACGATTTAAAGAAACAGCATTATCCCCTTCAAGCACCTGAATCATAACGGGTCCTGAAATCATAAAGCTAACAAGGTCATTAAAAAAAGGTCTATCCTTATGGACCTCATAAAAACCCTCTGCTTCCTCTTGGGTTAGAGATATCATTTGAGCTTGAATAATTTTTAAGCCTGCCTTTTCAAAGCGACTGTAAATTTCACCAATAACATTCTTTTTAACTGCATCGGGCTTAATAATTGATAAAGTTTTTTCAATTGTCATACACATTCTCCATTATTTATTTTACATCTTGTAAAGAGCGTTAAAATAACATTTTTTACTAATAAAATAAATGACTTATGTTGCTATTAACACTCCATTCAATTTAAACATGGCATACAATATTTAAATTTATATTATATAGTTAATTATGGCTTTATTTTTCACTACAGCGTTTTATCATTTTGTTACCATTAATGACATCAAGAATATGCAAAGCATTATTCAAGATTATTGCGATAGAACATCAATTAAAGGCACTATACTAATTGCTAATGAGGGTATTAATGGAACGATTTCTGGTAAAGAAAAAGAAATTTTAGAATTTCATAAATTTATCAAATATGACCAAATATTTTCTAACGTATTTCAGCTCTTAGAATATAAAAGTTCCTGGTCAAATAACAATCCTTTTTATAGGATGAAGGTTAGACTAAAAAAAGAAATAGTAGCACTTGGGATTCCTGAAGTTAGCCCAACTAAAAAGGTGGGGACCTATGTAAAACCTGAAGAATGGAACAGCTTGATAAGTGATCCTGATATTATTCTTATTGATACTAGAAATGGATATGAGGTAGATATAGGTACCTTCAAAAATGCTATAAATCCCAAAACATCCTCCTTTAGAGAATTTCCAGAATATGTAAAAAAAAATCTTAATTCAAAAAAAAATAAGAAGGTTGCAATGTTTTGTACGGGTGGTATTCGTTGCGAAAAAGCAAGCTCATATATGATGGAAGAAGGATTTGATGAGGTATATCACCTGCAAGGCGGTATTTTAAAATATCTTGAAAAAGTTCCAGAAAAAGATAGCTTGTGGCAAGGAGAATGTTTTGTTTTTGATCAAAGGGTTGCTGTAACTAACGGATTAAGAGAGGGTAAATATAATCAATGTTTTGCTTGTCGTCACCCATTGTCACCAGAAGAAATTCACTCTGAAAAATATATTGAAGGTATTTCATGTTGTTATTGCATCAATAAAATCTCTAAAGAAAAAAAAGCTAATTTAAAAGAAAGACAAAAACAAATTAGCCTCGCAAAAGCCAGAGGAGATGATCACATAGGGAAAATTATTAAAAAAAAATGAGGCTCTTAAATATAAATAGCAAGTTTAAAAATTTTCATATATTTCTATGTCATTGCTTCGTAATTACTCTAAATAAGATCAATACATTATAATAAAAAATAATATCAATATGAAGAAAAAAATGACAAAAATAAGTTGGGCAATATTAGGTGCTGCAAGAGTCAATGAAAGGCTTATTCCAGCAATTATTAAAAGCAAGCAAGCTAAATTAGTCGCTATTGGGAGCCGCAGGCAAAATGCAGCAGAAGAATGTATTAAAAAATATGCTCCGGAATGTATACAAGAAATAGAATTCCATTCAGGTTTCGATTCAATACTAAGCAATAAAGAAATAGATGTGATTTATATTCCCTTATCTAATGAAGAGCACACAGAAACAGCATTAAAAGCAATTAGAAATAAAAAACATGTTCTTGTTGAAAAGCCAATGGCGATTAAGTCAAAAGAAGTTCAGCTGCTCATAGATGAGGCAAAAGAGAATAATGTAAAAATTATGGAAGGCTTTATGTATGCATTTCACCCTCAATTTGATCGTATTCAAAATATTATTCAATCCAATATTTTAGGGGAAGTAAATTATGCCCACTCAATGTTTTCATTCCCCATTAAGCCTGCTAGGCATTACCGTATAAATCGAACAATTGAAAACGGTGGTGGTGCACTTTGGGACATAGGTCCATATGCAATTCACACCATAAGGAGTTGTTTTAAAGAAAATCCCATAAGGGTATATGGGCAATCCAAACTAAATGAGCATGGTGCAGATATATCCACTACAGGAATGATAGATTTTGGTTTAAATAAAAAAGCAACGTTTGATATTAGTTTTGAGTGTATTCGTCGTTCTGAATTCGAAGTCTATGGTCCAAATGGACGATTAAAATGTCCTTTAGTTTGGCAGCCAGATAATTTACCCGCTAAGATTATTTACTCAACAGAAAAATCAGGGCTTAAAGAAGAGACGGTGCCGACAGCAAACCACTTTGATTTAGAAATAGAGCATTTTAATTCCGCCATCATTCAGGATAAAAAATTAAAATTAAGTGGTACGGATGCAATATGGAATTCAAAAACACTTGAAGCTATTCAAAAGAGCATCTTAACTAACGAATGGGTAACTTTATAACATGGGTAAATATTGGATATTTGATTTTGACGGTACATTAGTTGATTCTGAAAATCCAATCAAACAATGTTATATAAAAGTAACTAGAGCCATAGCTCCTTCGAGTTTAAAAAATGCTGAAAACATATTAATAGGTCCGACATTACAAGAAACAACAAAATTAATACTGGGCTCAAAAAACTCAAACCAATATGAAAGATTTATAACACTATTTAAAAAAGAATATGATGAAAACCTCCTATTAGAGACTAAACCGTACTTAGGTGTATTAGAGACATTGAAACAAATGATTCAACGCGGAGATAAATTAGCAATTGCAACAAATAAAAGACAGGAAGCGACACTAAAACTTATTGATTATTACGGCTGGAATGATTACTTTCATTGGGTTGGTTGTGTTAATGAAAAAAAACAAGAAATAAAAAATAAAAATGAATTAGTTACATTTTACATTAAAAATAATCCTCAATTTTCAGATGCTTATTTTGTTGGAGATACAGAGAATGATGGGTCTGCCGCAATGCAGAATAAACTTAAATTTATTAAAGTTAATTATGGTTATGGGCAAAAACAAAAATGGATTAATATTGATGTTCATAGCTCTATCGATAATTTTAATGAATTAACAAATATCAAATAAAAATTATGAGTTGGTTTGTAATACACACTAAGCCAAATGAAGAGAAAAAAGCATTGGCAAATTTAATTAACCAAGAATTTACTTGCTATATGCCAATGTATTCAAAAGAAATAATTACTAAAAAAAAGATTAAAATTACCCCATCCCCCCTATTCCCCAGATATCTTTTTATTGAAGTGAATGATGAGTCAATCCAAAAAAATATTGGGTTAATTAGATCGACTTTAGGTGTTCATCAACTTCTTAAGATAGGGGAAAATCCAATTAAAATAAGTGCTGAGATTATTATAGAATTAAAATCAGCAGAAAAACATAGGTCTGAAAAAATAAAAAACTATTTTGAACAAGGTGAGCAAGTTGAAATTCAATCAGGGCCCTATAAAGGAATTAAAGCAATATTTGAATGTGAAGATGCAGATAAAAGAGCTATTCTATTTTTTGAACTTATGCAAAAATCAACAAAAATCTCTGTTGATAAAGTAAACATAAAAAAAATTAACAAAATTACTTAGAAATTTTGTAGTCCCTAACCCACCGTTTTAATTCTTTTTTGATTTTCATTTCATCCATGCCAGATGTCTGATTAATCCATTCAATAATTGCTTTATTTGAAAAATTTTTCTCTAAATTTGATGTAGCAGCTATTCTTATTTTTTTATGTATTGTTGGCTTAGTTAACTCGTGGTCGGCTAATAATTCTTCAAAAAGTTTTTCTCCCGGACGTAATCCTGTGAATTTTATTTTAATTTCATCTTTATGAAGCCCCGATAGGCCAATCATATCTTTAGCTAAATCTAATATTTTAATTGGCTTACCCATCTCAAGCACAAATATCTCAGCACCTAACCCCATCATACCTGCTTGCAATACAAGTTGAGATGCTTCGGAGATAGACATGAAATATCTAGTTATATCACGATGAGTGACAGTAACTGGACCACCCATTTCAATTTGTTTTTTAAATAATGGTATTACACTCCCACTACTACCAAGAACATTCCCAAACCTTACTGTAATAAACTCAGTGCCAGTTTCAGACTGAAGGTTTTGACATAAAATCTCTGCTAAGCGCTTACTTGCACCCATTACATTTGTTGGGTTGATCGCCTTATCTGTTGACACTAAAACAAACTTTTTAACATTAAATTTTTTACATATATTAGCAATTATAAAAGTACCTTTTGCATTATTTATTAATACTTCTGATACATTTTCAGTTTCCATAAGGGGAACATGTTTATAGGCTGCCACATGAAAAACCAGACTAGGTATGTGCCTATGAAACAAATCTGTAATACGCTTCTCATTTTTTATATCTGCCACAACAAAAAAAATTTTAGTTTTAGACTGACTATAAATTGACTGTTCAAGTTGGTACAAAGCAGCCTCTGAAATATCAACGCAGAAAACAGTCTTTGGTTTAAATTTTAATACTTGACGCGTAAGTTCTGATCCAATTGATCCTCCAGCTCCAGAAATCATGACAATATCATTTTGAATTAATTTTTTTAAGCCAGAATTATCTAAATTAACTGCATCTCTTCCAAGTAAATCTTCAACATCAACCTGTCTGATTTGTGACACACTTAATCGACCACTACTTAAATCTTCGAAATTCGGGATAGTTAATAATTCAAGATCTAGGTCTTTAATTATATTTAAAGCAATTTTTCTCTCTTCGAAATCAGAAGATGGCATAGCTATTATGGCAGTTTCAATCTTTAATTTTTTATATAGCTTAGGGAGCAATTTAATATCGCCCAAAATTTTTACCCCAGATATCTCCCTACCCTTTAGTGAAATATCACTACCTAGTAGACCTAGAAGATGCCAATTTGGATTTCTTGCAAGAGTTTTGACTAAAAGCACACCTTCTTTACTAGTCCCCAAAACAATAGCATTTTTTGGTTTAATTGATGTAACACCATATTCTTTATATTCCCTTAAGCCCCTATATATAATTCGACTTCCAAATAAGAATAATATTAAGAGTAGAGGATTTAAAATAATAATTGAGCGAGGTATTACAGGTTGCTGCGTGTAAAAAAATGTAAAGTATATGGCGAGAACTAAAGATGAGCAAAATATAGCTAAAGCTATTGTTCTTATATCAATAATACTTGAATGTCTCCATGAAGCTCTATGAATTCTAAAGCCTAGGAATATTATTACTTGAACAATTAAAGCTGCACTTAAGTTGCTCATCATTGAGATATGTTGAGCATCAGGAATTTCAAAATTAAATCTAATAATATAAGCAGCTATCCATGCTGAAGCAATTACAATTAAATCATGAATAAAAACAATTGAATTCCTATTTTTTACTATTAGATGTTTAATTTTATTAATCATTTTTTATATTATTAAGTAGATGCTTAGACCACATTATATCTACAAATCTGAATATTAAGCCAAAGGATGAAAATATTAAAATAAAGGTGAAGAAGGTGATTTCCTGAGTATTAAATATTGCTGCGAAGACTCCAAGAATACCTACACAAATCATTATTGCATACGAAAATATTGCTACTTGTTTATGAGAATAGCCTATGAGTATAGCTCTTTGATAATAATGACTTCTATGAGCCTCTGTTAAAGACTCTTTTTTAATAAATCTTTTTAATAAGGTAATGCTTGAATCGATTATAAATGGAGAAAAAACAATTAATGGAAACCATGCTGGCCATAATAGTTTATACCAGCCAATTATACCTAAAGCTCCACATAAAAAACCTAATGGAATAGATCCGGTATCGCCCATAAATATTTTAGCAGGAGGAAAATTAAAAAATAAAAAGCTAGTACATGCAGCAATTATAATAATATTTATAATTGCAAAATTTAGGTCACCTAAAATAATAGATAAAACTGCATAACAACTAAAACCAATAACTGACATACCTGCTGCTAAGCCATCTGATCCATCCATGAAGTTATATAAATTTATTACCCAAACAAGAAAAAACAATAAAATAATAAAAAATAGATAGTTACTCAGTAAGTCGAAAGTAAAAAGAAATGTAAAGGCAGTTAAAAAATGAACAGCTAAACGAACAAGTGGCTTAATAGTTATGAGGGCATCCAAAAAAGATAAAGTAATTAAAACTAATAGAAATGGAAGTAGGTAGAGTAACTCTGGGGAATATAGGGTAGCTGAAAACGTGATCGAAGACATAATAGCAAGACCCCCTAGCCTAGGAATTGGTGCAGCATGAAGTGATCGCTGATTCGGTATATCAAGAAACTGATTGAATCTTTTAGAGTTCAGGATGAACCAAGTGAGTAAGGTTGCAACTGAGAGCGTTGTAAAAAATGCTAAAAGAAATTCTTTAGAATAGAAAAAATTGAAGAAAATGTTGGAATCCATTTGTGTCATTTTATCAGAGGAATGAAGGCAATGGATTAAGCATCGATTAGAAATTGACTAGGTTAAGTTATGCTGATAAAAATCTTTCCAGTGTTTAACTAATATTTTTGAATCAAACTCACTTATTGCCCTTTTTTTTGCTGCCTTACCAAGATTAGCAACTAACTTTCTGTCATTAAATACAGCTATCATTAATCTGGTTATCTCTTTCAAGTCATTTGGCTCATGCGCTAAGCCAGTATTATTTCGAACAATTGCATCAGATAAGCCATATATGTTTGAAACAATTGAAGGCAGTCCGCTAGCTGCAGCCTCAATTACAACATTCCCAAACCCTTCACGATAGCTTGGTAAACAAAGTATATCGGATGCAGCTAAATAATCTTGGGGAGATGAGGTTGCCCCAGAAAATATAATATTTGATTGATTGCTCTTAAATTTAGTTGAAATATCTTCCTCATCCGGACCAATTAAAAGCAAATATGCAGATTTTAAATCTGCTGATTTAAATGAATTAATTAAGTCGTATACACCCTTATCCGAATTTAAGCGTCCAAGAAATATAAAAACAAAGGAAGCTGGTGGTATTTTAAGTTTATTACGTAATGTTACTTTTACTTTTGTATTTGGTTTAAATTTTAATAAATCAACACCGGATACTGAGCCACTTCCAAAAACTAATGACTTAACTTTTTTTAAAACATTCTCTTTAACAAGAAAATTATATTGGGACTTGCTGTCAACAATATTTTGAGTAGATAACATACCTATTAATTTATCAATTAACTTTAAAAATGATTTAGATAGTCCTGTCTTAGTCGCCCAAACTTGCCCAGTAAAACAATGCACCCTTACAGGGATAAATGTTAAAAATGAAGCGGCCATTGCTAGTAAGCCAGCTTTGGGTGTGATTGAATGAACAGCATCATATCTTTTAATCAAAAATAAATATGCTAACTGAATAAGTGAAAGAAAATCTGAAATAATACTAATTTTCCTTGAAAAATTAATATTAACTAATTTAACATCTAATTCTTGATCAATTAAGAATTTAGGGTTTTTAAGCTTAACAACAACTGTCAAATCGTAATATTTAGATAGCTCTTTTAAATGGCTTACTAAGAATGCACTTACTGCAAATTCAGCAGTTGCTATAAAACATATGGACTTCCTATTTCCCATAAATTATTCTTCGAATTAGAGCTATGATTAGATTTATTCGGTCAGGAATAATTTTAAGAATACTCCTCCGTTTCATTGTAGATACGTTACTCTCATGTCGATTGTAGACAATCAAAGGGGTTGCAATAAAAATAACCCTAAATCTATAAAACTTAGCTAAAATTCCAATCCACGCGTCATGAAATATTCCTTTTTTATGTGGGATTGGTAATATTTTTTTTAAAATACTTCGCCTGAAAGACATACAGCAACCTGTGTATGTGTTGCTAAATATATTCTTGAATAAACCACTTGAACTTCCAATCTGCTCAAATAGAGAATTAGTAACTATGCTCCCACCTTGCTTAATTTTTGCATCATGAACTAACAAATCAATTTTGTTAGATAGAAAAAAATTTCTTACAAAAGAAACCTTATTTTCTAACCAGTCATCATCTTGGTCACTTAGAAGAATGATGTCTCCTTTAGCAATTTTTAATGCCCTATTAAATGTACCGACCACTCCAATATTCTTAATATTTTTAAATAATTTGATCCGAGGATCTTTAATACTTTCTATAATATTAACTGTGTTATCAAAAGAACAGTCATCAACAATAACTAACTGATCACTTTTGGCTAGCTGACTCAGTATTGATGTTATTTGATTTTTAATAAATTTAGAGCCGTTATAAGACGCCATACAAACACTAATTTTCAAAATTTAATCCTTACTATTTAGTTATTATTTTTTTTAGCGACCAAGGTCCAGTGCCAACAAAAATTTCTTATGATTGGTATAGATAAAATTAACTCATCTATATAAATAAGTATTTTTTGGAGAAAGGTTGGTATTTTAATTACTTTATGACTTGGTAGTTTGCTATTAATAATCGAAAGTATTGTATGAATGAAGCCAAGTAAAAACCATATTCTTTGAATTTTCACTAATTTTAAATTAGATTCATTAAGAAACAATTTAAAATCAGAATAGGAAAATCCCTCAGTTTCTGAATCTCCTATTGAAATACCTGAATGTTTAGATTTTAGATACTTATCTAATCTAATTATTTTCTTAACAAAGCGAATAAATGGATAAAAACTAAAATAAGGCCAGCTATTAGGCTCAACCCCAATGATTAATAGCCCTCCAGGCCTTAAAGTTCTTCTTGCCTCTTTGAAAAAATTAATTGGCGAGGGGAGATGGTGTAAAGTAGCTACAATTAAAATTGCGTCTAAACTATTATCATTACATGGTATTTTTTCTGCATCAGACACAACATAAACTGTTTGAGAATTAATTTTCTTATTATCTTTTGCAAGCTTTACCATTCCGAATGATATATCACTTTGAATAACGGTTATTCCCGAATTGTTAATAAGATTAGCATCATTTCCATCCGCAGATCCTACCTCCAGTAGAATAGAATTTTTATCAAGTGTATTCACTATATTTAAGTATTTTTCAATGTAGTGGGTTACATGATAGGAATCAATCATATTTATTTCAGCATATTGATGAGCCTCTTGATCATGATATGCAGCTTCTAAAACTTTAAATTCTTCTAGATTTTGAGGAAGTAAAATAGGAATGTCATCTTTAATTTCATATTTATTAGAACATTTAACACATTGTAATTCTGTGCCAGTATTTTTATGTAATTGGCTCTTACACTCTGGACAAACTAAAAAATCTAAATTATTTATCATTTAATTCCTTTTATGTTTAGAGACTAGTTCTTAAACTTTTTTTGTAGTCCTTTGCTAATTTCTTCTGCTACCCAAATACTATGGTCAATCTTTCCGGAAAAAACTTCAATATAATTATTAGTCTCTGTAATTAATGAAGGGCGCGCATCGCTATGGTCTCTTCTTGGAAGAACCATTCTTGGTCCTTCAAGAAAATCTATAAGTTTAGAATTTTCTAAAACAGGTATAAGTTTTTTACATTGACCAATCATTGTTTCAAAATATTTTTGTTTGTTTATTTTGCTCAAAGGTGAGGTTTTCTTCGAAAGCCAATTTAAATCTAACTTAGTTCTTACTTCAGAAGCAATTACCGATAAATCAACATGATATAAAAGAAAGTTATTAGACTTTCCATGCGGCAAAATAGTCAAAAATGGTCCATCCATAATTGTTATTCCAATTTTATCAATATCTAATTCAATTATTGGAACGACAGTGTATTCATATTGCCTTTCAGGAACTAAGATCCCCAACTGTTCAGTTAAGTAGTTACTTGCTCCATATGTTGCATTAACAACAACCTGTGCTTCTATTTCATCTCCAGAATGTGTTTTTATATTAAATACATTATTTTTCTTACTTATCTCAACGACTCTGGTTACTAATGAGATATCAATATTATTATTTTTAATATTTTCTTTTACTATTTCGCGAAGCAAGTCACAGTCATACACAACCTCATTACACGAAATTCCTTTTTTTACCCCTTTTGTCTTGATTGGTAAGTCATCGCTATTAATTTTTTTAAAGGGGACACCTAATTGAGTACAAAAATTTAAATACTTATCAAAATTTGTAAGTGAATTATTGTCAGCAATAAAATAAGTATTTAAAAAATTAGACTGAATGCATCTTTCATACTTTTTCTTAAATGAATCGAATCCTCTGATTGACTGAATACCAGTCTCGATATCTCTTGGATAATGAAATCCGAGGTGTAACCTATTCTGATTATTCATTGAGGCGCCTAAAAGAATATCTTCGTTTGCCTCAAAGACTTTAACTGAAAGGCCTAAATTGGAAGCCATCAAAGAAATTTCAGCCCCAAAAATTCCACAGCCAATAATAACAATATCGACATTTTTTTTCATTTATAAGAATAGTAGATTAAAGTGAAAAACCATCATCAATAATTAAATTTTGACCAGTTATGAATTTAGATGCATCGGATAAAAGAAAAATGAGTGTACTTGCAACGTCAAGAGGATCTAACATTCCTTTTTGTGAGCAAAAAGAATTGTATGATCGAATAAATGATTCTGGTTGATTATCTAGTATCCCGCCAGGGCTTAAGCAATTAACTCTGATATTGTCTTTTTTAAAATATTGTGCAAAATATTTAGTCATTTGGATAATGGATGCTTTTATTGCTGCATATTCAACAGGCATTGTCATCGCTGTATCCTCATAGAGCTCGAAGCGAGGAGACAAAGTTCCATATACAGAGCCGATATTTATAATATTTCCACCCTTATGATTTTTAAAGAAAATTCCAAACTGTTGGGATGTTAAAAAATAACCTCCAACATGAGTGGATATGTTTTCAGAAAAGTCTTCATAACTGACATCTTCAATTTGCTTTCCATAATTCTTGTTCTTTGGGTAAGCATTATTAACGATACAATCTATTCCACCATATCTTTTAGAAATATCTTTAATTAGAGAATTAATTGATGACTTATTGGTAATATCCATATTGGCGGCATAAAAATGATTTGGATACTTAACTTTTATTTTATCTATAAAGTCCTGAGCTAATGAAGTATTAATATCAGTTAAAATAGCTATTCCGCCATAGTCTAATATTTCTTTTATAAATGCTTTCCCCAGAAGTCCAGAGCCACCGGTTACGACGATAACCTTGTTATTTAAAATCAAAATTTTTACCCCACTATTTTCTTAAAATAATTAATTGTTTCTTTAAGCCCGTCATCTAGACTTACGGAAGGCACCCAATCAAGCTCTGTTTTTGCTTTAGTTAAATCAGGTTGTCTCTGACGAGGGTCATCTAATGGCAATGGCTTAAATATAAGTTTAGATTTTGAGTTGGTAAGGTTTAAAACTTTTTCTGCTAACTCAATCATAGTGAATTCTAAATTATTACCAAGATTTATAGGGCCATTAATATCCGATGGTGAGTTCATAAATTTTGTAATGCCATTAATAAGATCATCAACATAACAAAAGCTTCGCGTTTGCTCCCCTTTTCCATAAATAGTTATATCTTCACCCGTTAGCGCTTGAACTATAAAATTACTGACTACTCTTCCATCAAATGGATTCATTTTTGGGCCATATGTGTTAAAAATTCGTGCTACTTTAATCTCTAAATCATATTGGCGGTGATAATCGAAAAATAACGTCTCAGCACAACGCTTTCCTTCATCATAACAACTCCTAATGCCAATTGGATTGACCCGACCCCAATAACCTTCTGTTTGTGGATGAACTTCAGGGTCGCCATAAACTTCAGAAGTTGAAGCCTGTAAAATTCTCGCATTAGTTCGTTTCGCAAGGCCCAACATATTTATTGCCCCATGAACACATGTTTTAGTAGTTTGACTTGGATCTTTTTGATAGTGGATTGGGCTTGCTGGACAGGCTAGATTATAAATTTGGTCTACTTCAGTATAAAAAGGTAAAGTAACCTCATGTCTAGTGGCTTCGAAAAATGGATTCTTTAGTAACTCTGCAATATTATCTTTGGAGCCTGTCGAATAATTATCAATACATAACACATCATAATTGTTATTTAACAACTTCTCACATAAATGCGAGCCTAAAAACCCTGCTCCACCTGTAACTAAAACTTTAGTTTTCATATTTTTCCCAAGGGCTTTTATTTAAATTTATATTGCTTTAATTTTTCTTTTCTTGTTAGCTTGTAAGCATCAAGACCAATTGATTCTTCTCCAGGCCTTGGAAGAACATAAGCAACAACCTCTTCAAGAAAGCCCATTCTAACTCTAGCATTATAAATTCTAAGGACTAAATCAATATCCCAAACTTGATTCCAATCCTTACGCCAGCAATTTAAGTTATATTTCATTCCTTTTAAATAAGATCTATATAGCCATGTTGAAACACCACCAATTTTTGAGCTATTTATGCTAGTAGTTCTTGTGTAATAATTATCTAGAGCCATTCGCCCTTGGACTACTTTTCTTTTTCCAAAACGTTCTTCTTCGTAAAGGCCGGAAACAAATTCATAATCCCCGTCCATAGCAAATGTTAAGAGTTTTTCAATATGGTCTTTTGTCCATGTGTCGTCGTCATCCAATCGGGTTATCCATGATCCAGCAGCTAAATCCATAGCTTTGTTAGCAGGAGCAGCCCCGCCAACAAACCAATGATTTTCAATATTTTGCGGATAACGTCTTTCTCTTTTTTTCATATTATAGAATTTTAATCTTGGATCTTTTATTCGGGATAATAATTCTTCCGTATCATCAGTGCAACAATCTCCAACAACAATTAATTCGATATTTTTATACGATTGAGACAATGCTGATTTTACTGCTCGCTCAATTAAGATTGATCCTCTATTAAAAGTTGGTACACAAATACTTACGAGTGGTTTTTTGTTTGTTTGTATATAATCTTTTTCGAATCTTAAGCGTGCATATTTAACCTTGATTGGTTCTGTAGCCGCAAACCAAAAATTATTAAAGTGTGATATTAATTTATCATTAATAGTTCGCTTGCAATTATTAACGGACATATTGACCGCCATTTAAATCAATGCAAGCGCCATTTAGGTGACTCCAATGGTCTTCGCATAGATCATAAATAATTTTAGCTAAATCATCTTGATTCAATAACTTGCCAGAATTTACTTGTTTCTTGTGGGATTCTTGCCTATCAAAAGTCATATTCTTAAACATTGTGCTATCTTGAACTAACCCAGGTGCAATAGCATTAATAGTAGCTCCAGTAGGTAGGCTTGGCAATACTGACTTAACAAAAGAGAGCAACGCTCCCTTTGAAGCTGCATAAAAAGGATCATAGCTACCTTTTTGACCTGATATTGAAGACATTAAAAGTAGTTTTGATTTTGTTGATAGCAAAGGAATTATATTTCGAATTAACTTTGCTTGGCCAGTAAAGTTAATTGATAGAACCTTATCAATCTCTTCAAAAGTATATTCCAATAAATTTTTGCCAGGTAGAATACCAACTAATGAGATTAAAATATCAATAGTAATTTTTTCTGAAATTAATTTTTCAGAAAATTCAATAATACTTTTATTATTATCTAAATCAACACAAAATAATTCATTATTCTTGGAGGTATTAGCAGGGCTACCCTCTGAAAAATAAGTTGATATAATTTTATTATTTTTATTATTAAATTGATTAAAAATTGCTTTTCCAATGCTTGAAGATCCGCCTAAAATAACAATTGTTCTCATAATATTTACCTTAAAGTTTTGCCATGTGAATTAACCCCAATAATGCTAAGGGATGCATCTTTGAAAATTTTTCCAGTATTGCTTTCAATCCAAGTCAAAATATCAGAAGCATAACGTGGAGCACAAATAACTAATAGATCTGCCTGTAAAAAATTTTCAACACATTTTATGGGCTGACTTACCCCAATACCATCTAATATTAAATCGTCTTTTCGACGAGGATCAGAATCAACAACAATAGCTTTATCTGAAAATTTATAATCTTTAATTAAGGATCTAAGAAGGTCTGTTACCCCCCATAAAATAATTTTTTTACCATCCTTGGTTAATTGATTCATTTTCTTTCTTAAATTAGTTAAATGAATATCGTTATTATGAATTTGTTTTAAAGCCCCGGCTATGTATTTCCTCGCCTCAATAAATTCGTTTTTATATTCTTTTTTACAAGGTATATCTACTCCCTCTTTTTTAAATATGGCCACAAATCCATGTGGCCTACTGGCATTATTATCGGTGTCAATAAGACTGAAGCCAATCTTCTCGGCAATTAAATTTAAAGAAGAGATTGTGAAATGATTAACATGATCAGGCTCTTGGAGAAGGAGGTTGTCAGGGTAAAGCTTTAAATTAGGTACTTCGCAAATCATAACTCCTCCTCGCTTTAAAGCACTAAAGCAATTTAATAGAAATTGCTTTATATCTAGGACATGCTCTAATACATCATAATGAGATATTACATCAACTGATTCATTTAAAGTATTGATATCAATAGATTTATTTTTTAAATCTTTAGTAGCTTCAATTGAGTGTAGTTGGTTGAAATATTTACTACATCTTCGGTGAAACTCCCCTGGAGCATCTCCTCCAATTTCAACAAAAATTCCATCTGGGACTTTATATTTGTCTAGAATTCGAAGTCTTTCTTCAATTGAATAAGGTAAACTTATTTCCTTATAGCTAGTATTTCCATCCCCATAATATTTCATTAGATCATCACTATTCGGACTTGGTGATGAAAAACAAAATCCACAATTACGACAAATGGAAACGTTTACTGGAAACTCCCATGTGCTTGAACTTTTAACAATAATACTTTTATTTGACCACATTAATTCTAGGTCTGAACCACCACAGCAATTACATAATCTCATTTCTGTTTGAAGGTGAATTATTTTATTTTTTGGCAATCTTTCAATTCCTTTTTTTAAACAAATATTCAGCAAATTCAAAATCAATCAATGTGTCTATGTCTAATGATGTTTCTTTCTTAACAATAACTTGTCGAACTCGACCTTCAAACATATTCTTTTTGTTTAAAACAAAAGATGGTCTTGCTGCATAAGCAACGGTTGTAATATCAAATGTTTTAGGGCAATCCTGTCTTCTACTTATAACTTTCTTACTCGGCATAAATAAGTCAACATACCCATTTAACCCTTCTTTTACGATATTAAAAAAAGGGCTTCGATATGGATCAGTAACAGTAATTACCATATCAGTATCATTTTTTTGATATTCATCAATTACATTATTAATATCTTCAACATCTCTTAATGGGGCTGTAGTAGGTATAGATAGCATTAAATCAGGGAGGCATCCATCAGTAATTTTAAGATATTTTAATCCATGCTGCCAAGAAAGCCATTCTGGTGATTCGTCAGTTGCTAACTCCAAAGGTCTCATAAAAGGAACCTCAGCACCATATTCCTTTGCAATCCTAGCTATTTCATCTGAGTCAGTTGAAACTATAACTCTACCAATCCTATTTACTTTTTTTGCATGCTCAATTGACCAAGCTATAAGAGGCTTTCCATTTAAAATCTTTATATTTTTATCAGGAAGACCTTTTGATCCACCTCTAGCAAAAATGAAAGCAGTAATATTCATTTAACCTTTACCCTTTTCCCAGAAGAAGAAGCATCTTTAATGCTTTCTACAATATTTAAAACTTCAACGCCATCTTGAAAAGAAATCATCGGGCGTTCTTTTTTATTTACACATTCAATAAAATGCAACCACTCTTCTTTATAGCTTTGGTCTAGATTGGTCTCACCTTTATATACATTCTTCCATCCATCACTATTTGCTTCGAATAAGTCAACCTGATCGTTCAACCCATTCCACCTTAAGCTTCCTTTCTCACCAATTACATGGCACATTCTAACCTTATCGTGCCGAATAAAATCTAAACTTAATGATGCAACTAAATTAGTATTTTTAAACGCTATAAGGATATTTACATTATCTTCCACATCAATATCAAGCATACTTTGTTTGCTTAATTGAGCTTGAACAAATTCTACATCACCAAAAATCCACCTCAAGTAATCTAATTCATGGCTAAGTTCAAGCAAAACACCACCTCCAAGAATTTTTTGAGCTGAAACCGTCTTTCTGTAATCTTTATCTCGCCAACTTGGCAGATATTGTCCCACCTCACTTCTAACAGAATAAAGATTTCCAATAAAATTATCATCTATCAAGTCCTTAAACTTGTTCAATGAAGAAAGGTATCGTAAATTATATCCAACCATTAATACACAGTTATTTTTCACTGCTTCATGATTTAACTCCTCTAAGCCTTCATGTGTGTTTGATATTGGTTTTTCAACTAGCACATGCACACCCGCCTGAACCAAAGCTAAAGAAATTTCAACATGAGTCGATGCAGGGCCACAAACAATAGCTATTTGAGGGTTAAATTGCATTACATCACTTAAAGCAAAGAATACTTTATTAGCTCCTTTTGGGATTTCTTTAGTTTCTTGATGTCTTAGAATTGCAATCGTACTATCTGGAAAAATCTCTCTAGCAATTCTTGAATGTCTTAACCCAATACTTCCGAGACCAACAATTAATATTTTTTTAATGCTCACAGGGTTTTTTATTTGAACCTTTCTAACTCATTTATAACAATTTGTGCAATATGATCAATCTCATCAAAAGTTAGCCCTGGTGAAGATGGAAGGTTAATTGTAGAAGTACCTAAGAATGATGAAATTGGATAATCGCTTCCATTAGAATATTTCTGATAAGGTGGCATTTTATGTAAAGGATAAAATCCTGGTCTTGCATCGATTCCCCTATCGCTTAGCGCCTTTAATAATTTGTCTCTTTTTTTCTCAGTAAATTCACTTACTACAAGTGTGTATAGCCAATAAGAATTTTCTGACCAACTGTTCTTTGGTAACAATAATAACTGGCTATTTGATTTAAAATTTTTATCGTACCTTTGAAAAACATTTTTTCTTTTTAATAAAAAATTATTTATTTTTTTAAGTTGAGCGACACCAATTGATGCCTGCATATTAGTCATTCTAAAATTAACGCCAGCAAATTCATGCCAATACTTTTTTTGCGGACTCATTCCATGATCCCTCATAATTTTTGCTTTATCAGCTGTTTTTTTATCCTTAAAAACTACCATACCACCCTCTCCAGTAGTGATTAGTTTATTAGCAAAAAAACTAAAGCAAGTAGCATCACCATCTCTACCTATCAATCTTTTCTTGTAAGTTCCGCCAAGGGCCTCTGCGCAATCCTCTACAATATGTAAATTATTATTTTTAGCGATTTTGTTAATTTCATCTATATGTGCTGATTGTCCATACAAGTGGACAGGCATAATTGCTTTTGTATTTTTATTTATTGCTGCCTCAATAGCTTTTAAGCTTAAAGTCCATGTTTCAGGATCAACATCTACAAGGACTGGAATGGCGCCAACATGAATAATTGCATTTATTGAGGCTCCAAAAGTAAAATTTGGAACTATAACTTCATCATTGGCTCCGATATCTAAAGCCAACATACCTAACTGTAAAGCTGCCGTTCCACTTGAGACAGCAACAGCATGGCCACCATTTAAATAACCACTAAAACCAACTTCGAATTCCTTAATAAATCTTCCTTGTGAAGATATCCATCCAGTATTTGCACATTCTAGAAGATTGTTAATTTCTTCGTCACCGATATCAGGCTGTAATATTGGAAATTTCCTTACACGTGAAGAAGTTGAAAAATCAACCACATTCATATCATTATCCACCAAAGGTACGCATTTAATATTGTGATGAAATAGAGTCCAAATTTCACTTATCTGGCAATCAAAAGGAAGGTAATGTGGTTTTTTATTGTAGAAATCTGAATTTTTTTCGATCATTTTAGGTAAAGATGTTTCTTTTAAAATAACTCTTCGTGAATCGCCATCTGAAAATGAACCTATCAATTTCTTATTGGAATCAATAAAAAATATGATTCCTAACCCATTTATTTCAATAGTTTTAAGAGCTTCTTTGAAGTCTATAGGTAGCTCAACAAATAAATTATCAATATTAATTTTCATTTTATATTTAATTTTAATTTAGTAAGTTTGCGCTGCTCTAGCAATAGATTTATATCTGGACTATACACCTCGATACTAATATAATTTATTGAAGGGTTAATGTACCTCCAAAACCATGCTTCTGAATTAAAAGGGTTGTTAGTGTCAGATAAGCCATTATTATCACTTAAATGGTAGCCACCAATCCTATTCTCACACAATTGGAACATCTTCTTAGGGTTATAGTTTAATGAATTCGCGGATACTTTTAAATGGGCTACATCAATTAATAGTTTTACACCCTCTGGAAGATTATTAAGCAACTCATTACATTCTTCAGGGGCGCACATTAATAATGGATTACTACTAAATTCTAGAGAGTTATTTTTTGATAACACATTATTTTCAATCATAAGGGTGATGCCTAAATTTTTTGCAATTTCATACAATTTTTTTACCCTTGAAACAAATAATTCTTTAGATTTATCTCTATTATATAATTTTCTATCAGCAATCTTTTTTCCAAGCTCATTTACGCCAGGATCTAATAAAAAACCAGCATGAAAACTATAATGATCAGATCCAATTATTGAGCACCACTCAAGTGCTTTTAAAACATGTTTGTAACTCCTCTCTCCAACTTCAGCATCTAATGACCCTAAATTTAATACAAATGGTTTTTCAGGTGGTGGAAAATAATTATGAATTTGAAAATTAACTTTTTGAGAGAGAACAAGAATTTCGTCTAACAAGCTTTTCGAGTGCATGCCCCCAGATAATTCAATATCTTTTATTCCATAGGAAAATAATTCTTCTGAAAATTGAGCAGCTGTTTTATTTTTAATTCCGCCTGTAGATATATATATCATATTGATTTTATAATGTCACAATTCAATTATTTGATCTTCGTTAAAATCTTTTTTTGCTTTTTGTCCGATTACTTTATTCCAATTAATTGGAGATATTCCTTTTCCAGAACGTTTTGCAATAATATTAGAACTTGTAAATAACTCTCCAGACTTAATAAATTTAGAGGCAACAATAAACTTTCTTGCAATATTAATATTCTTTATTTCACTAGTAGAGGGATTTTTTTTTCCGTCTCCTAGCGCCTTTTCTATTCTACGAATGCCATCAATCATCATGGTTAATTCATTAGGCTCTAAGCTAGATTTGTGGTCCGGCCCTTCCATATTTCGATCCAAAGTAAAATGTTTTTCAATTACGCTTGCGCCAAGAGCGACTGCTGAGATTGGGACAACAATTCCTTCAGTATGATCTGAGTATCCAAATTTAAGATTAAACTCTCTACCAAGTGTCTTCATTGCTAGTAAATTTACTTCATCAATCGGACAAGGGTATTCTGAAGTTGCATGCAAAATAGTCAAATCAGTTTTATCAACACCTTCGTTAAGTAATATTTTTACTGCTGACCTAACCTCTTCCAATGTTGACATACCAGTTGATAAAATTACTTTCTTGTTTAATCCTGCAATTTTTTTAAGGTATGGATAGTTAGTTATTTCACCGCTAGGGATTTTAAAAATAGGAAGTTTTAAACTATTAAGCAAGTCAATACTTTCATGATCAAATGGAGTTGATAAAAATATAATATTATTATCACAATACTTAATAAGTTCGTAATGAGCATTTTTATCTAACTCAAGACTTTTAATCATTTCAAATTGAGATTCATCATTTGTAGTATTTTTCTTTTGGTAGTCCGCCTTCTCCATGCCTTTGCAAACTAAATTTTCAGCTTTAAAAGTCTGAAACTTTACTGCATCTGCTCCAGAACTAACTGCAGCATCAACCAATTTTTTTGCAATTTCAACTGAACCGTTATGATTAACTCCAGCTTCTGCAATAATAAATGTTTTATTAATATGTTTCATTAACCCGTAAACCTTGATTTATCTTTAAGATCTTTCCTAATAGACAGACCCATACCAATTGTACAATTCTTACCAATTGAAATATTATCTTTAACGCACGTTGAGCTACCAATAAAAGTTCCTGAACCAATCTTTACATTTCCATTTAATGTAGAATTTGTTGAAATATGACAGCCATCTTCAATCTGAACATCATGCTCAATTAATGCTCTTGAATTAATTATACAACCATCACCAATTCTAACTCCTGCATTAATTATCACCCCATGCATAATGATATTTCCTTTTCCAATATCAGCATGCTTTGAAACATAAGCGTTAGGTGAGATAATAGTTGGGATGATAAAGCCTAGAGCTAATACTCTGCTATAAATATTATTTCTTTTGTCTGTATCAATCTGTCCAATTGCAATAAGAGCATTTTTATATTGCTTAAGTAATTCGGATAAATCTTTATCTACTCCAAAAACCCTGTGTCCGCAGACAATCTTTCCTAACTCCTCTTCAATCCCAATCAAGCCAGCAATTTTAAATTTATCTTGCTGCTCTATAATATCAATACAAGATATTGCATGACCGCCCGCTCCTATTAGTATTATTTCTGATTTACTCATAAGTATTTTTCCATTATATTTTCCCGACTATCTCTTTGTAAGTCCCTGATCTTAATACCCTTCCCTCTTCTAACTCAATAACTTGGTTACACTTTTTAAGTGTTGTAAGTCTATGAGCAATAATTAAGATTGTAATATCAGGATTAAGATTAAAAATATTATCTATTACTTTAAGCTCAGTTTGGTCATCTAAAGCACTTGTAGCCTCATCGAAAATAATTACATCTGTTTGTTTGTATAAAGCTCTAGCAATTCCAATACGCTGCCTTTGTCCACCTGAAAGTCTAACTCCTCTTTCGCCAACTAAGGTATCGTATTTTAAGGACCACGACTCAATAGTTTGAGAAATTTGAGATTTTTTTGCACATTCAGAAACTAATTCATGGTCAATTTCATCAAGTGGAACACCAAAGGCAATATTTTCTAAAATTGTCGTATCTGCTAAAAAAATATTTTGAGGTACATGTGAAATATGAAGCTGCCAAGAGCGATAATTTTTAGATGTAATTAATTGGTCATCAATAAACAACTGGCCATCTTCTGGAATTAATAATCCCATTATAATATCTATCAAAGTACTTTTACCACTTCCAGTTGTTCCAATTAATCCAACTTTCTCTCCTTTATTTATTTTACAACTAAAGCCCTTGATAATGGATGGGGTGTCGGGACTGTAGCGAAAATCTAAATTTTGTAGTCGAATATAATTATCAAATTTTATCAAAGAAGGTGAAGGGAGGTTGTAGTATTCTGGTAATGATTGGTTAAGATAAAATAAAACATCTTTAAGTAAGGCACTACAACCAATTATCGATGTCCAGCTAGCATAAACTTGTTGCAGTAATGGTAATAATCTTTGTGCGGCAAGAGCAAAAACACCAAGCACAGGTATTGCTTTATTTATCCCATCTGAACTCAGTGCTAGATAATAAGCTACCGAGGCTAAAATAGTGATTCCAAAGGCCTCAACTATAAATCGTGGGGTTTGACCAATAATTGTTATACCAGCTTGAGCCTTTCTTAAAGGCAAATCAACTTCTCTAAAAATTCTACAGTAGACTTCTTGTGTACCATCAATCAGAACATCTCTAATACCGCCAAACCCTTCCTGTAATGACTGAATTAATAAATTTGATTTCTTACTAATATTATCACTATCCGTTAGTAACCTTTTTTTTGTTAAGAACAAAATAAAGGCATAAGTCGCAGCAAATCCAAAAGTTGCAATAATTGCAACTAAGGGATCAATTAATAAAAGAGTTATAAAGATTGCACTTAATATAATGCTTGCACTGATAATTAATAAAATTGGTAAAATAACTTGAGTAACAATCATTCCTGTTTTGTTTGTTATTCCTGATATAAATTCACTACTATTTTGCGAAACATGTGCGGAATATGGTAAATAAAGTGAATGTCTGTAAACAGAGATACTGATATCTGCCCCTATCGCAAAACCAAAACGAGTCTGAGTCCACAACAAAATTAATCTCATAATGCCAGATATTATTGCCGCGATTATAAATATAAGCGTCATTGGAAATAATAGCTCAGATGAATTTTGAATATTTAATTTATTAAAAAATGGTTGTAAGGATTGGATATCTAAAATTCTATCTGGTGCAGTCAAGGCACCTAAGAAAGGTAAGACTGCTCCAATACTTACAATCTCCGCAAATGAAACAAGAATAGTTAATAAAATAAGTGCTAATAACTGGCCTTTTCTTTTTTTTGGGATATGACGCCAAAAATTTTTCAAAAGAAAAATTGTTGATTCTTTTTTAATTATCTTGACTCCAAAAAAGTAAGGATATTATCAGCTACGCGTTCCCATGTAATATTTTGAGTCCATTTTTTTCCATCTTTAATAAGCTTATTTCGTAGTAAGTCATCACTCATTGCAATGCGTAAAATTTTAGAAGTATTAAGAATATTTGTTGGATCATCAATAATTAAACCATTACCACCAATAGCATCTTTCAATAAAGGCGAGGTAATAACTGGGGTACCTGATTGCATGGCTTCTTTAAGCATAAGAGCTTCGCCATCCACCGTGGAAGTACAAATATAAGAATGAGCGGCCTGATAAAGTGCGGGTAAATCCTCATCCTCGATCCAAGGGATATAAAGAGCATGCTTCTCTTCTATCATTTCTTTCATCATGCCTTCGATATTAATGTACGGTTGAGTGTAATTTCTTCCAACTAAAACAAATGAAAAATCATTGTATTCATTCTTGAGTTGCTTAAAAGCATTTATTATTACATCTATATTACGACGATTTTGAATTACACCCATTGATAAAATAAACTTTGAAGGTAATTTATATTTCACAGTGATACGATTAATTTCAGATTTGTTACGCTTCGCTGTGAATTTCTTATCAGCTGCAAGATAAACTGTTGAAATATTTTGAGGTCTAACTTTATAGTATTTTTCAATTTGCTTAGCATCAAATGTCGAAGCAGTTATTACCCCAGCTGCACATCCGCATGATTTACGCGAAAAATAATCCAAAGAAATGCGGTGCCTCCAAGAATAATGTTCAGGGTGTGTGCTGTATGAAATATCCCAAGCAGCAACGACAATCTTGACTGATCGAAGTAATAAAGGTGCGCTATAACCTGTTGCAAAAAAAAGATCTAAATTATCTTTTTTAAGCTGACTGGGCATTAAAAATTGCTCGGCAACAATACGGTGAATACGAAGTAACTTTGGCCCCTTAAGTAATTTTAGTTCAAAATTTGGATGGCGCAAAAAATTATCATCCGGAATATAATTTTGGAAATATAAGACAAAATGATGCTTATCCCCTCCTCTTTGCCAGATTTTCAGAATGTTTAGGACGATACGTGCAACACCGCCCCGACGCCACTCTAGCACTCTAGCATCTATTCCGATCTTCACTTATCTCTACCTTTGTTCATATTAGTTATTAGTTTCAGGTTTTTGTAATACTATATAGTGGGTGTAATACCAATTTTTAATTAAACTATTTCTGACCAAATAACCTTTTTTACTAGAAACTAGTGGCCAAATCTTTGTTGGATAGGGATTAAATGCGCCTGAATCAATACAAATATATCCAATATTTTGGAAGTCAGAAATAACTTCTCTTGTGCTTTTTTTTTGAATATCCATTCCCATACGTTTTTTTAAGGCAGGATAGCCACCTCTCAATAGCCAAGGTAAATAAACTGCTGAAAAAAGACGGTAATTATGATGTGTTATAAATAGCTTTCCACCAGGTTTTAATGAGGCATATATTTTAGAAAAAATAAAATTAAACATCTCTTTATTTAAAAACTCAATCAAAGAAATTGAAATGGCGTGATCAAATGTATTTTCTCTCAACTTGGAAATATCCCGATCAAATAGAAGGCCTCGAAATTTAGAAGCGTTTTTTTTGGCATTAATCTTTGAATAAATCAGGTTATTTTTTAAAATATCAACGCCTGTTACAAAGGCCCTTGGAAATAAAGCAAAAGCCCATAATGAATTTCCACATCCCCAATCTAAGATGTTTAAGTCATTATTATCTCTTATGGGCTTGATATTTTCTCTAACAATCAACCTCATTGTTGATAAATTGTAAGTACTAACCTTTGTTCTATTAAAATAGTCATCTGCAGAGATCGGGTACAAATTTTTATTTAATTCTGCTGAAAATAATTTTGATGTTTTAATCAGCATATTATTTTCTATACTTCTAAAATATCTTTAATTTGATCAACTACAAAGTTGATCTGTGTATCCGTTAAACTCATACTTGATGGTAAATAAAAACCTTGTCTAGAAGAATTATAAGTCACCGGAAATTCCTCATTTCGATACAAGCCTTTATCAAGAAGTGCTGGTTGCTCATGAAGGCCAATGAAAAAAGGCCGTGTTTCAACTCCACGAGAAAAAAGTTCAGCCATCATCTTCTCAGCATCCCATCCTGTTGACTCATCAAGCTCAACAGCATACATCCAATAAACCATTTTAGCCCATGGCTTTTCTATTTGCGCTCTTATACCCGGGATCGGATCGAGTAACTCCCTATATCGAGCTCCATTAGCCCTCTTAATTTCTACAAACTCATCAATACGTTCTAATTGAGCTATACCTATTGCTCCTTGCATGTTTGTCATACGTAAGTTATTACCTAGCTCTGTATGATAAAAACGACGGTCAGGTCTAAAACATAGATTTCTATAGCTACGAGCTCGATCTGCCATTTTATCATCGGAGGTCATTACCATTCCTCCTTCACCTGTTGTTACTATTTTATTAGCATAAAGTGAAAATGCTGAAATATGACCAATCCCACCACATCTCTTTTCTTTATAAAGTGCTCCGGCAACTTGCGAAGCATCCTCAATAACTTTCAAATTATATTTCTTAGCTAAATCTAAAATTGGATCAATATCGCATGGGTGTCCGTACATGTGAATGGCCATAATAGCTTTTGTACGTGAAGTAATTTTTGATTCGATCTGGTCAACATTAATATTCCAGGTAAGTGGCTCAATATCAACTAATACTGGTTTTGCGCCAAAGCGTAACGCAACAATTGCACAGGAAATGATTGTAAAAGAAGGCATAATAACTTCGTCACCCTCTTTAAGATCTATTGCAAAAATAGCAGCTTCTAGTGCAGCTGTTCCATTTGTAACAGCAATACCATGATTCATTCCAATAAAATTAGAGAAGTTTTCTTCGAATTTTTTTACATAAGGACCTTCAGATATCCAACCTGACTCAATGCATTCAATTAAAAGTTCTTTTTCACGCCCATCAACTAAAGGTAAATTTACTGGTATCATTAATTAGCATCTCCTGGTTATAATTATTAAAAGAATTATGAATCGAAGGTCTCGTGAAGTGGAGATATTCTAAAAGTATCTTCTTCATAACGACCACCACCTCTTGGTCCCTTAGTTAAAATAAGTAATACAGAATTACCATCAACACCATGAATTGAATGTCTTTCCATAACAGGTGACTCAAGCATATCACCTGCTTTTAAGATAGACTTTTCAACATTTTGATTTGGCATTTGTGTATATGCTATAACTTCACCAGATAAAACATAAGAATATTGAATAGAATCTTTATGATAATGATTCCCTCTTATAGAACCATTGGTAATAGTTATTAACGTGACGCAATCTACAACGACTTGTTGGAGTATGTCTGATATTGCTCCTCTTTCATCCTGGTGAGCAACTTTTATTTTATGAATTATCATTATGTTTATTCCTTTTTTAATTAAACAATTTTTGGTTTAGGTATTGGTATGATAAATTTACCCCCAGCATTTTTAAAATCCGAAAGATTTTCCATAATTTCATCAGAAAAATTCCAAGCCAGCACTAAAGCAAAATCAATTTTTTTTTCACGGAGTTTTTCATCTGAAAAAATTGGTATATGTGCGCCGGGAGAATATTTACCAATCTTAAGAGGAGATTTTTCAGTTATAAAATCTATAATATTAGAATCAATATCACAATAATTCAATAAAGTCATTCCCTTTGCGGGTGCACTAACTGCAACTATAGTCTTGCCAGTTTTTTTAATCCCTAAAAGAAGCTCGCGTAATTCTTTTTTATGTTCTTGCACTTGCTCACTAAATTTATTTAATCTCGAAATATCAAATAAACTAGCTTTTTCCTCTTTTTCAATAATTTGATTAACAGAATTTGTTATATCATGTTCGCCTTTTCTGCAAACAAATATTCTTATTGAGCCCCCATGAATTAAAACTTCTTCAACATCAAATACTTCAAAACCAAAACGATTAAACAATGAGTTTAAAGGCTTTACTGAGAGATATAATAAGTGCTCATGATAAATTGTGTCGTACTCTAAAGCCTCAATAAGATTTAAAAAATGGGGTCCTTCAATTACAAACATTCCATCCTTTGTCAATAATGAATCTACTGCCTTCATTAGGCTTTCAAGATCATCAATATGAGCAAAAACATTTGTTATATTAATAACTGAGGCTTGACCCTTATTTGAAACAATTTTTTTTGCTAAATCAGGGGTTATAAAATCATTAATTGTTTCAACTCCATTTTCATTTGCACTAGCAGCTATATGTTTTGAAGGTTCAATACCCAACACTTTGCATCCTCTTTTTTGATAAGCACCCAATAAAACGCCGACATTACTCCCTACATCAATTACTAAGTCATCAGAACTTAATTCTGCTTTTTTCACAACACTTTCTCCAAATTGATCAAAATGAAGTCGGCCTGTTTTAGTGGTTGATGATTCGTATGGATAATCATTTTGAAATAAAATTTTGGGGTCAACTGTATAGTTCAACTGTGAAATTCCACAATCATCACAAAGACAAACTTCTAATGGATAAACAGGGTCATTTAGAGACTTTAACTCTACCTTGATGAAAGCATCAGCTGCTGGTGTTAGCCCTAAGTTTAAGTAGTCTGTGAGAGAGTTACCGTTACAAATTCGACATTTTTTTAATTTCATATTATGTAGCCTTATAAATAATAGTATTTAGTTTTTTCGGAAGTTGATGATGGTTTTAATATTTCATAAACGTGTTCAAACATAATTATTACTTCTAAATTTTGCTCAGCAACATAATAATATAATTTACAAAAGTCCATTAAAGTAATGAGGCGCAAGCGCCCTTCGATTTCTTATGGTTAGAACGTAAACTAAGGGCAAGATTTCCAATTCTTTTTGCACACTGGCCATCGTGACGATATAACCAATCAGAAACTAACTTATCACGAGTATGCTTATGCTTATTGATCAAAATTGTGTGTTTAGATATTGAAACAAGTTTAAAAATATCACGAATCTCCTCGGGAGAAGCTGGAGCAAAAACAACACCAGTATCGATGCAAGTATTACTCCAAACCCAACCAGGAAAAGCAGGACAAACAACAAGTTTGTCTAACAATATTGCATCCATAGCCGTCGTTGATCCGAAAGAAACAAAGCAATCACATATCTTGGTTAGAGGTCGAATGTCTTGCTTTTGATCAATAAAGATAATGTTAGGATTATCTGAGGCAAATGACTTAGTTTCATTTTGATTCTCTTCAGGATGAGCTTTAACAATGAGATAGACATTTTTAAAACTGTCTACGGAATCAAAAACTGCCCTTTTCATTGCCTCAAGAAGCTCAGCATCATTATTAAGCTTATTATAACTTCCTAATATAAAAGTAGAAGCAAGCAATATTATGCGGGCATTTTTAGGAATACCAAATTTCTTCTTTATAGATTTAGCTTCAGAATCACTAGAATTAAATAAGCTATCACTTCGTGGCGCTCCAGTCACAAATATTTTATCAGAAGCAATACCATGTGAGATCAGAGTCTTTTTGAAATGTTTTCCCCACACAGCCACACAATCTGCGGGGAAAAAACGCCATTCAATTGCGGCAGAGTTAGTCAGTCCATGTTGTAGAGCTAAACAAGGGATTTGTAAATTCTTACATTGCAGCAAATAAATTCTAGTCCGTGGATCATGAATGTCAGTAGCAATTACTAATGAAGGGCGATGTTTTTCTAGAATAAATTTAGAAATTACACCTTGTCTAATTAATGTCGAGAGTTCGCCAATGAATAATCTATTCAAGGCTCGCTGAATACTTTTTTTAAAGCCTGGCGCGCTAGTGTCAATAATTTTTTCCAAAGCTTTTGAGTTATTAAAATTTTTCTTAATCAACTTTAATTGTCTATTTAAAATGCTTGTCTTTAAACTTAACTCATCATTCCAAAAATCCCATATTGTTCTGCGCAATTCGTTAGAATTTAAAGTACCCTCAGCAATTGGCCATTTTCTATCTCTAAGTGACATTATTTGCATATTTTTTTGATCAGCAAGATAGCGTATAACCGGCTGCATTACATCACGACTCTGCTGAGGCATAAATTCAAGACAAAGAATTCTATTAGATAAAGATTTTCCATTATATCTATCACTATGCTTATAAAGGTGTACAAGGTCTCGAATAAAGTATTTTGATTTAACAAGAATAGGTTTAGTTAATTGTGTTAAGAATTCACTGTAACCACACTTACCAAAGGCAGATGGTATATAACGACTTGCTAATTCAGATGCAAAAACATCCCAATAAGGTATACCGTCAATTGTTAGTGATTGAGAAAGTGATCGTCCGTCAGAAAGTATGGCGCTACCAATTGATTTAACAATCTTTTCAGATCGAAAAATAACGTCATCAATATGAGGAATATTTTTTTTTAAATTTTTAATGTTGATAAAGCTTCGAATGCATCACTGATTGAGTAATGCTGATTACCAATAAACAATCCATGTTTATCAAGATATTCAGCATTTTTTAAATCGCCATAAACCTCATAATCAAAAAATTTGATAACTTCATTTTTAAGAAAATTACCAGTTACAATTGGCCTAATTTCAAATCCTAAATGATTTAACTTATTCACTAATTCTTTTCTTGTTAAAGAACTGTCCGGCCTAATGATAATACTAAAACCAAACCAACTACTCATTCCAACTTCTTTTTGAATTAGTAAATCAGAGTGGTTAAATAAAGTTTCTACAAATAATTTAGCATTTTTACGTCGCTCAGAAATGATTATAGGTAATTTTTTAACCTGTTCAACACCTAATGCTCCTTCAAGCTCCAAGGGTCGAACATTATAGCCAGGCAACACAAACCGGAAAGACTCTTCGAGTAAGTCCTCGCTTTTATCATCGCAAATTAAATTTTTGACTGGGAGGTCACGTGTCCACCCATGCGATCTTAGAGAAATAAGTATTTGATATAACTCTTCATCATCTGTAACTATTGTCCCGCCCTCCATAGTTGAAATATGATGGCTATAAAATGAACTAAATGTACCCATTACTCCAAAAGTTCCAGCCTTTTTATTATTAAATGTTGCCCCCATTGATTCGCAATTATCTTCCAATAAAATTATATTCTTTTCTTGTATTATTCTATTAATAAAATCAAAATCATTTGGATTTCCAAGCAAGTTAACTGCTAAAACTACCCTTGTTTTATTTGTAATTGCTGACTCTAACTGAGCTAAATCATAATTAAGTGTTTCGATATCTATATCAACAAACTTGATTTTTAAACCATATTGATAAAGAGGATAATAAGTAGTGCTCCAAGATACAGCTGGGACAATAACCTCATCCCCTCTTTTTAATTTTAATTTAGAATTTTTGGTATAAAAAAGAGCTGCGATCATTAATAAGTTTGCAGATGATCCTGAATTTACCATTACAGCATGATCGCTACCAATATACTTTGAAAAGTTTTTTTCAAATAACTTTACATGTTTACCCATAGTGAAATCGCCTGATGCAATAACATTTTGCATCGCATCAATTTCTTTTTGATCCCAAGTCGTTGTTGCTAGTGGATATTTGAAGCTCATTTAGCCATCTCTTTTAAATAAAATTCATACGTTTTTTGAAGCCCATCTTCAAGACTTGTCTTTGGATGCCACCCTAACTTAGTTTGTATATCTATATTAACTACCTTACGTATCATTCCTACCGGCTTAGTTGTATCATGGGTTAAGGCTCCATTAAAACCAATAACTTTAGCTACTTTTTTATAATATTCATCAATTGTTATATCAACACCTAACCCAATATTTATATATTTAGGCAACTCATCAAATTTATTGATTGACCAAATTAGTGCGTCAGCTAGATCACCTGCATACATAAATTCACGCCGCGCCATACCATCACCCCAGACTTCAACTTCGTTTGCATCATTTTTTTTTGCCTGATGAACCTTGTGAATTACTGCTGCAACTAAATGCGAATAATCATCTTGAAATTTATCAAATTTCCCGTAAAGATTGCATGGTATTAAGGTTTTATAAATAAAACTACTATCTTCATTTGACACATATTCACATAATCGTGCTGTAGCTAATTTTGCAATTGAATATCCCTCATTGGTTTCCTCTAATTTTCCTGTCATAAGCATATCTTCTTTAAGGGGCTCAGAAATATTGGCTGGGTACATGCAAGAGCTACCAATATTAATTAACTTTTTAATTCCTGATTTATAAGCAGCCATAACAATATTTCTGCCCATATCTAAATTATCTACTAAAAAGTTTACGGGCTCCCTCAGGTTTGCCTGAATGCCACCTATTTTTCCAGCTGCATGAATAATCATCTCAGGTTTGTATTTTAAAAGATAATTTTCTACCTTTTCAAAATTCCGAAGATCTAACTCATTTGATCTGGGTGAAATAATATCGTACGAAGATATACCTGGATGTTCAAGCAAATTTTGGCCAACCATGCCGCCGGAGCCAGTCAATAAAATAGTTTTTTTAGGCATATAAAAAGTTACTCATTGTAATCAGGGGTTCTATAACCATGTTTTTTGGTTAATTCATCTCTTTGAGCTGCGCTAAGATCTTCTTGAACCATCTCTGAAACTAAGGAATTAAAGTTAATCTTTGGTTTCCAGCCTAACTTCTTCATTGCTTTTGATGCGTCACCAAGAAGCGTTTCAACTTCAGTTGGCCTGTAATATCTTGAATCAACAGCGACTATTATGTTCCCCGATGAATCGTAACCTTTTTCATCCTTACCTTTTCCTTTCCAGGTTATTTTAATATCTAATTCTTTTGCTGCTGCATTTACAAAATCGCGCACGCTGTATTGAGATCCGGTTGCTATGACAAAATCTTCTGGTGTTTTTTGTTGAAGCATTAACCATTGCATTTCAACATAATCTTTTGCATGCCCCCAATCACGTAAAGCGTTCATATTTCCAAGATATAAACAATCTTGAAGTCCTAATTTAATCCTAGCCAAAGCTCTGGTTATTTTTCGTGTTACAAATGTTTCGCCTCGCATTGGGCTCTCATGATTAAACAAAATACCATTACAAGCAAAAATACCATACGCTTCTCGATAATTTACTGTTATCCAGTGTGCATATAATTTAGCTGCCGCATATGGACTTCTTGGATAAAATGGCGTTGTTTCTTTTTGGGGTGTTTCTTGAACCAAGCCATATAGCTCGGATGTTGAGGCCTGGTAAAATTTAGTCTTTTTTTCCAAACCTAAAATACGAATTGCCTCAAGTATTCTAAGAGGTCCCAAAGCATCAGAATTAGCTGTGTATTCAGGCTCTTCAAATGAAACAGCAACATGGCTTTGTGCTGCTAGGTTATAAATTTCATCTGGCTTTACCTTTTGAATAATTTGAGTAAGACTTAGTGAATCAGTCATGTCTCCATGATGTAGATGAAATGGTCTTCCTTTTTCATGTGGGTCATGAAATAAATGATCAACTCTTGAGGTGTTAAAAGAGGAACTTCGGCGTTTCATGCCATGCACTTCATATCCTTTGTCTAATAAAAATTCTGACAGATAAGCTCCGTCTTGTCCTGTTACACCTGTAATTAAAGCAATTTTAGTCATTTGTATTCCTTCCATAGTTATCTTCTATACGCTCAATATCATCTTCACCTAAATATTCTCCTGATTGCACCTCAATTATCTCTAAAGGTATCTTCATCGGATTAGATAATCGATGTAACTCTCCTAATGGTATAAAGGTAGACTCATTTTCTGTCAATACGACCTCTTTATCGCCATTTTCTACTTTAGCAGTCCCTTTAACCACTACCCAATGCTCGGCTCTTTTTGAATGTTTTTGAAGGCTCAAGCTTGCCCCTGGATTAACCTGGATTCTTTTAACCTTAAAATTTTTCCCTTCATCAATGGTCATATACCAACCCCATGGCCGATGCACTTTTGAATTGTAAACACCTTCAGTTCTTTTTTTCGAATTAAGCTTGTTAACTATATCTTTAACGCCCTGACTATTATTTCTGTTTGCCACTAAAACAGCATCAGCAGTTTCTACAATTATAATATCTTTCACTCCAACTGCCCCTACCAGCCTATGGGTCGAATGTATAAATGAATCTTTCGTGTCTTCAGTAACCACATCTCCATGAGTTACATTACCCTTTTCATTTTTATCTTCAAAAGACCATAATGAATCCCATGAGCCTAAATCACTCCAGCCCGCATTTAGAGGAACTACTTTAAGAGGAATACCGGCAGCATTGCACTTCTCAATGACTGCATAGTCAATTGATTCACTTGGTATTTTGGAAAAATTTTCTTTGTCAGGCCTAATAAACTGATTATCTTTTATGTTTTTTTCGAAAGCATTTAAGGTTGCCTCAAAAATATCCGGACTTAAAGACCTTATTGTATTTAACCAAATGCTAGCCTTAACTACAAAAATACCACCATTCCATAAATAGTCTTTAGATTTAACGTATTGTTCTGCTTTTTCTAAAGAAGGTTTTTCTATGAATTGCTCAACATCGAAGTCATTAAACTGTCCTGCTTTTAAACCATGTTTAATATAACCATATCCCGTTTCAGTTTTATCTGGAGTAATACCCATTATTACTATTGATTCTTCATTTGCGGCCTTGATACAATTACTCAGAGCTTTTACAAAGCCATCAGTTTCGCGAACAATCTGATCTGATGGAGTCACAACTAAAACTGGGTCTTTATCATCTTGCTGGGCCAGCATTGCTGCTATTGTGAGTGCTGGAGCAGTATTTTTTCCAACTGGCTCTAAAAAAACTTTGGCTGAAGTATCATTTAGTTTTTTTAATTGTTCTAATACAACAAACCTATGCTCTTCATTTGTTAACACCAAAGTATCATTAGTATTAAAATCTATTGTTTTAAGCTGTCTTAACCTTATAACAGCTTGCTGAAATAAGCTTTCAGAACCTATGAGGGTTATGAATTGTTTTGGGTAGGCTGATCTCGACAGAGGCCAAAGCCTTGAACCTGTTCCACCGCATAAGATTACTGGAGAAACATTAATTGCTTTTTTCATAAGTAGATATCTTTAGTCATTTTGTAGGGATTTCTGTACTGAATCTATTTCTTTTTTAAGTGCCTCGTATTCTAACTTTTTTCTATTTAAAAACCCAACTGTAAGACTAGCTTTTTCTATCAGCCCCTTTTTTGTTAACAAATAGAGGTATCCTAGCTTATTGGGATTTGTATTAAAGTTCTCAAACTTAATGTGGCCAACCTCAATTAATGCTTTTAAGCAGTAATTAATGCTACCTAAACTCACACCCAACTCTTTTGCTAATTCTCGCTGAGAAATTGACGGCTTACTCTCGATTGTTTTAAGTAATTTAAAATGTAAATCAGGATTCAATATTTTTAATTTTTTAGAGGTGCTCATTAACGCTACCGCCCTGTCCGCGATAAACGCAACATACTTAAAAAACTACATAAACTTATATTAATCATATACTTAAATATTGTTCATTATTGAACAATATTCATAGAATACCCCTGATAATAAAATTCGTCAACTATAATAAAAAGGCTTAAAACTGTCTAAATATAATCAGCATTCAAGAAGAAGGAAGCTTTTTTATCTTTATCAGATAAAATAAAATTGCTAGGGTTTGGCCAGTTAATAGATAGATCTGGATCACTCCAGATAATAGATCTTTCATAATTTGGGCTATAAAAATTAGTTGTTTTATACATGACTTCTGCAAAATCAGATGTAACTAAAAAACCATGGGCAAAGCCCTCTGGCACCCAGAGTTGTTGTTTTGTTATAGAGTCTAGTTTCTGAAAAATATAATTTCCAAATGTTTTTGATGAGCTTCTTAAGTCAACCACGACATCAAATATTTCACCCTGTAAAACACTTACTAATTTTCCTTGAGCCATAGGTGGCAACTGGTAATGCATACCTCTTAAAGTATTTTTTTTTGATTTTGAAAAATTATCTTGAACAAAAGATATTTTCTTTCCAGTCGCTTTTTCAAACTTATCTTGATTAAAAGATTCATAAAAAAGACCTCTCTCGTCTTCAAAAATTTCTGGCTCAAGCAATAAAACCTCTGGAAATTTTAGCTTTGTACTTTTCATTTAAACTATTAAGCCTTTTAGGTATTTCCGATAATTATAATTATATTTTTCTTCAGCCAAACTCAGCAAATTTTCTTTTGTTATCCATCCCTTCCTAAAAGAAATCTCTTCAATACAAGCAATTCTTTGACCCTGACGTTTTTCAACAGTAGCAATATATTGATTAGCTTCTAATAAAGATTCGTGAGTTCCTGAATCGAGCCATGCAAAACCTCGATTTAAAACCTCAACATTTAAATTATCTTCATTCATATATATTTTATTTAGATCAGTTATTTCTAATTCGCCCCTATGTGAGGGCTTAAGGCTTTTTGCAAAATCAACTACTTTATTATCATAAAAATATAGGCCAGTTACTGCATAATTAGATTTAGCTATTTTAGGTTTCTCTTCGATTGAGATCGCTTTCTGGTTATTATCAAACTCAACTACCCCATATCTTTCTGGATCTGATACATGGTATGCAAATATTGTTGCATTATCATTATTTGAAGCGTTTAAAAGAAGATTGCTCATATTATTTCCATGGAAAATATTATCCCCTAAAATTAAAGCAGATAAATCATTAGCAATAAAATCTTCGGCTAAAATAAAAGCTTGAGCTAGACCATCTGGAGATGGTTGAACTTGATATGAAATATTTATCCCCCATACACCCCCATCACCAAGCAAGGCTTGGTATTGAGAGATATCTTTAGGTGTGGATATTAGCAATATCTCCCTAATACCTGCAATCATTAAGGTGGCGAGTGGGTAGTAAATCATAGGCTTATCAAAAACTGGGAGAAGCTGTTTAGAGATGACTTTTGTTAATGGGTATAGTCTCGAGCCAGATCCACCTGCAAGAATTATCCCTTTTCGCTTATTTGTGGTGGTCATCTTTTCATACCCCTAAACTTTATCACTCATTATTAATTTCAACTCATTTTGCCATTCTGGGCAATTTATTTCAAAGGTTTTTTCTAATTTATGATTGTTTAATATAGAATTTTTTGGCCGTGAAGCTAGGGTAGCAAAATCAGATGTTTTAACCGGTTTAATACTTTCTGGAGTAGATTTAAGGCTTAATCCCTTTTCTTGAGCATAAAAAATTATCGCCTTGGCAAACTCGAACCAGCTAGTAGAGCCGGAGCAGGTTAAGTTATAGATACCATATAAATTATTTTTGTCGATTTGATCTATTTTTTTGGTTATCGCTAGTATTGTATTTGCAATAAATGTTGCAGATGTGGGTGATCCTATTTGATCAAGAACAATATCAAATGTCTCTTTATTTTTTGCCATACCAAGAATTGTTGTTAAAAAATTCTTTCCTCTTAAGCTATACACCCAACTAGTCCTTAAAATAATATGCTTTGGATTACTTTCCTTAATTGCAGTCTCTGCCTCATATTTAGATTGACCATATACTGATTGCGGGTTGGCTTTATCAATCTCAGTATAAGCACCTTCTTTTTGCCCATCAAAAATATAATCAGTTGATAATTGTATTAATGGAATACTAAGTTTTTCTGATTTTTCAGCTAAAAATTTAGCTGCTACAGTATTTGCTTTAAAAACAAGCTCTGGTTCTTTTTCAGCCTTATCTACATATGTGTATGCAGCCGGGTTTATTATTAACTCTGGTCGAAATTCATCAATTACATTCTCCATCTGCTCTATATTGGTAAGGTCAAAACTTTCACGAGTCCCCCCAAACACTTCAAAAAAAGGTGATAGCCTTTGATTAAGATAAAAGCCAATCTGCCCATTTACACCAGTTAGAAGTATCTTCATGGGTAGTAATTATCAACCCATTTTTTATAATCACCGCTAATGACATTTTTTACCCATTCGTCATGTTCAAGATACCATTTAATAGTTTTTTCTATACCCGACTCAAAAGTTTCTTTAGGCTGCCATCCAAGTTCTTTTTTTATCTTTGAAGCATCTATTGCGTATCGTCGATCATGACCTAGGCGATCTTTAACAAAAGAAATTTGCTGGGCATAAGAAATTTTATCTAGCCTTGGTTTAAGATTATCTAGAAACTCACATATCGAATGAACTACTTGAATATTGGTTTTCTCAATATTGCCACCAATATTATAGGTTTCGCCTATCGCTCCACTTTTTAAGACCACCTTAATAGCATCACAATGGTCATCAACATGCAGCCAATCTCTAATCTGTTTACCATCACCATATAAAGGTAATGGCTTATTATTTATTGCGTTAATAATACATAAAGGAATTAATTTTTCTGGAAACTGGAAAGATCCATAATTATTTGAACAATTAGTTGTTATAGTAGGCAATTTATAGGTTTGATTCCACGCCCTGACTAAATGGTCACTAGCTGCCTTGCTTGCACTATATGGACTATTTGGGATATATCTATTTTCTTCAGTAAAAGGAGGTGCTTTTGTATCTAGGTCGCCATAAACTTCGTCAGTAGAAATATGTAAAAACCGAAACTCTTTTTTTTGTTTTTCCGTTAAGACTTCCCAGTAAGAAAGGGTACTTCGTAAAAGCCTATAGGTACCGAAAATATTTGTTTCTATAAATGTGTCAGGTGCAGATATTGACCTATCAACATGACTTTCAGCAGCAAAATTTATGATTGCTGTTGGGTTATATTTTTTAAGAGTTGATAAAATTAGTTTGGAATCGCCTATGTCTCCTTTGATAAAAAAATGTCTATTATCTTTCGATAAAGAAGATAAGTTATCTACATTTCCTGCATAAGTTAAATTATCTAAAGAAACTACATCCTCATCTTGACTACCAAGCCAATTTAAAACAAAGTTTGATCCAATAAAGCCAGCGGCTCCTGTAACTAGAATTGTCATATTAGGCCTTAAGTTTTTTTATTAAACAAGCTTGAGCCTTTGTTCAATAATATCGCAGAAAATATGTCCTATTAATATATGTGCTTCTTGAATTCTTGCAGTAGATTCTGATTTTATTACAAGTGATTCATCTGAAATCTGACTTAATTCTCCTCCATCATTTCCAGTGATTGCGAGAGTCAGGGCACCCAAAGACTTTGCGGTATTAAAGGCTCTAATAATATTTTTACTATTTCCTGAAGTAGAAATTCCGACTAAAATGTCTTGGGGGCCTCCAAGGGCTTCAAATTGGCGAGAAAAAATCTCCTCAAAGCCATAATCATTTCCCACACTAGTTAAAATTGAAGTATCAGTTGTTAATGCTAATGACCTTAAGGCACGACGATCTTTTTTAAAGCGACCCACTAGTTCTGCTGCAAGGTGTTGGCTGTCTGATGCACTTCCACCATTTCCACACCAGAAGATAGTTCCGTCATTTTCTAAACAGGTTGTTAACATATCTGCAAACATATCGATCGTATCAATATGAGACTCAAGAATTTTATTGATTACATCAAGATGTTCTAAACAATTTTTTTTAATAACGTCTTGCATAATTTTTGCCACCTAGAAACTATATTAAAGTTTAAATAATAATTTTAACTCATATAGTAATATATTTAATAAAGCTTTTAGTAAGAAAACGTTTTCTAGACTTATAAAAAAACCGGCAGAGCCGGCTTTTTTATATTTAATGGGTTGATTGATTTACTTTATCTAAAAGCATTTTTATCCTCAGCTTTTCTTTTTTATAAAGTCTTAGTCTTAAGTCGGGTACATAATTTTTATAAGCTTGTCTAACCATATCTTTTAAAGCTTGATGTCTATTCTTAAGTTCTCTGAGATTCATACTGCTCCTTTTAATTTAAAAAAATTTAAAAAAATTGTATTTCATAACTCACTAAACTTTAAAGCACCATTTTTTTTTACTATAAGTTATTAAAGAAACTTACATAAATAACTTTATACCTATTAAAAAAAAATTCTAGTATTATTTAAATACATTTAATAATAATTTTACTAAGTCTCTACATGAACAATATTGAGAAAAAGGTTTTAGAAGATGTTCAATTTTACGTCACTACAAAATACTCGTGTGTTTATATTGATGGTAGAGATGCTCAATCTCTCGTTGCGACTCCTTATAAAAATGTAAATACTAAAAATTTTAACAGTCTGATAAGCCAGGGTTTCAGAAGAAGTGGCCAATATGTATACAAACCAAGTTGTAAAGATTGTAGCGCATGCATACCTATTAGATTATTGGCATCAAGCTTTACTCCTAGCCGGTCACAGAAAAGAGTAAAGAAATATCTGGATAAGCTCTCAGTAAAGCTATTACCATTAACTTTTGATGAAGAGCATTATAATTTATATGTTAGTTACCAAAACATTAGGCATCGGACTAATGATGTAAATGAAGATAGCTTAGCAGACTACAATAATTTTTTAGTTAAAAGTAATGTTAATTCAAAACTTGTCGAATTTAGACTTAACAACCAACTTAAAATGGTCACAATTATAGATATTATTGAGGATGGAATTTCAGCTGTTTACACATTTTACGACTGCAGTGATCGAAAGCTCAGCCTTGGCACAATATCAGTCATTTGGTTACTGGATTTATGTAAAAAAGAAAGATTTTTGTTTCTTTATCTTGGTTATTGGATTTATGAAAGCCAAAAAATGAAATATAAAACAAACTTTAAACCCTATGAGTTAATGATTGAAGGAGTTTGGCAGGAGGGGCCGACTAAATAGCGTGTTACAATTTTCTTTTTTAACGAACTTTCATTGATGAAAAAATTATATATTTTTGGCGTAGGGCTAATAGGAGGCTCAATAGCTCTTAAAGCTCGTGAATTGAATATTTTTGATGAAATAATAGGTATTGCAAGGGTCGGAGGAAACTCTTTAGTGAGTCTTGTTAGGTCTGGTGTTCTTGATTCTTCATCTACAGAAATAGATAAAAACATAAAAGAAGCTAGCTTAATTATCATTGCCACCCCAGTAGCCCAAACAAAACTTATTTTAAAGAAAATTGAGCCCTTTCTTCAAGCTAACACAATCATAACTGATGTAGGCAGCACAAAATCAAACGTCATGAGTGAGGCTAAATTTGTTTTAAAAGATAAATTTTCTCAGTTCATTGGTTCGCACCCAATTGCTGGATCTGAGAAGCACGGTGCATCAGCAGCAAAAAAAGATTTATTCCAAGATAAAAATATTATTCTGACACCTAATAAAGAAAATTCTTTAGAGCAAATTAAAAAACTTACAGAATTTTGGGAATTATTGGGAGGGATTGTTACAAATATGCAGGCTAAGAATCATGATCAAATATTTTCAACAGTTAGTCACCTACCTCACCTTCTAGCTTTCAGCTTAGTCAATCTTATTAACAACAAAGAAGATAAAGAGACTTTATTAAATTTTGCTGCTAGTGGATTTAGAGATTTCTCAAGAATTGCTGCAAGTTCTCCAGAAGTTTGGAAAGATATAACAATTCAAAATCGAGAATCAATTATTAAAGATTTAAATTTATTCCAAAAAGAAATTATTAAATTAATTAACCTTATTGATATAAAAGATCAAAGAAAGTTGGAGGATTATTTAAAATTAGCCAGCATTACAAGAAAAGATTGGACGGAAGAAAGCTAAGTGGAACAAAAAAAACTTAACGCAGCCTCGTCCGCTAATGGAAAAATTTACCTGCCTGGTTCAAAAAGTATTACAAACAGATTGCTACTTATGTCAGCCCTATCTGATGGAGAGACATTAATACAAAACTACCTTGATTCAGATGATACACAGCAAATGCTAAACGCTCTAAAAATTCTAAAAATTAAATTTGATGTCACAGAAAAAAAAGATATTTTAGTTAAGGGTTGTAATCATAACCTTCCAAACAGAAATGCTAAACTATCTCTAGGCAATGCAGGCACAGTATTCAGGCCACTCACTGCTGTTCTTTCTATTATGGGAGGAGAATACTATCTAAAAGGTACAAATAGGATGCACGAACGTCCTATCAAAGACTTAGTCGATTCTTTAACAGAGATTGGAGCTATAATTGACTACATAGAAAATCCTGGGTATCCACCACTTAAGATATCCCCTAGTAACATAATATGTAATAAAATTATCAAAATTAAAGGAAATATCTCCAGCCAGTACCTAACTGCGCTATTAATTGCCGGCCCCTTATGTAATCAAGATATAAAAATCCAAATAATTGGTGATCTTATTTCTAAACCTTATATTGATATAACTCTAAGACTTTTGGCCCAGTTCGGAATCAAATATAAAAAAAATAATGAATGGACAAATTTTACTTTAAATTCTTCATCAAGATATAAAAGCCCAAAAAAAATTAAGGTAGAGGGTGATGCCTCATCGGCATCATATTTTTTTGCGGCTGGAGCAATTGGAGGTTCGGTTGAAGTTGCGAATATAAACAAATCAAGCATCCAGGGTGATTTAGAATTTCTAAAAATTATAAAAAAGATGGGGGCAAATGTCGAATACCTTTCAAGCTCAATTAAGGTTTCGAAAAAAAGACAAATAGTTGGCATAACTATTGATTGTAAAAATATTCCAGATGCGGCAATGACTTTAGCTATTTTAGCTCTATTTGCAAAAGGGACTACAACTCTTAAATCCATTGGGAGTTGGCGTGTTAAGGAAACTGACAGAATTGCGGCAATGGAGACTGAATTAACAAAGTTAGGTGCTTCTGTTTCGACAACCAAAAGTTCAATAACAATCAAACCCCCAAAAGTTATAAATAATAATATTAGTATAGATACTTATGATGATCATAGAATGGCTATGTGTTTTTCATTAGTATGTTTGGCAGATAAAAATATTGTAATCAATGACCCCGAATGTACAAATAAAACATACCCAAATTTCTTCAAAGATTTTGGAGGTATTATTGATTAAAAAAAATTACCCACTTGTTATTGCTATAGATGGTCCAGCAGGCTCTGGAAAAGGCACAGTAGCTCAGAAAATAGCTACCAAATTAAATTATCACTATCTTGATTCTGGAGCAATTTATAGAGTTATTGCTTATGCTGCTAAAAAAGAAAATATCAAATCAGAATCTATTAGTACTTTAATAGACTTGGTTGCTGATTCCAAAATTAAATTTAAAGAAAATAATATTTGGCTAAATGGCAATGAAGTAACTAATTTGATTAGAACTGAATCAATAAGCAAGTTGGCGTCCAAAATTGCAATACACAGTAAATTAAGAGCCTCCATTCTTGAATACCAAAGAAGTTTTTGTAAGATGCCTGGTCTTGTTGCAGAAGGTCGCGATATGACAAGCGTTGTTTTTCCTAATGCACATCTAAAAATATACCTAAATGCAAGTGTTTCTGAAAGAGCAAAAAGAAGATATAAACAATTGATATTAAAAGGATATGATGTTAATCTGTGCGACCTAACTCAAGAAATAGACAAAAGAGATTCAAGAGATAAGGAGAGAGAAGTATCCCCTCTTATAATAGTAAAAGAGGCATACGTTTTAGAGACAGATGATCTTAACGAGAATCAAACAGTTGATAAAATTTTAAGCTTGTTTAAAGAATTACAAAAAGGTCTGATAACTCAAAATTATCAGGAAAAATAAATTTCCCCATCGCTAGGTGGGATTTCATATTTAAGGTTAATAATTAATGGCAACCACAGATACTATAAAAGATTCAAATCCAGAAAGCTTTGCAGCATTATTTGAAGAAAGCATGGAACTTAAAGAGATGCGCCAGGGTGAGGTTATAACTGCTGAAGTTATTTCTGTAGAAAGTGACTTCGTTACAGTGAGCGCTGGACTTAAATCAGAAAGTATTATCAAAACAGAAGAATTTTTAGATGACAAAGGGACTGTTGAAGTTACTCAAGGCGATCATGTAAAAGTTGCTATAGAACAAATAGAAGATGGTTATGGCTCTACAATTTTATCCCGAGTTAAAGCAAAGCAAATGCAAGCATGGATTGATCTTGAAGATGCAATGAATGATGGAACAATTGTTAATGGCTTTGTTAGCACGAAAGTTAAAGGTGGTTTAAGGGTTACAGTTAATGGAATAATGGCATTTTTACCAGGCTCTCTGGTTGATGTTAGACCTGTAAAAGATACATCCCCTTTTGAAAACAAAGAGTGTGAATTAAAAATAATAAAAATTGATCGTAAAAGAAATAATGTTGTAGTTTCACGAAAAGCTGTGATTGAAGAACAATCTGGAACCAATACAGAAGCAGTCATTGCAACACTAATAGAAGGTGCAAATATAAAAGGTATTATAAAAAATATAACGGATTACGGAGCATTTGTAGATTTAGGTGGTATTGATGGATTGCTTCATATAACCGACCTAGCTTGGAAACGTATCAAACATCCTTCAGAAATTTTAAATGTTGGTGATGAAATAGAAGCTAGAGTTCTAAAATATGATAAAGAGAAAAACAGAGTATCTTTAGGTCTTAAACAATTAGATGAAGACCCATGGGTAGGATTGAATAAACGATATCCAATAAATTCTAGAATATTTGGTAAAGTATCAAATTTAACAGACTATGGTGCTTTTATTGAAATTGAAACTGGAATTGAAGGATTGGTTCATGTTTCAGAGATGGATTGGACAAATAAAAATATACACCCATCAAAAGCAGTTCAATTAGGCGATGAAGTTGAGATAATGATCCTCGAAATTGATGAAAGCAGAAGAAGGCTTTCCCTAGGAATGAAACAATGTAAACCAAACCCATGGGAAGATTTTGCATCAGACCATAAAAAAGATGAAAAAATTACTGGAAATATAAAATCAATAACTGATTTTGGAATGTTTATTGGGCTAGAAGGAGATATCGACGGGCTAATTCATCTTTCAGATATTTCATGGACTGAAGCAAGTGAAGAGGCTGTTAAAAAATATACCAAAGGTGATAGTGTTGAATCTCTTATAATTTCAATTGATGTTGAGAAAGAAAGAATTTCTCTTGGCATTAAACAATTAACAGAAGATCCTAATCCTTCGAGTCAGCCAGAAGATAAGGCAGAATCAAAAAACACAGAAGAAAAAAAATCAGCAAAACCAAAAGCTGCAACAAAGAAAGAAACTAAAAAAGTTACAAAGAAAGAAACCGCTACTAAAGATATAGAAAATGCAGGAACAACAAACTTAGGAGCACTTCTAAAAGCTAAGCTTGATGATGATAAATAATGACTAAATCAAAACTTATCAATTTATTAGCAGCTCGTTTCTCCCAGTTAGTTCATAAAGATGCGGAGTTATCAGTTAAAGCTATTTTGGATGCAATGACTAATTCTCTTAAAGATAACAATAGAATTGAAATAAGGGGGTTTGGAAGTTTTAATTTAAACTATCGTCCACCACGTATAGGAAGAAATCCTAAAACAGGTGAGAAGGTAAACGTCCCAGAAAAATATGTTCCCCACTTTAAAGCAGGAAAAGAATTGAGAGCGCGTGTTGATAAATAAAAAAATAACGAAATAAAAAAAAGTATATTCTTAAAGTTTAGGATATGCTTTTTTTTAATACTTAAAAAGTAACCCTACAATATGGTTAAATTCGAATTCTGGTGGCTATTAGTAATACCTTTCTTCTTTGCGCTAGGGTGGCTAGCTGCTAGGATAGATATCAAACAAATAATATCTGAAAGTACAGACCTTCCTTCAGCATACTTCAAGGGCTTACACTTCTTAATTACAAATCAATATCGAAAAGCAATAGAAGCGTTTGACGATGCAATTAAAATAAATAATGACTCATTAGAGTTGCATTTTGCTTTAGGGTCTATGCTTAGAAGAGCTGGACAAATCGATAGAGCAATTAATCTTCATATAGATCTTCTTGAGAAAAGAGATCTTACACTTGAGCAGCAAGAATCAGTAAAAGCTGAACTTGCACAAGATTATTTTAAAGCAGGACTTTATGGTCGATCCGAAGAGCTTCTTCTTACTCTAAATAAAGAAAAGTATTATCAATTCTCACTAAATACCTTACTTGAAATTTATTCGAAAGAGCATGAATGGCAAAAGGCGATAGAAACTGCTGCTGAATTAGAAAAAATATCAGGCGTGTCTTTTAGGGTATCGATTAGTCATTTCTTTTGCGAGATTGCGGTTAATCAAATACTAAATAAAAAATATATATTAGCAAAAAAATCATTAGCAAGAGCACTGGGAGAATCTAAAAATTGTACTAGGGCAAACATTCTCTTAGGAGACATTTACTCTGAAGAAAAGCTATATGAAGAGGCGATAGTTTGTTGGAAAAAAATTGAATTTCAACAACCAGAATATTTAGGTTTAGTTGCTCCGAAAATTATTATGACCTTTCAAACTCTGAATAAATTAAATGAAGGGTTATCAATGCTTGCAAGATTTTTTGAAATATACAAGCTCAAGTCATTACTTAATGTTTTATACGGAGCTGTACTTTCTAATGAAGGCCCGGCCCAAGCAGAAATTATAGCCAGAAAAGAGTTAATTCAAAGACCTAGTCTTTCTGCTTTAGATCAATTGTTTCAAGCTCAGGCCATAGGAAAAACAAATAAAATAGAAGACATAGAGTTAATTCAGCAAACAATTAAAAACACCATAGGGGATAGAAGGTTTTATATGTGTAACCAATGCGGATTTAAGGCTCGTCAATTTCACTGGCAATGTCCAGCTTGTAATTCTTGGGAGTCTCTTCCATCCGAATCTGTTGACATAATCCTTGAGGTTAAATAATGAATAAAATTCCAAAATTATTTATCGCAATAGATCAAAATGACATCAATAAAGCAAAAGATTTGATTAAAAAACTATCACCAGAATTTTGTGGTATTAAAGTTGGCAAAGAACTATTTACAGTATGTGGACCTGAAATTATTGAATGGACTCAAGCAAAGGGATTTAAAGTATTTCTGGATTTAAAGTACCATGACATTCCCAATACAGTAGAAAAAGCTTGCTTTGCTGCATCTGAAATGGGGGTTTCTATTTTAAATGTACACGCTCTGGGCGGAAAAGAAATGATGCTAGCAGCAAAAAAAGGGGTCACAAAATCAAGTAATAATCCATACCTAATTGCTGTAACAGTTTTAACAAGTATGGATCAAAATGCAATAAAAGATATAGGGTTCAATTCCTCAGTAAACGACCAAGTTCTGAAGCTAGCAAAAAGTGCGAGTCAAGCTGGCTTAGATGGAATTGTCTGCTCAGCAAAAGATATCGCAAATATAAAAAATGAACTCCCAGAAAAATTTTTATATGTAACGCCTGGAATTCGTCTAAGAAACAATGCTGAAGACGATCAAAAAAGAATAGTAACTCCAGCTGAAGCTGTTAAAATCGGGGCGAACATTTTAATTATCGGGCGACCAATCACTCAAGCAGTAAATACAAAAAAAATTCTTAGTGAAATAATTAAAGAAATCTCTTAATAGCACCTAGAATTTAAACTTATTTATTACTATTAACCATTTCCTCAATGTCATTCAAGTCTAATCTTTGTAATAAATGCACATAATTGGTTATTAAGACAGCTTCAGTTTCAATATTAGAAAAAGACTCATAGGGAGACTCGTTAAAGAATAATGCAATTTTCGATGATAATTCTGGAATAACAGGTGTTAGATAAATGCTAATCAACCTAAATGCATTTAGGCAAGTTGAGCAAATTTGATGTAATTCCGAATTTATTTTATGCTGATCTTTATTTTTCGCAAGTACCCAAGGTTCTTTTTGGCTAACAAATTCATTTAAAGCTTCGACTTGTCCCATCAAAAGTTTAATTAACTTACTAAACATCCTCAATTCGTAATGATCTAAAACTACATCCTTCATATTAATAATTCCTAATATGAGCTCTCTAGCTTTTTTATCTTCAATACTTTTTAGTGGAACAAGTTTATTTTCAAAATATTTACTAATAAAACCAGAAGTTCTGCTTGGGATATTGATAAATTTCCCAACAAGATCACTATTAACTTTTGCCGAAAAATCTTGTAAATTTAAATCTATATCTTCCATTGATTCATTTAGTTTAGATGCATAGTAATACCTTAAAAAATTTGGATTTTTAATATGGTCAAGATAGCTTCTTGCTGTTATGAAGGTCCCTCTAGATTTAGACATTTTTTCTCCATTCACTGTTAAGAAACCATGTGCATAAATCTTAGTGGGTTTTCTATAGCCTGAATATTCTAATGTAGCAGGCCAGAATAAGGCATGAAAATAAAGAATATCCTTACCAATGAAGTGGACTAACTCAGCTTCACTATTTTTTTTCCAGAAGTCATTAAAAGATAATTTATTTATTTTTGCAAAATTCTTAAAACTAGCCATATAGCCTATTGGTGCATCTAGCCAAACATAGAAAAACTTTCCTGGGGCATCAGGAATTTCAAAGCCAAAATAAGGGGCATCTCTAGATATATCCCAGTCTGAGAGGCCTGCTTTAAACCATTCTTCTAGCTTATTACTCGCCTCTTTTTGTAAAGTTCCTGATTTAGTCCATTTTGATAAAAAATCAGAACATTCAGAAAGTTTAAAAAAATAATGTCTAGTTTTCTTCTTAACAGGAGGTGCCCCAGTTAAAACTGAATATGGATTAATTAAGTCTGTAGGATTATATGTTGATCCGCATGATTCACATGAATCGCCATATTGATCTTTTGTTTTACATTTAGGGCATTCACCTTTAATAAATCGATCAGGTAAAAACATTTTTTTATCAGGATCATAATATTGTTCAATTTCTTTTTCAAAAATTTTATTATTTTTAACAAGTGCTCTGTATACCTCTTCAGATAACTCCTTATTTTCAGATGAATTAGTTGAATAAAAATTATCAAAATTAACACAAAAATCTTCAAAATCTTTTGAATGCTCTTTATGAATTTTTTCAACTAATTCCTCTGGGGAAATATTTTCCTGTTCAGCCATTAACATAATTGGAGTGCCATGAGTGTCATCTGCACATATATAATATGCAATGTTACCCTGCATTTTTTGAAATCTTACCCAAATATCGGTTTGGATATATTCTACTAGGTGTCCAAGGTGTATACTTCCATTAGCATATGGTAAAGCTGAAGTTACAAGAATTTTACGCATAATTTAATCAGACAGTTATATGAATATAAAGTAGTATTCTATCAAAATACAACCTTTAATCACATTAGAAAAAATTTTTAATTATAATAAAGCTAAAAATGAAAAATAAAATACAAGATTATCTTTTAGAGCTCGATCATCCAGAATCAAATAAAAAGTTTATCTCGGTAAAGAATATTAAATCAATTGAGATAGAAGATAAGAAAATTACTCTTTTGATTGAATTAAACTTTCCTTTTAAAAGTCAAGAAAGTTTATATGAAGATATTATAAAAGATGGGCTAAAAAATATAACGAATTTAGATATAAATATTAAATGGACAGTTAAAATATTAACAAGACAGGTACAGAAAGGCGTTAATTCGATAAAAGGAATTAAGAATGTTATTGCTGTCGCATCAGGAAAAGGTGGTGTTGGTAAATCATCAACTGCAGCTAATTTGGCATTAGCTTTGTCTTTGGAAGGAGCTAATGTTGGTATGCTAGATGCTGATATCTATGGTCCTAGCCAACCAAAAATGCTTGGGATGGCTCAAAAACCAAGTAGTAAAGATGGTAAATCAATGGATCCTCTTATTGCTCATAATATTCAAATGATGTCTATTGGGCTTTTAGTTGACCAAGAAACACCGATGGTATGGCGGGGCCCTATGGTAACAAGTACTTTAGAACAACTACTTAACGAAACTAATTGGGATAGTTTAGATTATTTAATTATTGATCTACCTCCAGGTACTGGCGATATTCAACTAACTCTAGCTCAAAAAATTCCTGTGACAGGGGCAATAATTGTAACTACACCTCAAGATATTGCCCTTCTTGATGCAAGAAGAGGTCTTAAAATGTTTGAAAAAGTAAATATACCAATTCTTGGGATTGTAGAAAATATGTCAACACACATTTGTTCAAATTGTGGTCATGAAGAGCATATATTTGGCAAAGATGGTGGTAAGGAAATGTGCGAAAATTACAACACAGAACTTCTTGGTAGTTTACCATTAGATATAAATATAAGAGAAGATTTAGACGCAGGAAAGCCGACAGTTATTAATAATCCAAATAGTGACATATCTTTTTTATATAGAACAATTGCACGTAAAGCAGCATTGAAAATTGCAGAAATATCAGAGGATCATACAAGCAAATTTCCAAATATTGTGATTCAACAAAGTTAGCTAGATAAGATCATAAGACATTATTGAGATTTTATTTTTAGCAGAAATCAAACTTGCAGGTAAATCATTTCCCTCTTTCCATTGGTTAAAGGCATAGGATTTATTTTTTCCACTAATAAGGAATAATACTTCTTCTGTGTTACTCAATCGACTTGGAGTTAATGAAATTCTATGAGATGGAGCTTTAGGTGAGTTTGAAACCGAAATAACTTGCTTAGAATTATCCCATTTTTGATTGGGAAACAAGCTTGCAATATGCCCATCTTCTCCAAGACCAAGCATAACTAAATCAAACGGTTTATTTTTATCTAATATTTTTTCATATGAAAGGGAACCATCAATATTGCCTAACTCAGCAGGAATTATGAAAATATTTGTTTTTGGAATATTGACTTTTGATAACCAAATCGACCCTGCAATATTACTATTCCTTTCTAAGTGATTTAGAGGAAAACATCTTTCATCTCCAAAATAAATATGCCATTTCTCAAAATTAATTTGCTCTTTAGCTAGTAATTTATAAACATTAACTGGGGTTGTTCCCCCTGAAAGGACAATTAAAAAACTTCCTTTTTCCCTGATAGCTAACTCCGCCCTTTCCATAATAAATTGACAGGCTTTACTATCTAAATCTTCTTGAGAGTTAAATGATAAAAAAACTGTTTTTTCTTGAAGCATAATTCCTTTCTTAAATAAATTTTAATATTTATTAAACATAAGTATAAGTGATTGAATGTATTTGCTATAATGCTCGCATCATAACTCAAAAAAAAATAATTCAAAAGATTATTCAATATTAAACCTCATAAAAGGAAAAAATATGAAAATTGCAATGCTTGGGCTCGGAAAGATGGGTGGGAATATGGCTACTAGACTAATAAGAAATGGACATGAAGTTGTTGGGTATGACACTAGCCATGAGGTTGTCTCTACATTAGAAAAAACTGAGAAATTGATTCCTTCATCATCAGTTAAAGATGCAGTATCAAAGCTCGACGGTCAAAAAATAGTATGGATGATGCTACCTGCAGGCGATATTACAAAAAATCAAATTGCTGACCTAATTCCCCTTCTAAAGAAAGGGGATATTATAGTTGATGGAGGTAACTCAAACTTTAAACACAGCGTTAAGATGGGAAGCATGCTTGAGGAATATGATATTGGCTTTATGGATTGTGGGACATCTGGAGGCGTTTGGGGACTGAGTGAAGGATATTGTTTAATGGTAGGTGCTTCACTTGAAGTGGCTAAAGCCATAGAGCCCGTGCTAAAAGCATTGGCCCCAACACCACAAACTGGATGGTTACATGTTGGCCCCGTTGGCTCAGGACACTTTACTAAAATGATTCATAATGGCATTGAATACGGAATGATGGAATCTTTTGCCGAAGGGCTTGAGCTTTTAAAAGGTAGGAAGGAGTATGCAATTGATGTAGCTGAGGTAACTGAACTTTGGCGGCATGGGTCAGTTGTTAGAAGTTGGTTATTAGATTTAACAGCTGAAGCACTTAAGGGGGATCAAGATTTAGATAAGATAGAGCCATTTGTTGCAGACTCTGGCGAAGGAAGATGGACAGCTGTAGAAGCAATTGAGCAAGGCATTCCTGCCCCAGTTTTAACTCAGGCGCTTCAGGTAAGATTTAGAAGTCAAGAAAAATCTAAAGGGTATGGTTACAAAATACTTTCTATTATGAGAAACGCTTTTGGTGGTCACGTTATGAAAAAGAAGGGATAAGAAAATAAATGGCTAATAACTCAACTTTAGTTTTATTTGGTGCAAGAGGTAATTTATCTCGTATCAAGCTAATACCTGGATTATTTCATCTTGACGAATCAGGAAAGCTTTGTGACGACATGAAAATTTTATCTGTTGGAAGGCAAAATATATCTCAAAAGGAATGGGAAAGTGAAATAAAAGATATGCTTGAAAAGAAATTTAATAAAAAATATGATTTAAAAGTTTTTGAGCGCTTTATAAAAAGAAATATTTACCATGCAACATTGCCAGAAGATCCTGATGCATTTAAAAAATTCTCTCAATTACTCTTAAATGATGCTAGATTTCCTAAAAACTTTGCATTCTTTTTGTCAGTAAGACCTGCTGATTTTGCAAAAATAGTTGACCAATTGGCTGAAGAAAATCTACTAATTGAAGATAAATATTGGAGAAGAGTGCTGATTGAAAAACCTTTTGGAACTAATTTAAAAAGTGCTATCGATTTGCAAGCATCTATATCAAAGCACCTTAAAGAAACTCAAATTTATAGAATAGATCATTACCTAGGTAAATCAGCCTTACAGAATATCTTATGGACTAGATTCTCAAATAGTATCTTTGAACATATGTGGAACAAGGAACATATAGATCACATACAAATAACCAATCATGAAACATTGGGTGTTGGGGAGAGGACAGAGTTTTATGATGCAACTGGTGCGCTAAGAGACATGACTCAAAGTCACTTATTGCAAATGCTTGCTCTTACAACAATGGAAAAACCAAAATCTTTTTCACCTGATGATATTAGAATAGAGAAAATAAAGCTGCTCAAATCAATTAGACCTATACCAATAGAAAAAATTGAAAAATACGCTTTTAGAGCTCAATACAAATCAGGAAATATTGAAAAAGAAGGACATGTAAAGGGTTATCTTGAAGAGCTAGAAAATGATAAAAGTGTTGTAGAGACTTATGCAGCAATAAAGATATTTCTTGATACCCCAAGATGGAAAGATATACCTATCTATTTAAGAACAGCCAAAAGATTAAATCAAAGTGGTACTTTTATCTCAATCAAATTTAAAAATAATCAAGATAACAAAAAATCAGCTGATAACTGGTTAGTATTCGGTATCCAGCCTAAAGAAAGTACTTATTTTGAAATACAAACAAAAGTTCCTGGTCTTAATGAAGTTGACTTAAGGAGTACTAAATTAGAAGGAATGAATAGACTTGATAAAGATGAAAAAATTGATGCCTACGAGACTTTAATGCTCGATTTACTTGAAGGTAATCAATCAAGGTTTCTTCATATAGATGAAGTTAAGGCTGCATGGACATTGATTGATCCTATAATCGAAAATTGGATAAACAACAAAGAAAAAATTCATCAATACACTGCTGGAACTATAGATCCAAAAGAATCAGAAATTATTTTTGAAAATCAAAGCCAATTTTGGCGAGAGGGAAATTAATGACTATAAAATCTGATAAATGGATAAAAAAGATGTCAGAAGAACATGGAATGATTAATCCTTTTGAGCCAAAAATGATTCGTGAAAAAGAAGGTGAAAAAATTGTTTCGTACGGAACATCAAGTTATGGATATGATATTAGATGTGCCCCTGAGTTTAAAGTTTTTACAAATATAAATAGTACAATTGTGGACCCTAAAGCATTTGATCCAAATTCATTTGTCGAATTTAATGCTGATCATTGTATTATCCCTCCAAATTCTTTTGCACTTGCAAGAACAGTAGAGTTTTTTAAAATTCCAAGAAACGTCTTAACAATATGCGTTGGTAAATCAACTTACGCTCGTTGTGGCATTATTGTGAATGTCACACCATTTGAACCGGAATGGGAAGGTTATGTCACCTTAGAATTCAGTAATACAACTCCATTGCCAGCAAAAATTTATGCTGGTGAAGGCTGTGCACAAGTTCTATTCTTTGAGTCTGATGAAATTTGTGAGACATCTTATAAAGATCGTGGTGGTAAGTACCAAGGGCAAAGTGGAGTAACTTTACCTAAAATCTAATGCCCTAAAAATAAATTACCAAAATTTAAAAATTTCAAATATAATCCTTTTTTTTAATTTTATGTAAGGAGAATTGGCATTGAAATATTGGGGATATCATCTCATATTAGATTGTAAAAATGGAAATTTAAAAAAAGTAAAATCAGCTGATACTATTAAAAGCTTTGTTCAAGAACTAGTAAAAGAAATAGATATGGTAGCTTCTGGTGAACCCAACATAAAGCATTTTGCAACTCATAATGAGGATGCCGCTGGCTATAGCCTCGTGCAATTAATCGAAACATCTTCAATAACTGGTCATTTTGTAGATAAGAATGGTGATTGTTATATTGATATCTTTAGCTGTAAAGCTTTTGATATTGAAACTGCTAAAACAGTCGTTAATAAATACTTCTCTCCAGAACAAATAAAAGTAACTTACCTTACAAGACAAGCTTAGTAATTAAATAATCTTCTCGTATTCAATAAAGGAAAATTTTAAATTACTTTCTGAGATCAAATCTTCCCGGGCTACTTCCCTCCATTCGTTCTGAATGAAGTCTGGAAAGAATGCATCTCCTTTATAATCACCATTAACTTTTGTAACATATAAATGAGTTGCTAAAGGTAGCGAGATTGTATAAATTTGTTCCCCACCGATAATAAATATTTCAGATGAGTCTTCGACCATAGAGATTGCTTTATCCAAAGAATTTACAACATCTACCCCATCAATTAATAAAGAATTATTTCTACTAATGACTATATTTCTTCTATCTTTTAGTGGTTTACCAATTGAATCATAGGTCTTTCTCCCCATGATTACACAATGATTTAAAGTTATTTTTTTAAAATTTTTAAGGTCCTCTGAGATATGCCAAGGCAATTGATTGTTCAAACCAATCACAAAATTTTGAGACATAGCTACAATAATTGATATTTTCGACATCAGACAGCGACAGGCGCTTTAATTAATGGATCTGGATTATAGTTAATCAATTCAAAATCTTCAAATTTAAATTCAAATATATCTTTTATTGAAGGGTTGATCTTCATTATAGGTAATTTTTTTGGGGATCTACCCAACTGTTCATTTACTTGATCAATATGGTTTAAATATATATGCGCATCCCCGAGAGTGTGAACAAACTCCCCACACTTTAAACCACAAACCTGGGCAATCATTTTAGTTAAAAGTGCATAAGATGCAATATTAAAGGGAACACCCAGGAATATATCAGCACTTCTTTGGTATAACTGGCATGATAATTTATTATCAGCAACATAAAATTGAAAAAAAGCATGGCAAGGAGGTAATTTCATATTATCAATTTCCGAGACATTCCACGCTGAAACAATTAGCCTTCTAGAATTAGGATTATTTTTTATCCCTTCAATCAAATTTTTAATTTGATCAATAGATTGGCCATCAGAGGTAGGCCAACTTCTCCACTGAGATCCATAAACAGGGCCTAAATCTCCATTTTTATCAGCCCATTCATCCCATATAGAAACACCATGATCTTTTAAATACTTAATATTAGTGTTGCCTGTAAGGAACCATAAAAGCTCATGAATTACAGATTTTAAATGTATTTTTTTTGTAGTTAGTAAAGGAAAATTACTTTCTAGATTAAATCTCAACTGATAACCAAAGGTTGATAAAGTTCCAGTGCCTGTCCTATCTTCTTTTTTAACTCCGTTATCTTTTACATAACTTAAAAGGTCTAAGTATTCTTTCATATTATATTGTTTGCCAAAATAAAATCTTTAACTAATGATGTTTTGTTATCAAAAACTTCGAATCTCTGATTGATTTTTTCTAAATCAACTAAGGCATCAGGTCTAACTGGTTTTTTACCAATTGCTTCTAAAACTGACTTTTCAAACTTAATTGGTAACGCAGTTTCTAAAACAAGCATTGGGGTGTCTTCTGATAAATGATCAATTGAAGCCTTAACACCATCTGCTGTATGAGTATCAATAATGACATCATATTCGTCATGAAACTTTTTAATTAAATTAATTCTATTTTTATGCTTACTTGAGGCAGAAGTAAAACCAAACTCTAAAACTTTATCCATAATTTTTTTATTAAGTTCAAAAGACCCACCATTATCTATTTGCTCCCAATAACTTCTGAGCGCAGAACTATCTCGCCCTATTAAATCAAAAATAAATCTCTCAAAATTAGATGCTTTTGAAATGTCCATTGATGGACTTGAGGTTTGAAATGTATTTTTAGATGTTCTTGGATGATACTTTCCAGTTTGAAAAAATTCATCAAGAACATCATTTTCATTAGTAGCAACAACTAACTGTCTTATAGGTAAGCCCATCATTCTTGCAATATGGCCAGCACAGATATTTCCAAAGTTTCCTGTAGGAACAGTAAAGTCTGCAACTTCATTACTATCTTTAGTTACTGCTAGATAACCTTTAAAATAGTATACGATCTGAGCTAGAATTCTTCCCCAGTTAATTGAGTTTACAGCTCCGATATTATTATCTTTTTTAAAGTGCAGGTCATTTGAGACTGCTTTAACAATATCCTGACAATCGTCAAATACACCCTTAACGGCAATATTGTAAATATTCTCATCGTCCAAGCTAAACATTTGAGCAGCCTGAAATGGACTCATTGTTCCATAAGGGGAAAGCATGAAGACATTAATACCCTTTTTACCCTTCATTGCATATTCTGCTGCGGGTCCTGTATCGCCAGATGTGGCTCCTAAAATATTTAATGTTTTATTTTTCTTAGCTAATACATATTCAAAAATATGACCTAAAAACTGCATAGCGATATCTTTAAAAGCTAATGTTGGTCCATTTGAAAGTGATAATAGATATAAGTTATCCTTAAGCTTTAATGTCGGAGTTATATCATTAGGGTTCTGATTGGGGCGATTATATCCAAACACATCTGCAGTATAAGTTTTATTTACAATTTCCATTAAATCATCTGCAGGGATGTCATCAATAAATTTTTCAAAGATAGAAAATGCAAGATCTTGATAAGACATTTGCCTCATCAGATCTAAATCATCTTTTGTAAATTTTGGATAGGCTTTAGGGAGATACAAACCGCCATCAGGTGCAAGGCCGCCTAATAAAACATCACAAAAATTTAATTCTGGAGACTTTCCTCTTGTAGAAATATACTTCATATTTTAACTATTTATTTAATTGTTCGATTCTTAGTTTAACTACTTTATTATTATTTTCAGGTAACGCCTCAATTTCATTAATTATGTTGTTAACTTCTTTTTCTATAATATTTGTTGTGACTAAGATAATATCCACTATCTCATCATCTTCTTGAATCTCTTTTTGAACCATTGCGTCTATCGAAATAGAATGTTGAGCAAAAACCTGAGTGATTTTTGCTAACACTCCTGATTCATTTTTCATTGAAAGTCTTAAGTAAAACTCAGAAGTTATATCTTCAATTGAAAGAATTTTCTTTTCTTTAATTTCACTTTTAATGAACCCCAAAATAGGGATTGTGGTTGTATTGTTTGATTCTAAATTTCTAGCTAAATCAACAATATCAGCCACAACTGCACTAGCTGTAGGTTCTGAGCCGGCTCCAGCACCATAATATAATGTTGGCCCAACCATGTTACCCTGAACTAATACAGCATTCATAGGCCCATCTACATTTGCTACTAATCTTTTTTCTGGAATCAAGGTAGGGTGAACTCTTAATTCAACAGAATCCTTCATACATTTTGTTATTCCCAATAATTTAATCTTATAGCCAAGTTCCTCAGCGTACATAATATCTTTTTGATTTAAATTACTTATACCCTCAACATGAACAGCATCAAAATTAATAGGTATTCCAAAAGCTATTGAAGCTAAAATTGTTATTTTATGCGCGGCATCTACGCCCTCTATATCAAATGTTGGATCTGCTTCAGCAAAACCTAATTCTTGAGCTTGTTTAAGCGCGACATCAAATGCTAAATTATTTTCTTTCATTTCGGTAAGAATGTAGTTTGTAGTTCCATTTAGAATTCCAACAACCCACTCAACCTTGTTTCCAACCAAACCCTCTCTTAAAGATTTGATGATTGGTATTCCTCCAGCAACTGCTGCTTCATAGGCTAAATTAACATTGTGCTTATTAGCTAAATTAACTAAATCTTTTCCATGCATAGCAATTAGAGCTTTATTTGCTGTAACAACATGCTTATTATTTTTAATTGCTTCTTCAACTAAATCCTTGGAAATTCCTGTACCGCCAATTAATTCAACTACAATATGAATATTTTTATCTTTAACAAGATCAAAAGCATCTTCATAAATTTTAGTTTTATCGTCAACAACCTCTTTTGCTCTGTTTAAATCTTTTTCAGCTAATGCAGAAACAACTATCTCCATTCCAGTTTTGCGAAAAATTTCAGAGAAATTTTCCTTTAGAATTTTATATGTGCCACCACCTACCGTTCCGGCACCAATTAAACCAATATTTATTTTATTTTGCATTATTTACTTTCTATAATCTGTTAAATATTCTGAAAATCTATCTATCGCTATCTTTAATTCATCCTCATTTGGTAGAAACACCATTCGAACATGATTATGATCATGCCAATTAAAGCCGCTTCCTTGAACCATTAATACCTTTTGCTTCTTCAAGACATCAAGTACAAATTCTTGATCATCTTTGATTGGGTATATTTTTGGATCAAGTCTGAAAAATAAGTACATTGCTGCTGCAGGTTTAACACAAGTTACGCCTGGAATATTAGTTATCATTTCGTATGCTAACGCTCTCTGTTTAAATAAGCGGCCTGATGAAGAAACCAAATCATTTATGCTTTGATAGCCTCCTAGAGCAGTTTGAATTGCTAGCTGACCTGGAACATTTGCACATAAGCGCATCGATGCCAATATATTAAGGCCTTCTAAATAATCTTTTCCTTGTATTTTATTACCAGAAACTACAAGCCAGCCAGCCCGATATCCACAAGCACGATAATTTTTAGACAAGCCATTTAATGTTACGAATAAAACATCATCTGCTAATGATGCAATAGATGTATGCTTGTTTTCATCGTACAAAACTTTATCGTATATTTCATCAGCAAATACGATTAAATTATTTGCTCTTGCTACTTCAATTATTTGCTCTAATAATTCATCAGAATATAATGCCCCAGTTGGATTATTTGGGTTTATAACTAATATTGCTCGTGTTTTTGATGTAATTTTACTTTTAATATCATTAATATCAGGAAACCAATTTGCTGATTCATCACAAGTATAATGAACAGGATGACCTCCCGCCAAAGTAACTGCAGCGGTCCATAATGGGTAATCAGGTTTGGGAATAAGAACTTCATCATCATTATTAATAAGACCCTGCATAGCCATAACAATTAACTCTGAAACTCCATTTCCTAGGATAACGTCGTCTACTTCTACATTTTTAATTGATTTTTGTTGGGTATAATGCATGATCGCTTTTCTAGGTTCAAAAAGTCCATAACTTTCTGTATATCCAGAAGATTTATTAATATTTCTAACAACATCTTGTGTTATCTCATCTGGAGCCTCAAACCCAAACTCAGCAGGGTTACCGATATTTAATTTAATAATACGATGACCTTCTTCCTCCATCTTTTTAGCATGAGCTAGAATGGGACCACGAATGTCATAACAAACATTATCAAGCTTTTTAGATTTTAAAACAGGGATCAAATTATTGTCATCTCGAATGTTGAAAATTAATTGTTATCTTACCTTTCTATTAGAATTAAGCCAATGTTGAAGCATAAAAAAATTAAATTAAAATGAAATTTCATCAAGTTAGAACTGATTTATTAAGATTTCTAAACGAATATATAGAAGAATAAATTGGCTTAAGTAGTTTTACTAAAATTATAAGTTTTTGGTAGAAAAAACTAAACTTGCATTTGTTCCACCAAAGCCAAAACTGTTAGACATAGCAGTTTTTACTTTTTGACTTAACTTCTTCCTAACAATTGGCAAACCTTCGGCGGCTGGATCAAGTTCCTTTATATTGGCTGATGCTGCTATAAAGTTATTTTCCATCATAATTAAACTATAAATCGCCTCATTAACTCCAGCAGCCCCTAAAGCATGACCTGATAAAGACTTTGTAGATGCTATATTTGGAATCGCTCCAAATTTTCCATCCTTAAAGACAGACTTAATTGCTTCAAGCTCTTTTGCATCTCCCACAGGAGTGCTTGTTCCATGAGTATTAATATAATCAACTGAGTCCGTTGCTTCTAAAGCTAAATTCATACAACGCTGAGCTCCTTCACCACTTGGTGCAACCATATCAAAACCATCTGAAGTTGCTCCGTAACCAGTTACTTCAGCATATATCTTTGCACCCCGACTAACGGCATGCTCATACTCTTCCAAGACTAAAATACCACCACCACCAGAAATAACAAAACCATCTCGTTTAGTATCAAAAGTTCTTGATGCTAACTCAGGTGTTTCATTAAAATTTGATGACATTGCACCCATGGCGTCAAATAAAAAACTCATTGTCCAGTGCTCCTCCTCGGCGCCACCAGCAAAAATAATATCTTGCTTGCCCATCTGAATTTGCTCATAAGCGTTACCAATACAATGAGCGCTAGTAGAGCAGGCAGAGCTAATGCTGTAATTAATTCCTTTAATTCTTGCTCCCGTAGCCAAGCATGCAGTAACACCATTAGACATAGTTTTGACAACCATGTAAGGTCCAACTCTGCGAATACCTTTCTCTTTTAAAACATCAGTACTTTTAAGAACACTTTCTGTTGAGGTTCCGCCTGCCCCTACAATTAAACCTGTTCTAATATTAGAAACTTGATCTTCATTTAATTTTGCATCAGCGATAGCTTCTTGCATTGCAATCCAAGCATAAGCATGGCCATCGGCCATAAATCTAAATAACTTACGATCAATTAACTCTTCTGTGTTCAGGTTGATAGACCCTGCCACCTGAGACCTCAGGCCTTTATCTTTATAAACCTCTTGAAAGGTAATACCAGATTTTGAGACTTTTAAGCTCTCAAACACCTCATTAACATTATTTCCTAGGCTCGATACAATTCCCATTCCAGTTATTACTACCCTCTTCATATAAGTATCCCTACCCTTAAAAATTATCAGTTTGTATAAATAAACCTACTTTAAGATCGTTCGCTTCATAAATAACTCTTCCATCAACTTCCATTTTTGCATCAGCTATGCCCATAACCAATTTTCTCATAATGACTCTTTTGAGATCAATCAAATATGTAATTTTTTTTGCTGTTGGCAAAACTTGTCCAGCAAACTTTACCTCACCACTGCCTAATGCTCTGCCTTTACCTAATCCGCCCTTCCATCCCAAATAAAAGCCTAATAGTTGCCACATTGCATCTAGACCAAGACAACCGGGCATAACAGGATCTGTTTCAAAATGGCATTGAAAAAACCATAGGTCTTTATTTATATCTAATTCTGCAATAATTTGCCCGTTATTGTATTTACCGCCATCTTCAGTGATAGTTTTAATCCTATCAAACATTAGCATTGGAGGTAATGGTAATCTAGCATTACCTTCTCCAAATAATTCACCACGACCGCAAGACAATAACTCTTCATTTGTATAACTTTCTTTCTTCATAAAGCCCTTCATATTTAATGATATTAATGATTCTGTTAGCACACAATTAGTTAGATAATATGTTAGATTAACAAGCATACATTTTCAGAAATAATTACTAGGAATATATCACAATGAGCGATCAAAAACTTACGGATTGGCGAAAACTTGCGGCAACCTTAGAGAGTGAAATTAACAAAGTTATTGTTGGACAGGAGGGTCCTATTAGACTAATAACTAATGCTATATTTTCTAGAGGTCACGTTCTTCTTGAAGGGGATGTTGGAGTGGGTAAAACAACTCTTTTAAAAGCATTTGCAAGGGCTATAGGTGGTGGCTATCAAAGAATTGAAGGCACAATTGACTTAATGCCAAATGACTTAATTTATCATACGTATCTAGGGGAAGATGGTAAGCCGCATGTAAGTGAAGGTCCTATATTAAAGTCTGGGGAAGATCTTTCAATTTTCTTTTTTAACGAAATAAATAGAGCAAGGCCTCAAGTACACTCTCTACTATTAAGGATAATGGCAGAAAAAACTTTATCGGCATTTAATAAAGAATTTTATTTTCCACACTTAATTGTTTTTGCAGACAGGAATCAAGTTGAAAGAGAAGAAACATTTGAAATACCTTCTGCAGCAAGAGACAGATTTATGATGGAAATACCAATTATTATTCCCCCAGAAGATCAAATCATGACCGACTTAATATTTGATACAAAATTCCACGATGGAGATAAATTGATTGAGACCGTTCCATCAAATTTAATTCAGTTTGATGCGTTAAATGATTTGTCTCACATAATACAAAGTAGCATCAAAGCATCAAAGTCTTTAGAGGATTACACACTAAATTTATGGAAAGCAACTAAAAATCCAGAAGAATATAATATTAAAATTAGTGGTATTGATATACAGCTACTAATAATCTCTGGCGCAAGTCCAAGAGGTATTAGTATGATGATGAAAACAGCTAGGGTTAATGCTTGGCTTAATAATAGGACTTCAGTCCTCCCAGAGGATATTCATGCTATTTTCCATGAAACAATGGCCCATAGACTTGTTTTCAATCCAGTATATGAGCTCAGAAGAACTGAAATAGCTCGAGAACTTTCAAATGAAATACTGAATAAAGTGTCTGCTCCTTAATGGGATTTCAAACAGATATATTTGATTATCATATAAGCTGGAAAACCAGAGGGCATCATCCTGGGCAGCACAAAAGTGATCAAAGAGGTATGGGTATAGAATTCGCTGGTCATTCAAATCTACTTGATTACCCAGATCCAAGGAGAATTGATTTAAGGCAGACTATAAGGGACCCATTAGAGCAAATATATGTCAGAATATTTAATCAAAGAAGCTCTACTCCAGTGATGATAGCATCTGACCTCTCATCAAGCATGAATTTCGGTTTAGAAAAAACAAAACTCCGTTTTGCTTCTGAAATATCAAAAGTCATATCTAACTCTGTATCAACAAGAAGTGATGCTATTGGATTCATAGGTTTTAATGACCATACTGAAACAAAATGGTGGGCTCCTATTTCATATAGACCCCATAGAACTAATTTACTTATTGATAAACTTAGAAACTACCATCCAAAAAATTCTAGCCATAAAGGAATTACAAGGGTTTTTAAGGTTCTGCCAAAAGACCATACATTAGTATTTTTAATATCTGACTTTCACATGCCAATTGCTGATATTGAAGAAAGTCTATCAAAGTTAACCAAACATACTATTGTTCCAATAATTATTTGGAGTAAAGCTGAATATCAAGATTTACCAAATTTTGGAATTATGAATTTAAATGACCCAGAATCAGGTGAGAATAAAACTCTTTTTTTGAGGAAAAAACTTAAAGCAAAAATTATTGATAAATTTGAACAAAGAAAAGTCGAGCTTAAAAATGTATTTTTTAAATACGATTCGCCCCCCTTTTTTGTAGAAGACAAATTTAACCCATTAGATATGTCTCAATACTTTAACGAGTACTTTCATGCGTAAATATTTATTAATATCTATGTTATTAATCTTATCACCAAGTATTTTTGCTTATGAAGATCCAACAAAATATAAAGATATCGACCCTAGCTTTATTCAATTAATAATTAAAGATCCAAAACAAAAAGTGGGTTACACAGTTGGTGACAAAATTTTAAGGGAGATAAAATTTACTGTAAAAAAACCTTACGAACTTGTGGAAGAATCTTTACCTATTGAAGGTTATGAAAAAAGGTATCGCGGCCAAAAATTAGGAATAGTCCTTCAAAAAAAAGAATTTACCAAAAAAATTGAAGAGGAGGAAGTGCAGTATAAAATTAAACTCATTTATCAAATTTTTACTAAGAATGTGGTTGCTAAACCCGCAGCTGTTACAGCCGATTACTATCGCTTAATTAATCCTAACGACCCAGAAAATATTTTAAAATATAGAATTCCTTCATTTACATTTGCAATTTCTCCAATAGCAACTTTTGGAGCAGTTAAAATTGAAGATGATATGAGTCCTTATAGAGGACCTTTTTATATAAATATTAATAATGAAAAAAAGTTTCTTAAAAGAGCTATTTTGGGCTTTGTTTTGATACTACTTATCTTTGGATATATTTGGGGCCGTTTTACATGGATTCCTGGGCAAAATAAAATTTTTAGCACCGTCTACAAAAGTAATAAAAAAGCATCCCCTACAGAAAAAAATATTAAAATTTTTATATCTGATTTACATTCGGGATTCGATACTACTATTAATCAGTCTTTGTTCGAGAATAATCTTGATATTCTTTTTAAAAAAAATAAAAGCTTTATTAATATTAAACAGGAGTTGCATATCTTTTTTGATATTTCAAGATCTATTTTTTTTGAAAATTCTCAATCTATTAACTATAAAAAAACTCATTCTTGGCTTAAATCATTTTCTTTGCATTGTAGAATGTGTGAAAGAAAGCTAATAGTTGACCCAAAAGACATTGTTGGTAAAAACCCGAAATGAATTTTGTAAATACATGGGCCTTACTTTTCCTCCCGCTGGCTCTTATTCCACTTTTAATTAGGCAAAAAAATACAAATATTTATACTTGGAATGAGATGTTTCCTGCTGACCCCTTATCAAAAGTAATTGGGTTTTTATTAAAAATCTTGGGAGTGCTGATTATTATTTTTATTATCATCACCATAAGTGAGCCATTTGCTAACCAAAGCACAGTGACTAAAGTTGGTAAAGGGGCTCAAATTGGCTTAGTTTTAGATAGAAGCGCATCAATGGATGATCCTTTCTCAGGAGGTGATTCAGATAAAAAAGCTGGAGAGACAAAATCAGGTGCGGCAAGTAGGTTGATTGTTGATTTTTTTGAATCAAGGACTAACGATATGGTAGGTGTGATTACTTTTAGTAATTCTTCAATGTTTGTATTACCCCTAACGCAGAATAAGGAAGCAATCAAAGCTGCCGTAAATGCAACAGCGGGTAATTCTTTATTTCAAACAAATATTGGAGCAGGCTTAACCACAAGTGCAGAGCTATTTACAAACGTTGAGGACTCTGGTTCTAGAGCAGTTATTCTTCTATCTGATGGTGGTGGACGTATTGATGAGAAAACACAACAAAAAATCAAGGATTGGTTTTATCAGTATCAAATTGGTTTATATTGGATTGTAATAAGGCAGCCTGGTGGAATCAGTATTTTTGACGAAAATTTTGTTGCAAGAGATGAGACACAACCACCCCCTCAAATTGAATTATTTAACTACTTTAATACATTTAAATCACCTTTCCAAGCATATGAAGCAGAAGACCCTAAATCTCTAGAGAAAGCAATTAAAGATATTAATCTAAAAGAAAAAAAATCAATTACGTATAAAGAACAAATTCCTGGTAAACAATACTCTGCATTCAGTTTGCTAATTGCTCTTTTTTTAACTTTTACACTGCTTATTCTTAAGGTACTTGAGGTAAAATCTTTAAGATGATTTTAAATAAAATTTTTAGTGTAAAAAAAGTATCCTATACGTTATGTGTGATTGGAATATTTCTTTTAATTCTTATCTTTAGTTCTATCTTTAAATTTAATCAAATAAAAATTTTTAACGAAATTATCCAAGCTGGGGATACTCCAGAAATTTATTCACAATCTTATCAAGCGAGGTTCTCTGCAGCATTTAGATTAGCAGAGAAAGAATACTACAAGGAAGCGACAAACCTTTTTAATAATCTAACAAATGAAGGATCTGATAATCAAAAATCTGCGGTTCATTATAATATTGGTAATATATTTTTCAAAAGAGGCTTATTTATCAATGGAACAAGTAATGATAGTCAGGTTGCAGCAGAGGCTGAATATCTTTTCAGACAGGCAAAAAAAGCATATGAGCAATCATTAAAGTATGACAATACTCATTGGGATACTAAACATAATTTAGACAGACTTCTAACCCTTCTACCCTCTGAACCAACACCCGGAGTTGGTGATTCAGATTCTCCCGGACTTATCATGGGAAACATTCCAGTGGGTCTTCCATAAAGTAATGAATAAAAATATTACAAAAATTAAAGGTAATAAAAATCTCATATACTTATTTTTAACATTTATATGTTTAGTAATTGGCCTTATTAACCCAAAATTTACTATGAAAAAAGATATCTCTAACTATATCTTTGTAGTTGATATCACTCAAAGTATGTTGACACAAGATGCGAAACTTAATGGTGAAAAAGTTTCTAGATTAAAATATGCTAAAAACACAGCTAAAAAAGTACTGGAGCAACTACCATGTAAAACCAAAGTTAGTATCGGAATGTTTGCTGGTGTAAGTGTTGCTGCCACATACACACCAATTGAAGTATGTGAGAATTATAGTGCGATTAATGAAACTATTGAGCGACTTGATTGGCGATCTGTTTGGGCCGGAAATACACGATTAAGAGCGTCTATGATTAATTTAGCTCGTTTGATTAGAAGTTTTCCTGAATCAGCCCAAGTTGTTTACTTTACTGATGGTGAAGAAGCTCCAAAATTACATGCTTTTAACACAGAAGATCTTAATCAATTTCAGGGTGCAAATAATTGGCTTTTTGTTGGGATCGGTTCTGATGAAGGGACACCTATTCCAAAATATGATAATAAAAATCAACTGATTGGCTATTGGTCAAATGAAAGCTTTGCATTACAGCCAGGAGTTGCTCAGATATCTGCACAAAACGCAGGTGGCCGAGATGACAATGTTTCAAATGCTACCTATGACCGCTATTTATCTAGATTAGATGAAAAATATTTAAAATCACTCGCGAAAGAAGTTAAGGGTAATTATGTTAATGGGGGTGATTTAGAAAATATATTAAGTGCTATGAAAGACCAACCTTCTGCATGGCGAGATAACACAGAAGTTCAATTAAGGAATATTTTTTCTTTTTTAGCTCTATTTTTCTTTATAATTCAGTTCTTAACAATCGACAGAGTTAAATCATTAGTAAGCCTTAAATATGGAAAATCATGAAATAAAAATACAGGGACTAGACGTCATACTTGTTAGAGGAAGTGATGCGGAAAAATTTCTTCAAGGCCAGATTACCAACGATATAAAGCTAGTAGAAAAAGAAAATGAGTCAATTTATGCTGGCTATTGCAGTCCTAAAGGCCGATTAATCGCATTCTTTTTAATTACTAAAGTATGGGATAATTATTTTCTTTTTTGTCCCACATCAATTAGTGATGAGATAAGTAAAAAACTCTCTATGTATGTTTTAAGATCAAAAGTGGTGATTGAAAAAGCCCCAAGCAATACCTCGTATTTTAGTTTTTATGGTGGCACAAAAGCAGAAGAAGAATTCAAAAATATATGGGGTGATGTGCCTTACCCAACAAAAATGATGGAAACAACGCAACACCCAAATGAACAAAATACAACAGGACTTTTGTCTATAACTAAATTAGCGGGGGAAAATGGTCGATTCTTAGTTTTAGGTGAGGATGAGACTATTAATATGTTATATGATGAAGTTTTTCGAAACACTGATGCTCCCAATGAAAAATCTTGGAACGCCTCTGACATCGAGGCTAAGATTCCAAATATCTTTAAAGAGCTCCAAGATAAATTTATACCTCAATCACTAAATCTTGATTTAATAAATGCAGTAAATTTTAAAAAAGGTTGCTATACAGGGCAGGAGATTGTTGCTAGAACTCACTACTTGGGAAAGCCAAAAAGAAGAATGTATTTAGGTAGTATAAGCACGAGCAATCCACCTAACTTAGCTGATGAAATTTTTGTAGACGCTGATAAAGTAGGACAAATAATAAACTTTTACAAAAAAGATGAAAATCATTACAGAATACTATTTGAAATACTTATTGAAAAAATTAATTTCGAATTAATTCTACTAAACACCAATATTGCCATAAAAGAAATCACTTAGATTCTATAAAAATATTACAAGTTTTAGTTAAAAAAAACCAGTCCTATCTGTGAAGATTGGGCTGGTCTAAAAAAATATTAGGAGTATTTTTTTAGTTACTTATTTTTGATTTATGTTTTATTAGATCTAAAGCGGAGCATATCAATGCAAACCACTGTTCATAGGCCTCCACATCTAACTCTTTTTTGCTCATTTTCTCAGCCATAATATCAAGGTTGTCTGTTAACTCTCTTACATAAATTTTTATACTTTCATTATTTTTATAATTTAATTTTGTATTTTTGCTCATAACTATATTGTAAATGAGAATCATTCGCATTACAAGATAAATTTTAGTACTATTTACTTTTATTAATTATCTTGAAAAAAATTTCGTCTTTTTTTATCATACCCAACTCACCCCTCGCCCTTTCTTCAATGGCTTTAGTGCCTTTTTTTAAGTCATTAACCTCAGCAATAAGAGCATCATTTTCTTTTTTTAATTTTGAATTAATTTTTTTTTGAACTTCTATTTGATTATTTTTTTCCAAAAAAGTTATAAACCCTCCATCAGCAAACCACATTGGGTATTGAATTAAGATAATTAAAAGAAAAAAAATAAAAGTTAGTTTACTCAATTGTGATTTAATCGAAAGCCGATAATCCAGCATATATTGCCTTATCGTCAAACAACTCTTCAATCCTAAGTAGTTGATTATATTTTGATATTCTTTCAGACCTAGACAATGACCCAGTTTTAATTTGCATGGCATTAAAAGCAACAGCGATATCTGCGATCATTGTATCTTCAGTCTCGCCTGATCGATGTGATATCACAGTCGAATAGTCTGCCTTTTTAGCAAGATTTATTGTGTTAAATGTCTCAGTTAATGTTCCTATTTGATTGACTTTTATTAAAACTGAATTTGCAATTTTTTTATCGATACCCTGTTGAAGAAGTTTAGTATTTGTTACAAATAGATCATCTCCTACAAGTTGAATACTTTTTCCTAGTTGCTCGGTAAGTATTCCCCATCCAATCCAGTCATCCTCACTCATCCCATCCTCAATACTAATAATTGGATACTTATCACACAAAGTGCTCAGATAATCAGACATATCGTTTGAGTTTAAAATAAGGTTTTCTGAATTTAAATGGTAGCCATCATTCTTATAATATTCAGTGCTTGCGCAATCTAATCCCAAAAATACATCCTTACCAGGTTCGTAGCCAGCACTTTCAATTGCCTCCATAATAAGTTGTAAAGCTTCATCATTTGAATTTAAGTTAGGCGCAAAACCACCTTCATCCCCAACAGTAGTAGCTAACTTTCTTTTACTTAAGTTAGACTTAAGAGAATGAAAAATTTCTACACCACAACGAATTGCTTCAGAAAAAGTGGGTCTTCCAGCCGGAATAATAATAAACTCTTGCATATCAATATTATTATCTGCATGTGCTCCTCCATTAATAATATTCATCATTGGTGTTGGAAGTGAATAAGGGCCCTTAGGATTTAGATATTCGAATAAATTCTTCTTTTGGCTAGTCGCTGCAGCTTTAGCTACCGCCATAGATATCGCAAGAATTGCATTAGCCCCTAGATTTTTTTTGTTATCAGTACCATCCATTGAAATCATTTTTTCATCGATACTAGTCTGATCTTCAACTTCCATCCCTTGAATTTCTTTTGAGATTATTTCATTAATATTATTAACTGCTTTTGAAACACCTTTACCATAATATTTATTCTTATCCCCGTCTCTTAATTCGATTGCTTCCTTGCTTCCAGTAGATGCTCCCGAAGGAACTGCCGCCCTTCCTAATGCTCCGTCATCGAGAGTTACATCAGCTTCAACGGTGGGATTTCCTCGTGAATCAATAATCATACGGCCATGAATTTTTTTTATCTTACTCATGTCGACTACCTCTAAAAAGTACCTTTGGATTTAACCGTCTGATCAAGTTCTTTAAGAGTCTCTAAAAGATTGTTCATTTCATTTAGGGGAACCGCGTTGGGTCCATCAGACAATGCTTCTTTAGGATTAGGATGTGTTTCCATAAAAATACCAGAGATTCCACAAGAAACTGCAGCTCTTGCAAGAAGTGGAACGAATTCACTTTGGCCTCCACTTCGGTCACCTTTTCCACCTGGTTGCTGAACTGAGTGAGTTGCGTCAAATACAACTGGGCAGTAAGTGCCACGCATAATTGATAAACTTCGCATATCTGATACTAAAGTATTGTATCCAAATGAAGCCCCCCGCTCACAAACCATTATATTATCCAGTCCTCCATTAGCATCTTTAGCTTTTTTTACAACTTGAAGCATGTCTTCTGGGGCTAAGAATTGACCTTTTTTTATATTCACAGGCTTGCCTGATGATGCAACGGCTGCAATAAAATCAGTTTGCCTACATAAAAAGGCAGGGGTTTGTAATACATCTACAATTTCTGACACAGGTTTTACTTGAGCTTCTGTATGAATATCTGTTAAAACTGGCACATCTAATTGTTTTTTAACTGCTTCTAAAATTCTTAAACCTTCCTCCAAACCAAAACCTCTGAATGTTTTATTAGAACTTCTATTAGCTTTATCAAAAGAAGATTTAAAAATAAATGGAATTTTTAATTTACTCGTCATTTCTTTTAATTGTCCTGCAACATCAATAGTCATTTGCTCAGATTCAATAACACATGGTCCTGCAATTAAAAAAAGTGGTTGATCCAGACCTACATTAAAGTTACATAATTTCATTTAATTACCTTTTAGGTGTTGATTTTCAAGTGCTGCTTTTAAGTAAGATATAAATAATGGGTGTCCATCTTTCGGATTTGATGTGAACTCAGGGTGAAACTGACACCCCAAAAACCAAGGATGATCAGTTAAAGGTAGCTCAATAATCTCACATAACTGTTCAGATGGTGTTCTTGCCGACACGACTAAACCAGATTTAATAAGCTCATCTACGTAGTCATTATTAACTTCATATCTATGACGATGTCTTTCATTAACCATTTTTCCATAAATTTTATGAGCTAGGGTTTTACTTTTAATTGGGGCTTTTTGAGCACCAAGTCTCATTGTGCCGCCCATGTTAGAATTTTCATCTCTAGTTTCAAGTTTTCCATCTTGGGTTTTCCATTCAGTTATCAGCCCTACAACTGGATGTTTTGTTTTATTGTTAAATTCTGAACTGTTTGCCCCAATCAATCCAGCTTGATTCCTTGAGAATTCAACAACCGCTAATTGCATTCCTAAACAAATACCTAAGAATGGTACCTTATTCTCTCTTGCAAATTTAATAGCCTTAATTTTTCCTTCAGTACCTCTCTTTCCAAAACCACCTGGTATTAAAATACCATCTACCTTGCTCAATCGCTCCACACCTTTTTTTTCAATATCTTCCGAATCAATGTAGTGAATTTTTACTTTAGCATTATTATGAATTCCTGCATGAATAAGGGCCTCAGTTAATGATTTATAAGATTCAGTTAGGTCAACATACTTACCTACAAAAGCTATATTTATTTGATGAATCGCTTTATCTAACAGCTTCGTTATCTTTCTCCACTGCGATAAATTAGCTTTTCTTGCTTTTACTTTTAATTTATTACAAACAATTTCATCAATCATTTGATCATGAAGCATTACTGGTATCTTATAAATTGAATCTGCATCAGTAGCTGAGATCACTGCTTTTGGCGTTACATTAGTAAATAGTGCGATTTTTTGTCTTTCTTCTTTTGGAAGTGGTCTCTCTGACCTGCAAATAAGGATATCTGGCTGAATGCCGATTTGTCTGAGCTCCTTTACAGAATGTTGCGTTGGTTTTGTTTTTAACTCTCCAGCTGCCGCAATCCATGGAAGAAGTGTAAGGTGAATATAGCATGCTGTTTCACTCCCTCCTTCGAACCCCATCTGTCGAATAGCTTCTAAAAAAGGTAGCGACTCGATATCACCAACAGTTCCACCAACCTCTACAATAGCGATATCAGCTTTTTTGGCGCCCTCACGAATATGTACTTTAATTTGATCTGTTATGTGTGGAATTACCTGAACAGTTTTACCTAAATATTCTCCTCGACGCTCTTTCTTAATTACGGTGTCATAAATTTGTCCAGTCGTAAAATTATTTTTTTTTGTCATTTTTGAAGAAATAAATCTTTCGTAATGGCCTAAATCTAAATCTGTTTCAGCCCCATCTTCTGTTACAAAAACTTCTCCGTGCTGGAATGGGCTCATTGTGCCAGGATCTACATTAATATATGGATCAAGTTTTAACATAGTTACTTTGAGATTTCTAGACTCTAGAATAGCGCCTAAACTTGCTGCAGCAATACCCTTCCCTAAAGAAGAAACTACACCGCCTGTTACAAAAACATATTTGGTCATTTAATAGCCATCTTAAAAAAAATTGCTGACGGGTATACAGTTTACTTTAAACGGATTGGTCCTACAATGAATAGTTTAATCTTTTGTCCATTGACTATAAGTTTGGAACCTCTTAATCACGTCTGACATCTGCTTTTTATTTAACAAATTAGGTTCACCAATTTTTTTAGCTTCAATATATAAATGGCATAAATGTTCAATTTCTTCAGCAATATGAAATGCTTCCATTAAATTTTCCCCAACGGCAATTAAGCCATGATTTGCTATCAAGCAAGCTTTTCTATTCACTAATGCATCAATAATATTATCTGATAATTCCTGAGTTCCAAACATAGCATAAGGAGCACAGCGCACAGAGGCACCTCCTGCAACAGCAATCATATAATGAAATGGAGGCAATTCATTACCAAACAAACTAAAAGTACTGGCATAAATAGAGTGTGTATGAATAACAGCTCCCACTTCTTTTCTTTGAGACAAAATATCTTGATGGAACCGCCATTCACTTGAGGGCTTTAAATTGCCAATAGAATCAATAATATTCCCTGCAAAATCCATCCTGATAACTTTATCTTCTGATAAATTTTTCGTCTCAATACCGCTCGGAGTTATTAAGTATGTATCGCCATCCCTGCAACTACAATTCCCTGTTGCACCATGATTCAAACCCATATCCTGGAGTTTTAATACAGTATCAATAAGAGATTTTGATTTTTTATTCTTAATCATTCTAAAACCTTCCCAATGTCCCCTGGATTATAAATACCTTTTTCGCAAATTATCTTAGTAACATATTTTGCAGGCGTAATGTCAAAAGCAGGATTATATGCTGAAGAATAACCTATTTTAACCTCAGTAAGATTATTTGAAGAATCCATACCCTTTACTTTTAAGATCTCATCCTCATCTCTACACTCAATATCAAATAAATTATTCTCCCCATGGTAACTTAAGTCTACTGAACTTAATGGTGCAGCAACATAGAAAGGGATGTTATGTGCTTTTGCAGCTAGAGCTTTTAAATAAGTACCTATTTTATTACAAACATTGCCATCTATAGAGATTCGATCTGCGCCAACAATTACAAAATCAACTTCACCTCTTTGCATTAATAAGCCACCAGCATTATCAGTAATAATTGTATGTGGGATATTTTCTTGTTCTAACTCCCAAGCAGTCAAACTCATACCTTGATTTCTAGGCCTAGTCTCATCAACCCACACATGAATATTCAACCCCTCTTTAAAGGCTTTATAAATAGGGCTTAAAGCTGTTCCATAATCCACTGTTGCAAGCCAGCCGGCATTACAATGGGTCAAGATATTAATTTGGGGTTTTTTAACTTTATGAAATAATTTATATCCAAATTCCCCTATAGTTTGATTGATTTTGATATCTTCATTTGCAATTTTTTCAGCAAGCATCCAAGCTATTGAGGCTCTATTGCTGCTTACTTCTTTTTTTAATTGGTCGAACATAAGGGTAACTGCCCAAGATAAATTCACCGCCGTCGGTCTAGATTCTATTAATTTTTTTTTTGCATTTGCTAATGATTGATCATTTGAGTTATTTGTTAGTGCAATTGCTATCCCATATGCTCCTGTTACACCAATTAAAGGTGCGCCTCTAACCCTCATAAATTTAATTGCCTCTACAACCTCATCCAAGCTTGTTAGCTCGCTTAATTTAAACTCAAATGGAAGATATGTTTGGTCAATTATTGTAACCCCACTAAGGGCTTTATTTGGCCAAATAGTTTTATAATGCTTTCCCTCTGCCAACATGAATCTCACCCCCCCCCCAAATATTGTAACTAATGTGTCCACAATATCTGTGGATAACATTGTGAATTAATGTTGTTTAAAAATGCAACCTATGAATTTTAAAGGATTTTTTTTAAACGCTTAATTTTTAATCGTAAAAAAAACCTATTAAAATCAATGGTTTAACCTATGTCATTGAGAATGCTCATTTTTTTTAAAAAACTTAAAGTAAACGTTGAGGTCATGTGCATAACTCCCCTAATTTTGGAATGGCTTTTATAGTATTAATCCTTATAATATCAGCTGTTTTTGAAGGATTTACGCCTCTTAAATGACAAAAAAACTCAGCAATCTTTCCTAATTCTTTTGGTTGATTAATTTCATCATTTTCTAACCACGCTGGTGGCATATCTGGAGAATCTGTTTCCAAAACAATGGCTTCAATAGGTAGTTCTTTTGCAAGTGCTTGTATATGTTTTGATCTTGGATAAGTCATAGCTCCTCCAAACCCCAACTTAAAACCTAATTCAATTAATTGATCGGCTTGTTGAAAGCTGCCATTAAAGGCGTGAGCAATTCCACCTCTTACTTTAATCCTCCTTAAATTTTTTAAAACTAAATCAATAGCTCCTCGAACATGCATAATTACTGGTAAATCAAATTTTTCAGCAATTTTTAGTTGGGACTGAAATACACTTTCTTGAACAGATAGATTGTTTTTTTTAACAAACAAATCTAGTCCAATTTCCCCCACAGCTACAGAATCATTGTTTAACAAATAATGCTCCAGTAAATCAAGATCACCATCTTTAAAACTACTTAAATACATTGGATGAAATCCAAGAGCATAAACACACTGCTTATATTTTCGAGCTATCTTTATAACTTTATCAAAATTTTCCTTACCAACCGAAGGAATAATTATACTGTCTACACCTTCAGTAACGCACTCGCTAAAAACTTTTTCAGAGTTTTCATATAACAGCGGGCTGTCCATATGGCAATGTGAATCAATCCACATTTTCTTTACAAACCTGAGCTTGGATTCGAATATCTTCACCAATACTTCTGTAATCAATAATAGAGAGTTTAATTTTATTTTTCATATCTTGCAAAATTGGGGCATTAAACATGCCATTAGCACTGCCACCCATTATATATGGGGCAGTATATGTGATTAATTCATCCAAGAGCCCTAACTTTAATAATTCCCCATTTAAGTCTGGTCCAGCCTCAACCCATAATTCATTTATTTCTAATTTATTTAAATAACCCATCAACTCCATCAGATTAATTTTATTATCCAATAATGGTATTTTGATAAACTTAGCTTTAGTCTTTTCTAGTTTTATTAAGTTTGAATTTTGATCTATTCCATAAATTACTATTACATTATTTTGTTGCAATATTTTTGACTCAACTTTAACCCTAAGGTAGCTATCTAAAATTATTCTTAATGGCTGCTTCTCTAAAGAAATATTTCTAATATTCAGGCTGGGATTATCACTATTAATTGTTCCCTTCCCAGTTAAAATTGCACATGATTTTAATCTCCATTTCTGAACATCCAGGCGAGATGCTTCTGAAGTTATCCACTTACTCTGGCCATTAAAAAGGCTTGTTTTTCCATCAATTGAAATAGCGATTTTGGATCTAATATAGGGCCTAGACTTTATCATCCTATTCATAAATCCTAAGTTAAGCTTTTTAGCTTCTTCTTCCATAATCCCAGAGGTCACTTTTATACCACTCCTCTTTAAACACTTAATTCCCAAACCATTTACTAATGGATTGGGATCATTCATTGCTATAAATACATTAGCAATACCTGCCGAAATAATTGCATTAGTGCAAGCAGGTGTCTTACCTTGATGGTTACATGGCTCTAAAGTGACATATAAATCAGCATCTTTAGTTAATAATCCAGCTTCTTTAATAGCAATTACTTCTGCATGGTCTTTACCAAAAATTTCATGGGAACCCTTTCCTACTATTTTTTTATCCTTAACTATTATTGCGCCTACAGATGGATTTGGACGAGCACTGCCCTGGCTTTTTTTAGCTAGTGCTAAAGCCTTACTCATGAATTTATAATTTATTTTATCATTCAACAATTAATCTAAATCTTTAATAGCATCACTAAAATCGTCTAAGTCTGAGAAGCTTCTGTATACAGATGCAAAGCGAATATAAGCAACCTTATCTAACTTTTTTAATTCGTACATAACACTCTCTCCTAAGTCTCTAGAGTTTATTTCTCTCTCACCTTTTGCTAGCAATATTGATAATATATCTTCAACTGCATTATCAACATATTTAACGGGTACTGGTCTCTTGTGAAGAGCGCGCGTTAAAGAATGTAGTAATTTTTCTCGACTAAACTCTTCCCTTTTTCCATCTTGCTTAATTACATAAGGCAGGGTTAATTCAGCACGCTCGTATGTAGTAAATCTTTTTTCACAGGATTTACATTCACGTCGTCGACGAATTGTTCTTCCATCCTCGTTTACACGAGAATCAATAACCTGTGTGTCGTCATCCCTACAAAAAAGACATTTCATACAGAACTATTTACCGTAAACAGGAAATTTTTTAGTCAATTCATTTACCTTTTTTCTTACCTTATCGACAATAGTTTTATCTTCAGGATTATCTAGAACATCTGCAATATATTCTCCCACTAAAACAGCTTCTTTCTCTTTAAAGCCTCTTGTAGTTATTGCTGGTGTTCCAAGTCTAATGCCAGAAGTAACAAATGGACTTTCAGGATCATCTGGGATTGAGTTCTTATTAATGGTGATATGAGCTTCGCCCAAAAGAATATCTGCAGTCTTTCCAGTTAGGTTTTGAGGTCGTAAATCTACTAAAAATACATGAGACTCAGTTCTACCAGAAATAATTCTATAGCCTTTAGACTGAAGGGAGTTAACCATTGCTTGTGCGTTTTTGATTACCTGGGCTTGATATACCTTAAATTCTGGCTTCAGTGCCTCTCCAAATGCAATAGCTTTACCGGCTATTACATGCATTAAAGGTCCACCCTGTAATCCAGGAAAAACATATGAATTAATTATTTTCTCAAATTCCGGCTTAGCTATAATAAATCCCCCTCGAGGCCCGCGAAGAGACTTGTGTGTTGTGGAGGTTACAAAATCTGCGTAAGGCACTGGGTTTGGATAAGCTCCTCCAGCAACTAGGCCAGAATAATGCGCAATATCTACCATAAAATAAGCTCCTACTTTTTTAGCAATTTGGCTCATTCTTTCCCAGTCAAATTTTAAAGCGTAAGCTGATGCCCCACCAATTATTAACTGTGGTTTTGATTCAATAGCTAGTTTTTCCATCTGATCATAATCAATCTCTTCCTTATCATTAAGACCGTAAGCAACAATATTAAATAGTTTTCCTGATAAATTAGCTGGCGAACCATGTGTAAGATGTCCTCCATGGCCTAAATTCATCCCCATTATTGTGTCACCTGGTTTTAGCACAGCAAAATAAACAGCTTGATTAGCCTGACTCCCAGAATGTGGTTGAACATTTACATACTCGGCACCATAAAGTTTTTTTAGCCTATCTATAGCTAACTGCTCAACTTCATCTATAAATTCACAACCACCATAAAATCTCTTTCCTATATAGCCTTCTGCGTATTTATTAGTTAGCTGAGAACCCTGTGCTTCCATTACGGCAGGGCTTGTATAGTTTTCAGATGCAATTAATTCTATATGCTCTTCTTGTCGACGAGTCTCATTAACAATTTGTTTCCAAATTTCTGGGTCTGCCTTATCAAGAGAATTAGATTTATTAAACATATATATTAAATTTCTTAAAAATTTATAGAATAGTTATTTTATCACGGCTAAGATAGAATTTTCCCATTCCTATCCGCAAAAAATCAATACGTTACGACTTTAAAGTTCCGCTATAATTCAATTAATATAGTTTAAATATAGGGAAACAACATGCACTGGACAGATACGCTCAAAATTGCAGAAATACTCTATGATAATAATCCAGAAGTGGATCCTAAAACCATAAGATTTACAGATTTACGTCAATGGATTTTAGACCTTGATGGCTTTGATGATGACCCAGATAAATGTGGCGAACGAATCTTAGAGGCAATACAGTTGGCATGGATAGATGAATACGAATAACGAATTTCCTGAAAAAAGTATTTTTAAAGCTTATGATATTCGTGGTGTAGTTGGTAAAAATCTAAATGATAGTTCGGTTGTTCAAATTGGTAAATCAATTGGTACTAAGGCACTTCGAGAAAATCAAAAAAGTATATGTGTGGGTTATGATGGTCGTCTATCCAGCCCTCATATGTTTAAATTATTATCCAAAGGGTTACTTTCTACAGGAATTAATGTAACTAGTATTGGGTTAGTCACCACTCCAATGCTTTATTTCAGTACACACCAGCTCAAAACTAAATCCGGCATTATGATCACAGGCAGTCATAATCCACCTGATTATAATGGTTTTAAAATTGTCATCAACGATGAAACTTTGTCAACTGATGGTATACAAAAATTATATAAAATAATTATAGAAAAATCATATTTAACAGGTAAAGGGGAAATGAGAAGTGCAAATATAAAACTTCCCTACCTTAAAAAAATTTATAAAGATATAAAATTGGCTAGGCCTATAAGTATTGCAATTGATTGTGGGAATGGAGCTGCAAGTGTTTGTGCTGAAGAATTATATAAAGGTATAGGTGCTAAAGTAGAATCACTTTTTTGTAACATTGATGGCAATTTCCCGAACCACCATCCAGACCCATCAAACCTAAAAAATCTTACTAGTCTCCAAGAGTTATTAGCAAAAGGAGATAGTGAGCTAGGGTTAGCATTTGATGGTGACGGAGATCGTTTGGGTGTTGTTACAAAAAAGGGTGAAGTTATTTTTCCAGATCGTCAACTTTTATTATTTGCAGAAGATGTTCTAAAAAAAAATCCAGGGGCATCAATAATTTTTGATGTGAAATCGACAAGGCATTTATTTTCCTGGATTAAGGATCGGGGGGGAATACCTATAATATGGAAAACTGGGCACTCGTTAATTAAAGCAAAGATGAAGGAATCTAAAGCAATTCTTGCTGGCGAAATGAGCGGGCATATGTTTTTTAATGACCGATGGTATGGTTTTGATGATGGTGTCTATGCAGGTGCTCGACTGATTGAAATTTTAAGTCATTTTGATAATCCATCAGAAATTTTAGAGGCCCTTCCTAAATCATTTAGCACCCCAGAATTACATATAAAATTAGAAGAAGGCGAGCAACACAGAATTATCAAAACCTTACAAATTGAAGCAAAATTTGAGAATGCAAATGAAATTATTAAAATAGATGGTTTACGAGTTGAGTATAATTTTGGGTTTGGTCTTATGAGAGCCTCTAATACAACGCCCGTTATAGTTTTGCGCTTCGAAGCAAATTCAAGTAAAAATTTAAAATTGATACAAAATGAATTTAAAGAAATATTAAAAACTTACATCCCTCAGGAGAAAATTCTTTTTTAAATTTACTAACTTAGGCCTGATTCTTTACAAGCAATATCTAGATACTTTTCATTCATTGTATTTTGATTAATTTTTTGCCATTCAAATGGTGTACCTTTTGAAAAGATTATTTCACCTTTGGCCATATTTTCCTCATAAAGTGAATATCCCATAATTCTTATTTTAGATTCTTTACAATCAAACTCAGTAAAACTTTTTACTGATAAATATTTATAGCTAGCAACTTCCTGAAGTAAACTAAAGTCTTCAATGGTCCATAACCTTAATTTAGAAAATTCTTTATTTGCTTTTATTGCTGAGATATTTGCATAATATTTTGATTTAGAGTCTGAAGATTCATAAATTAATGTCCATTCCGCAAAAGTAACACTTGGGATAAATATAAATAAAAGTATTAAATAAAATTTCATAGCTTATATTCTAATCTAAATAAAAAAAGCCCGATATAAAATCGGGCTTTTTCATCAGAACAAATATAAATTACTTGTTCATTACGTACATGGTTACTTCAAAACCAAAACGCATTTCTGTTGCAGCTGGTGTTGTCCACATAATATTTCTCCTTAAAGAAAAGTTAATTAATTAGATTTGGCTAAACAAATTGGACAAGTACATTTCCAATTATGAAACGGCCAAAGAGTAATTTCTGTATTTTTACTATTACTAAGTCTCATATGAAACTAGCGATTGCAAACGTACATAGTTACTTCAAAACCAAAACGCATTTCAGTTGCTTGAGGTTGTGTCCACATAGTATTTCTCCTTTTTTATGGTTAATAAAGTACATTAAACATAAAGCAGATCATTGAAGATGAAGTTACAAGTAACTCCAAAAGTTCAACTTGAGATTTACATTAACTATGTTATTCCTTGATTTAAATATCGACTATGATGATGAGCATGAAGATTATCTAAGTAAAATCATTAGATAATCTCATCCTCTGTTAACTCTAAAACTACCTTAATTACTTAAATCTTTGCCACTAAGGTAATTGGACTTCTGATCCATCACTCGTATGACCTTTACCACCTTGTGATTGAGAGCTAACGTCATCTGTTGGATGGAAAGCTTTAACTGGTTCTGGAGCTTCTAATTGAACCTCTGATCCATCAGCAGTAAAACCCTTACCACCTTGTGATTGTGCACTAACGTCATCTGTTGGATGGTAAGCTTTAGCAGCTTCCTCCTGTGCAGCACAGCCAAACATTAGAACACCTGCAATGGTTATTAATAATTTATTCATTTCAACTACTCCTAATTAGTTTAAATAAAATTACTTAACAGGTTAGCATATATTAAGGTAAGTAAACTTCTGATCCATCACTCGTATGACCTTTACCACCTTGTGATTGAGAGCTAACGTCATCTGTTGGATGGAAAGCTTTAACTTCTTCTTGTGCAGCACAACCCAACATGAGGAAGCCTAAAATTGTGATTAATAATAATTTATTCATTAACTACTCCTGTTTAGTTTAAATATAATTACGTTCGATAACGAACCTTAAAGTTTAATCTTTTCATTCGTTACCTTCTACTGTGTCAATTTTATGGCACTGTGTCAAATAATAAATTATGCCTTAATTAGATTTATCATTCTTGGTAGCAGCATATGGGCGATAGTTAAACTTGCTAGCACTGGAAAAATAACTAATAAATTACTAGGACTATAGTTCCAATCAGTTAAAAAGATAAGTAAGGTAATCGGCGCAGTAAATAATATCATCCAAAATATATCAGGAACTAATTTAAAATTCAAAATTAATATAGCCCTCAAACCATGAAGTCCACAAAAATAGAGCGTAAACCATAAAAGTGGCTCTAAGTAGTATGCCAATACAATTAAAAGCAGTAGTTCTAATATAGTTAATTTAAACGTAATATTATTATCCTTGTTATGGGATAACCTAAAAAATAAATTACCAATCAAAATAAAAATAGTAAAAACCGTAAATACTCTTATTACCTCATAAATTTCAGCATTAATGTTCGTTAATGTTAAAGCATAAAATAAATCATTAACTGAAATGGGTTTAAAAAGAATTGGTAAAAATGTCATAGTAAAGCCCCAACAGATCTTCGGGATTAAACTTACACTAGGTATAAAGCTTAAGTCAGATAAGCCAAAATGAATACATGATAAGAGCAGAAGAAGAACTAAGCCAGATATAGGGGAATAGAGCCAAAAAGTTGCTCCAAAAAAAACTAAAAGGGAATATAAGCCATACAACTTGAATCTAGAGCTATTACTTCTTGAATGCTCCCAAATTATCTTACCGTCCATTGCTCCATGAGCTATACCAAAGGTTCCAACTAGAAAAATAGAGACAAAAATAATACCGCTACTAGTTATAATATTTTCGTAATTAATAGGTGACCCGAATACAATTAAATCAAAAAATGAGATTTTTGAAGTTACGCAACCAAAAAATATTGCTAAAGAAAAGAGGATAAAAAATATTTGATGTTTATTTACTTTAGATATCATTTTTTAAATAGGCCTTTTAACATTATTTTTTTAGGCATACTTAATAATATATTTAATAAATCATATGTTGAAGCTTCATCCGATAAGAATTTAATAAGAGAAGACATATTAGCTTTACTAAAAAGCGTCATAAAAAGATAAGGGCCTTTTTCTGGGAAATTATAGATGACATTTAGAAAAATTCTATCTAGCCAATTTAATAAAGGATTAGGTTGATATTTATATTGATATAAATTGTTATTGGTTATCTTTCTAGGTTTTAGTTTTAATATCCAGTTAGCTACCCTTCTCATAGAGTATCCTGAAGAAGCCCTTACCATTCCTGCACTGGTACCAATTTTCAATATACCTCTTTCATCGTCAGGACTTATAATCGCCATAGGGATAATTGCTTTTTCTTTTCTCTTGACTGTGTATGCTTCATATTTTTTAAGTTGTATTTGGTGTCTCTTTTCTATACTTTTTAAATTTGGAGATGATGAAAAAACTGTAGTTTCAATAAGTGCTCTTTTACTTGAAAAAGGAAGTAAATAAGTAAATTCAATTTCATTTTTATTTTTTTTAAACGACATCAACATAGCTTCATTTTTATTCCATGTTGCCTTTTTAAGCTCAATCTCATGGCCAATAAAAGCTTGCTTAACAAATACTGATTTAACCTCATGTTCTTTAAAATTGATTCGGCTATCAATAATAAATTTTCCATAGTAAGTTTGATTAATTGTCTTTATTTCATGGACATTATTTTTATAAGTTATTTTTTTTACTTTTTGATTATTAATGACTGTAATTTTACTTTTGCAAACTTTAAGTAATTTTTTTAGTGTCTCTTTACCATCAAAGCAAACATATCTATAAGGAGTAACATCTTTGATGATTAATTTATTGCCATCTTGGATAGATATTTTTTCCCATACCTTCTTTGGTCTTAATTTAAAACTATTAATAATACTTTTCAGGCCAGGTCCTTCCCATGCACAAAAGGTTTGGTCCTCTTGTATTGATTTTTTTTGCTCTAAAAGAAGAATTGATTGCCTGTTAAATTTTTTTATATATTGGCTTAAAAACATTAAGCTTGATAAACCTGCACCAATAACTATTAAGTCATATGTTTTTTTCATTTTAAATGGGTATCGGGAAGTTTTAATAAAGACTGATGAAGATGTTGGTCATGTAATTTAATATAAAAATGTTTCTTCAATTGAAAAAGAGCTTTAAATGTAATAGCTATTTTATGCAATTTACTTATATACACTCTAGGGGCTTGATATGATATTTTATTTTTTATAATACTTTCACCAATGGCCTGATAAAGCTTGGCAGCAACAATTACCGCCCTAGAAGTTTTTGATGGTAAATGGCTAATTCCGTTCATAGCACTCTTATAATATTCATCCGCATCTTTAAGAAGATTATTTCTTGCACTATTAATAATTCTTTTATCATTATCTGAAGGTTTTTTAAATTTCTCAATAGATAAATTATTTACCATATTTTTTGGTAAATATATTCTACCCATTTTGGCATCTTCCATTATATCTCTGCAAATATTAGTTAACTGCATCGCAATACCAAGGTCAATGGCATAGTATTTTAATTCTTTATTTTTTATTCCTATAACATCACACACCATTAAACCAACACTGCCTGCAACTTGATAGCAGTAAACAAGTAACTGATCTATATTTTTTGGTTGTTTATAATTTAAATCGCCTACTTGCCCCTTAAGGAATTCTTTAACAATAATTTCTCTTGGCAGAGCCTTGCTTTTAAAACCTTCAAACTCATTAAATGCTTTATGATATTCATTTTTTTTCCAAATATCAGGCAAAGAAAATACTTTTTTCAAATTTTTTTTATTACCTTTCTTATCCACCAAGTCATCCAAACGACGACAAAAGGCATAGACAGCATATAAAAGAGAGGCGATTTCTTTTTCTAAAAACCACGTGGCCCAAAAAAAAGTTTTTCCGTGTTTTCGCATTACATTTGAATAATTTTTCATGGATATATAATCTTTTCAACAACTTTAGCAGAATTAATCACACCAGGCACACCGGCTCCAGGATGAGTTCCTGCCCCAACATAAAATAAGTTTTTATATCTATCATCTTGATTGTGAGTTCTAAACCATGCTGACTGAGATAAGATAGGTGCAATTGAGAAACCGCTACCAAATGGAGTCCTATAATCCTTCTTAAAATCTTTAGGTGTCATTGAAAAAACTTCTCTGGCATTTTTAACGATACCGGGCATGATTGTTTTATCAAGCTCATCTAATATTTTTTTAGAAAATGACTCTTTAAGCTCATCCCAATTTTGATTTCCTTTCAAATTTGGAACTGGGACAAGAGCATAATAACTGTCTTGATTTTTTGGTGCAAATGATGGATCTGTTCGTGTAGGTCTATGCAAATAAATTGAAAAGTCATCTGCCAAATGATGGTAATCAAAGATATCTTTTAGAAGCTCTTTATATCTCGGCCCCATCCAAATGGTATGATGAGCGATGTTTTTATAAGCTTTCACTGAGCCAAAAAATAATACAAATAACCCCATTGAGTGTTTGGCATACTTTTTTATCAAGGAATTATGAAATGAAATCTTTTCATTTTTTAATAATTCGCTAGATACTTGAATTGGATCTGCATTACTGACAATGTAATCAAAAGCCTGACTTTTGCCATTTTTAAAATTAACCCTCGTTATTACCTTTCCTGATGTTGAAAAACTACTAACATCAGAGTTGTAGTTTATTTTTATACCATTACGGATCATTAGATTTTCTAACTCTGATACTAACTTACCTGTCCCACCCATACAAAAATAAATACCCCATTTCTGCTCTAAAGCATGAATTAACGAGTATATTGAAGAAGTCTTAAAAGGGTTTCCTCCAACTAATAATGGCTGTATTGAAAATGCTTGTCTTAGATTGGGATGCTTTAAATGCCTAGACACAAAACTATAAACTGACTCATAACCTCGCATTCTAAGTATTGCTGGTGCATAACGAATCATGGTCAATATGCTGTTAAAAGGATGGCCTGCTAATTTTTCATAACCAAGCTTAAATATTGCTTCTGACTCTTTCAACATCTTTAAATAACCTTTGACATCTTCAGGAGATATTTTTTTTATTTGATCGAGCATCTTTTCTCTATTTGGACCATAATCAAACTCAGTTTGATCATTAAAGTGAAATCTATACCAAGGATCAAGCGGCTTAAACTCCAAAAAGTTTTCTAAATCTTCTCCTAACAAGCTAAATAACTCATAAAATAAGTTAGGTGCTGTTATTACAGTGGGTCCCGCATCATGAATATAATCTTTTCTTTGAAATACTTGAGCTCTTCCACCTAATTTATTCAGCCTTTCATATATAGTTACTTGATTCCCCCTTGCTCGTAACCTTATTGCTGCTGCAATCCCTCCAAAACCCCCGCCAATAATTGCAATTTTTCTCATAGTAACTGTAGTCTTTTATTAATTTCATCTTTTAACGATTTAATCACTGGTTGAATAATTATTGGTAATCGATGGATATTCGACATAGCATTAATTAGTATTTCACTTATCTCATCCCGAGACTCGTCAAAGTCCTTTCTCGAAATTAAGTTACCTAGCTTCTTTGGTTCATTTATTATTTTTTTCTTCTTAGCATTTGATAGATTTTTTAAAATTTTTATTGCCATTAAATTTGGGCGCCCTTTAAGTAGGTCAGATGATGCTTCCTGCTCACTACCAATAATATTTTCAATATCATTTAGATATTGATAGGCAAGCCCGAGTTCGTTAGAAATTTCTTTCAAAGCCGAACATTCATCTTCAGTTAGCTCTTTGCATTGAAACATACCCATTATAGGCATTGCAATTAGAGGTGCCGTTTTTTCGATTGCTATTTTTCTTAACTGGGTATCATTAATATCTAGATGGTTAAAACTTACATCTAATGATTGTCCAAAAATAATCTCTTTCACTGAGCATGATAAAAGTTTTAATAGTATATTTTGATGCCAGCCTTGCTCTATTTCAGTCAACTTCCTAAATGATTCAGCGATTAAATAATCACCAGTACAAACAGCTGCAGGAATTCCAAACTCTTTCCATAAAGATGTTTTCCCTCGCCTTGTTAAATCGCCATCACAGATATCATCATGTAAAAGAGAGGCACTATGGATTAATTCGCATACCACTGCCCATTTGATATAAGTTTGACTTGATAAACCCAAAAGTCCTCCAGAAGCTAATGCTAGCCTAGCTCTAATCCACTTTCCTTTTGAATTATTATGATGTCTTAACCAATCAGAAATGAAGTTTTCTTGTACCTCAAAACTTTGAGAAAATTCTTGCTTAACAACATCAAGAAATTCATCTGCTTCTGGTGGAACAAAAGATTGATTCAAATATTTTTTTTTCATAATTACTATTTAACCATAAAAAATTGTGCAGAATTAGCACACTTTCTAATCACAAATTTAAAGCGAATTAAGCACCCACATCTGATTTACGTTGAGCAATCATATAAATCATTACCCCGAAAATTCCAATTGATAATACATCAGCTAATGTATAGCCTACTTGAATTCCCACGTAAGAAGCTTCTTGGTTAAACATTGGGAATAAATATATGATTGGATAAAAAGCCCATGAAACAATAAGTAACCATCTTGTATTACTTATCAAATTTTGAACGCTTTTTGGTTGCTTTAAAATTAAAGGTGTTAAAGCTATTACTAGATTATAAAGAATGTATGAAAATGGAATCATCGCTAGCAACCAATAGACCCATCGATCACCTAGCTGGCTAAAAGTAACTGACCCTTCTCCAAGATAGCCCAATAGAACCATGACTATTGCTGCCAATACTAACTTCATACCCCTAGAATAAGTTTCTTCTTTGCTTAAGCGCATCACAAGTACTAATTGAAGTAATAACAAGGGTACGGTCAATAGCCAACTGAGATATCGGTAAGTAACATCAAAACGAATACCAGACACCATAACCTCACCATAAATCAAGGTATAAGCATTATTGAAGCTTTCAAACATTCTTAAGTGATGATAGAAAGCAATTAGACAAACTAAGCCAGACAATGTAAGGGCTGTTTTATATGCAGGAGCTACTTGAGAGCGCTGTGCAAAAAAGAAAACTGTACTTGCACCAAAGGCTGCTATAGCAAAAGACAGTGAGTTATATATTAAGTTGAAATCTACTACTTCCATCTTATCTCCTAATTTTTTACCTTTAAAAAAAAACGCGCCATTACTGACGCGTTTTCTTAATTACTTATTCAAGAACCAAAGCTTATATTAAGCTTTCGAACCTGATGTTGCTGCTGCCCAGATAACTACACCAAACGCAATCTTATTAACAAAGTCAGCTAAGTTATAGACTAAATTTAATGTATTCACATCTGCTGATCCACTATAGCCAAGCCAGTATCCTATTGGATATATTGCCCAACCAACAGTAACAATAAGTCTTAAAGCATTAAATGCTTTTTTACTTGCAGCTGTACCCTTGCTTGCACTAATTTTACTAGCTTCACCTGCGAATATTTCATAGATGATATATATCCATGCAATCATACCAATCCAGAAAGCCATGCCAATACCAGCACCACTAACTTCACCAATGTAGCCACCAAGTAGCATAACTACAGAAGCGATTAATAACCGCCAAAATACTGACATTGCGACAACTGCAATAGCAGCTAATATCAAATAGAACTCAACAATCTGTAAAGGAACTGTTAACAGCCAATCTACGTATCTAAATACTGTTGGGGACGAGCCTGTTTCTACCCAAATCCCTCTCATATAAAAATAGTGAATTGCTGCTATTCCTGTAACCATTGCAGCAACTGTAAGTGATGTCTTCCATTTCCCTACAGCTCTATCTCTCTCAACCCAGAAAAAAAATGTTGCAGCTACCATTGCCGCAGATAAAAGCCAAAAGCTTACCCCGACAAAATCATTTGGATCTAGCATATAAAACTCTCCTGTTAATTAAATATAATAGTTTTTAAAAAAAGATTTACTTTAATTTTACTTAGTCAAAATTAAAATCTTAATAACTTCTTATTCAGAGTTAAATTCTTATAAAGATAAATTAAATTAAATCTTAACAAACACTAACTTATCATTGAAAATGTAATTTGTACACTATCAGTAAGCTAATCATAATAGATTTAATGATAATCATTGAATGTATGATTAAAATTGGAGAATTGGTCGGAGCGGTGGGATTCGAACTCACGACCCCTTGCACCCCATGCAAGTGCGCTACCAGGCTGCGCCACGCCCCGAATAAAAGCTACTTTAAAATTTCCAGAACTTCTTTTAGTTGAGTCTTAAGATTGTTAAGGTTTTCTGGAGTATCTTTTGCTTGTTGCTCAGCAGAAAGTGGTAATTCAGCTTGGGCTTTCTCAATTTCAATTTTAGAAGTTGTGTCTTTTACAAACTGTCGATCTGATAACTTAGATTTTGCACCCTGAATCGTAAATCCTTCGAAATATAATAATTGACGAATCTTACGAATTAATAAAATCTCTTCTTGCTGGTAATACCTTCTATTACCTCTTCTGGTAACTGGCTGTAGTTGAGAAAATTCTTTTTCCCAATATCTTAAAACATGTGGCTTCAAGTCACAAAGCTTACCTACTTCTCCAATTGTAAAATACCTCTTTGATGGTATTTGGGGAAGTATTTTTTTATGCTTGCTTTCCAGGGGACTTCTCTTCTACGCTAGTTTTTAATTTTTGACTTGAATGAAATGTAACCACTCTTCGAGCTTTAATTGGAATCTCTTTTCCAGTTTTTGGATTTCTACCTGGTCTTTCAGATTTAGTCCTTAAGTCAAAATTTCCAAAACTAGAAAGCTTTACGCTATCACCTTTCTCTAAAGAACTTTTAATTTCTTCATAGAATGCCTCAACCATTTCTTTGGCTTCACTTTTATTGAGCCCAACTTTGTTGAATAAAATCTCAGATAAGTCTGCTTTTGTAAGTGTCATAATTTTAATTTTTAAAACCTTAACGAAGTTTTACTTTAAATTTATTTATTAAAATATCCAATACTTGATTAACTATTTTACTTACCTCATCATCTTCAAGAGTTTTATAAGTATCTTGCATAAGTATCAGAAAAGCAATACTTTTTTTACCATCTTCTATAGCTTTTCCTTCATAAATATCAAAAGGATAAAAATCAATAACTCGCTCAATAGTTTGAGATTTCACAGCTTCAACCATATCTCCGATAACCATATCAGCATCTACAACAACTGAAATATCTCGTCTTACTGGTGGAAATTTAGTTGGTAATTTAATATCTATGTCCGGTAAATTAACAAGTTTTTCTATTGATAATTCAAATACATAAGTCTTCTCTGGTAACTCGTATTTTTGCTGCCATGCAGGATGAAGTTGCCCCACCCAACCAACTAGAGCTTTATCTATTATTAACTCAGCCGCTTGGCCTGGATGAAAAGCCTTAGGCACACTAATTTTAGGAGTTTTTACACTTAATGTATTACATGAGATTGTTTCTATATCTCCTTTAATATCATAGAAATTTATTTCTCTTTTTTTATCAGCCCATTGCTCCGGAATATAGTCTCCATAAACAAGTCCTGATAACATTAAAGTCTCTTTAAAATTAGATTTAATCTTTTGATATACGGGTGCAACTTCAAATATTCTAATCTGATTATGCCCTCTATTAAGATTGTAAATTAGTGTTTCAATATGGCTCCCCCACATCTTGGATCGCATAACATTCATCTGAGAAGCAATTGGATTTTGCAACTCAATTAAATCTAAATTATCATGCAAATTCTCTTCAACTTCTTTATCGATAAAGCTGTAACTAATTACTTCGTTATAACCCAGATTAGCTAGTGAGGACTTAATTGAATAAATACTTTTTTTATTGTTTGGAGATCCAAGTATTTTATTTTGACTTATTGGGTTTATAGCTGGAATATTGTCATACCCATGAATTCTAATTATCTCTTCAACTAAATCTTCTTCAATTGATAAATCAAACCTAAAACTAGGTGGGGTTATTAAAAATTTTCCTTCAGAATCGGAATAATTTAAGTCTAACTTATCTAATACAGACTTAATATCCATATCCTTAAGATCTATCCCCATAATATCTGATACTTTTTTTGTTCGAAGCTCGATAGTTTCTCTTTTTGGTAAATTACTTTCCATATCTAATATATTCGAACATTCACCTCCACAAATTTCAATTATTAATGATGATGCACGTTGTAATGAACTTAATGTACTTTTAAAATCAACTCCTCTTTCAAACCTATGCGATGAATCTGTATTCAGGCCAAATGATCTTGCTCTACCCGCAATGTCAATTGCGTCAAAGTATGCACTTTCAATAAATATTTCTTTTGTATCGTTATGAACTGATGATGAGCTTCCACCCATAATTCCTGCTAGAGCTAATGGCTCTTTCTCATCTGCAATAATTAATTCAATACCTTCAAACTTAATATTTTGATCATTAAGTAATTTCAAAGATTCACCCCTCTTTGCTCTTCTAACTGAAATTTCGCCACTGATTTTAGATTGATCAAAGGCATGAAGTGGTTGCCCTAGCTCTAATAAAATATAATTTGTTATATCGACCACTGGGTTAACAGAGTTAATGCCACTTCTTTCTAAATATTGCCCCATCCAAATAGGTAAGTTGACTTTATTATTAATATTTTTAATTTGAATGCCGCAATATCTAGGACAGGATTTTTTTTCAAGAATCTTAACTTTTTGATCTAGACTAAAGCTTTCTTTAGTTAATTTATGCTTTATAGCTTTTAATGACAATCCTGATAATGCAGATACTTCTCTTGCAATACCTAACATACTTAAACAGTCAGCCCGATTAGGCGTTAAAGAAAGAGTATAAATCACATCATTTAGTGATAGTGCATCAATAATAGGTTGACCAACTTTTTTATCTTCATCAAGTTCACAAAGGCCTTCAGCTTCCTCACTAATTCCCAATTCTTTAGCAGAGCACAACATACCATTCGACTCAACACCTCTTAACTTAGCTTTTTTGATTTCAAATTCAGTTTGTCTTATTGTGGTGTCAATAGAAAGTTTTGCACCAACTAAAGCACAAGGTACTTTAATCCCAACTCTTGCGTTTGGTGCACCGCAAACAATTTGAAGTGGCACCGCGTCTAACCCCACACTTACCTGGCATACACTTAATCGATCGGCATTTGGATGCTTTTCTATACTTATTATCTCACCCACAACTATTAAATTTGATAATTTAGATAAATCTTGAATATCATCTACCTCTAGTCCTGCCATTGTTAAAACTTCATCTAAATTAATTCCCTCAATCGATTTAATAAAGAATTCTTGGAGCCATACTTTAGAAAATTTCATTATTGGTCTCCAAACTGCTTTAAAAAACGTAAATCGTTTGTGAAGAAGGGTCTTAAATCGTTAATACGATATTTCAACATAGTTAATCGCTCAACCCCTAATCCAAAAGCAAACCCTTGGAATTCTTCAGTATTTATATTTACTTGGTTTAACACTTTTGGATGAACCATGCCACAACCACCAATTTCCAACCATCCACCATTCCAACTCATATCAATTTCAGCAGATGGTTCAGTAAAAGGGAAAAAAGATGGCCTAAAGCGTATCGTTAAATCGTTGTCTTCAAAAAATTTCTGTAAGAAATCTTGAACCACACCTTTAAGATTTGAAAAATTTACATTTTTATCAACCCACAAACCCTCTACTTGATGAAACATTGGTGAATGAGTAGCATCTGAATCTACTCGATATACCCTTCCTGGCGAAATAACTTTTAAAGGAGGTTTGTTATCTTTCATATACCTCACTTGAACAGGTGAAGTATGTGTTCTTAAAACATGGTTTTTATTAATATAAAATGTGTCGTGCATCGCTCTAGCAGGGTGTGATTCTGGGATATTTAAAGCTGTAAAATTATGGTAATCATCTTCAATTTCTGGGCCAGTGGCTAAATCAAACCCAATAGAATGAAAAATATTTTCTATTCGATGCATTGTTAAAGAAATTGGATGTAGGCTTCCTTTAGACTGTTTAAGACCTGGTAAAGTCACATCAATATACTCATCTTTTAATTGGGAAAGCATTGCTTCTTTTTGAATTACATCTTTTCTATTATTTAATAATTCTTCAATTGACTGTTTAATTTCATTGACAAAAGCCCCTACCTTCGGCTTTTCCTCATTGCTTAATTTGGAAAGCCCTCGCATGGCTTCAGTCAAAGGACCAGTTTTACCAATATATTTAGATTTAGCATTATCAAGCTCTGTTAGAGTTTTACACCCTTCAAAATCTTTTTTTGCTAATTGAATTAATTCTTTTAAATGATTCATATGTCTATTCTAATAAAAAAGGAGACGCATAGGTCTCCTTTTTTTAAAAAACTTCTAATATTTAATTTCCAAGACCGGTTTTAGCTAATTCAACAAATTTTTCAAAAGCTGGCTTATCAAAAACAGCCATATCAGCTAAGACTTTTCTATCAACTTCAACAGAAGCCTTTTTTAATCCATTCATAAATCGGCTGTATGTTAAACCACACTCTCTAGAACCGGCATTAATTCTTGCTATCCATAAAGCTCTAAATACGCGTTTCTTTTGTCTACGATCACGATAAGCGTATTGACCAGCCTTCATAACGGCCTGTTTGGCTATCCTGTATACATTTTTCCTTCTTCCGCGATATCCCTTTGCAGCATCTAATACTTTCTTATGTCTTGCTCTAGCAGGTACGCTTCGATTTGCTCTAGGCATTATTCTCTCCTTATCTAGTTGGCATCATCGCACGGACACGCTTTGCGTCTGACGCTGATATAATTTCAGTACCACGAAGATGTCTTTTTTGTTTTGTTGTCTTCTTGGTTAAAATATGTTGAAGATGAGATTTTGTACGCTTGATAGCGCCACTACCTAAGAATTTGAAGCGTTTTTTTGCCCCACTTTTTGTTTTCATTTTTGGCATTTTTTTCTCCCTTTATTATGAGTGCATCGGCATGCCTATTAGGCCTTATCACTCTCAATTACTTTCTTTTCTTCTTTGTCTTGCTCTTCTTCTTGCTCTTTAGAAACTTTAGCTTCTGATTTTGGCTTTATCTTTTTTAGAGGCGCTAAAACCATTACCATTTGCCTCCCTTCCATTTTTGGAAATTGTTCACAAATAGCATAATCTTGTAAGTCAGCCTCAACTCTTTTTAATAAAGCCAGTCCAAGTTCTTGATGCGCAATTTCCCTACCTCTAAATCTTAACGTTACTTTAACTTTGTCCCCTACAGCTAAAAATCTTATTAAATTTCTTAATTTAATCTGATAATCACCATGATCAGTGCCAGGTCTAAACTTAACCTCTTTCACTTGAACATTCTTCTGTTTTAATCGAGCCGCATGCATTTGCTTGCTCTGTGCATATTTGAATTTTCCAAAATCCATCAGCCTACAGACTGGTGGAACTGCTTTTGGTGCTATTTCAACTAAGTCAGTATCCTGCTCTTCTGCAATTTCAAAAGCTTGTTTTAAAGATACAATTCCTAAAGGCTCTGCTTTTGCTCCGACTAAACGAATCTCCTGAGCTGTAATATCACTATTAATTCGCACATTTTTATCTAAAGCTATAGTCTAAACTCCTTTTTATAAAAAAATAAACCGTGCAACCTTGTATATTAGGCTTTAGATTTAATGTCTTTCGAAAGATGCTTTATAAAGTCATCAACTGACATTGAACCTAAGTCTTCACCTGTTTGGGTTCGCACGGTAACATGTCTTTTTTCTACTTCTCGATCACCTATTACTAATAAGTAAGGAATCTTCTGAATACTGTGTTCGCGTATTTTATAGGTAATCTTCTCATTTCTCAAGTCTGAATTACATCTAATATCACTTTTCTTAAGAATTTCTACAATCTCATTAGAATAGCTTGAATGGGCATCTGCAATATTTAACACTACAACTTGAATTGGAGATAGCCATAGAGGCATTAACCCAGCATAATGTTCTACCAAAATTCCAATAAATCTCTCCATAGACCCAACAATTGCCCTATGGAGCATGACAGGTATTTTTCGACTATTATCCTCTGCAATATACTCAGCACCTAATCTCTCTGGTAAATTAAAATCTAACTGAATTGTGCCGCATTGCCATAAACGGCCAAGGCTATCTTTTAATGTATATTCAATTTTTGGGCCATAAAAAGCTCCTTCTCCTGTCTGAACATCATATTCAAGTCCAGTTTCTTTTAAAGCATTTTCAAGAGATTTTTCAGCTTTGTCCCATATCTTATCTGAGCCAATTCTTTTTTCTGGTCGTGTTGATAAAATTACCAAAATATCTTTAAATCCAAAATTGGCATAAGCCTTGTAAAGCATTTCATTGAAGTTGATTACTTCGTCTTTTATTTGATCTTCAGTACAAAATATATGTGCATCATCTTGAGTAAAACCTCTCACCCTCATTAGTCCGTGAAGTGCACCAGAAGGCTCATTTCTGTGACATGAACCAAACTCGGCGAGCCTTAGGGGGAGTTCGCGATAGCTATGAAGGTTATTATTAAATATTTGAACGTGTCCTGGGCAATTCATAGGTTTTACTGCATATTCTCTATTTTCAGAGGAAGTTGTAAACATATTTTCATGGTAGCTTTCCCAATGTCCTGATTTTTCCCACAAACCCTTATCAAGAACAGTTGGGGTTTTAATTTCTTGATAGCCATATTCTTGAAACATCTCCCGCATATATTTCTCTACTTGTAACCACAAAGCCCAGCCTTTGGGATGCCAAAAAACCATACCGGGGGCATTGTCTTGAAGATGAAATAAATCGAGTTGCTTACCTAATTTCCGGTGATCGCGCTTCTCTGCTTCTTCTAAGCGAAGTAAGTATGAAGCCATATCTTCTTTTGTTGCCCAAGCTGTTCCATAAATTCTCTGAAGCATTTCATTGTTAGAATCACCTCTCCAGTATGCTCCAGCAACATTCATTAATTTAAATATTTTTAATTTTCCAGTTGAGGGGGCATGAGGGCCTCGACATAAATCTGTAAAGTCACCTTGTGAATATAAAGAAACTTCTTCTTCTTTAGGGATGGATTGGATAATTTCTGCTTTAAAATTCTCGCCAGCATTTTTAAAAAATTTGACTGCTTCATCTCTTGGGGTTATTTTCTTAGTTAGTGATAAATTTTGTTTAACTAATTCCATCATCTTTTTTTCAATCAAAGCAAGATCTTCAGGTGTAAAGGGTCTTTCATAAGAGAAATCATAATAAAAACCATCCTCAATAACAGGTCCAATAGTTACTTGAGCTTCTGGATAAAGCTCCTTAACTGCATGTGCAAGCAAATGTGCAGTTGAATGTCTTATAACCTCTAAACCCTCGGGGTTTTTTGCTGTGATGATAGATAAATTTGAATCTTCTGAAATTTTATAACTTAAATCAACTAGTTGGCTGTTAACCTTCCCAGCTAATGATGCACGAAATAAACCCTCACCAATATCACTAGCAATATCAGCTACTGTAACGGGCTCTTTATATTGCCTTATCGAACCATCTGGTAGTTTTATGTCTGGCATAATTAATTTCGTATATAAACCTTTATTTTATAAGGTTTTAGTTAATCAAGATAGAGTTATTGAAGAAAAGTGGTAGGCGCGATTGGATTCGAACCAACGACCCCCACAATGTCAATGTGGTGCTCTAACCAACTGAGCTACGCGCCTATTACAATTCCTCCGACGCGCCATTCTATCCCAGGCTTAATTATCAATCAATGTTCAGCTTCATTTGTTTTTTTTAATTTATCTTGTTTTATCTAATCCCTCAATCATTTGGAGATACCCACTCTTATAACTAGAGTGTTTAAATATAAATTTAAGTTTTGGTAATATTTCTGATCTGAGTTTTTTTCCATTAATTCTATTTGAAATAGGAAGATTGTCTAATGATAGGCCAAGCTCGAACCTAATCCATTTTAAAACCTCATATAATGAAACAGGGTGATTATCTGTTAAAAGATATAATTCCTCTATTTTTTTATTACTAATTATATGAACGAATAAAAAATTAACAAAAAGAGCGATATCTTCTTCATGTATTCTATTTGTCCAGCGGTCTTCATATGGCCATATAACAGGCTTGGAAGCAATTTTTAGCATACGAGATCTACTATCTCCATATATTCCAGAAAGCCTTAAAATAGTTGTTTTAAATGTTAATTTCTTTAAGGAATTTTCAGCATCTAGCAACGTCCTTCCTCTAAAATCTTTTGGTTGTGGAGCTGTTGATTCAGACAAAAAGCTATTTGAAATTTGCCCATAAACACGTGTGCTCGATATAAAAAATAAATGCTGAAAATTATTTAATTGCCCTAATACATTTGTGGTAATTTTTAATCCTTCAACATAATTTTTTTGATAGCTCTCTTCCGTCTGTGCATCAGACGAAACAGAGTAGATAAGGAAATTTGGATTAATAAGTTTAATGCTATCTGAAAATTTATCTGAGAAAATATCTAGTGAGATTATTTTAAATTTTGAGTGGATTTCTTGTAAATTTCTCTTAATTCCAATAATTTCTATAGGCAACTCTGAGAGACTTTCACCTATTCTTTGTCCAAGTTTGCCACACCCAATAATTACTAATTTTTTAATTATTTTTTCCAAATGACTTTGTAAATAAAACCTGGAAACGAAAAGACAAGAAATAGGCAAAAAGTTATTGCATAAAACTCCCAATCTTGATTATGAGTATTTCCAATAATTTGTTTTTCTAATAATAAAAGAAAGCTGCCAAAAATAAAATAAAACAGTATTAATTCAACTAATATTAAAAACATATTCTTTTTTGGCTTTTTAAAAAAAATTAAAAAATAATTAGTTGCCCAAGGCAAGTTTGCGAAGAAGATAGCTGAAAAAATAATTAAAAAAATTGTCATAGGATTATAGTTGTTTATGTTAAATTATTTCTATGTTACCTGATATCTATCTACCCTCTTACGCTGGTCTAATTTTATTATTATCAATGATTTTTTCTGGACAAGCTTTTAGGATAAATTGGAAGAATAAAAAAAATAGATGGGTTTTAAAATCATGGGTTTACGGGCTATTATCATCAGCTTCTTTTTTTATATTAGTTTTAGTGCCCTTTGATATACAAACTTACTAGCTACTTATTTAACTTCTTTTTTACAGTCCAATTGCGAGATCAATGGATTATTAGGGTCAATATCTTTATTGCAAACAAGGCATTTATCTGTTCCTGATACAGCATTTAATCCTCCACAACTTCCTTTAATGTTTTTACCCATAAATATAACCCCCAGCGACATTAGAATGACTACTAGCATTAAAAAAATGAATGTAAATATAAAAGTTATCATAGTATTTTTATCAAATTATAAATTATTATTCCATTATTGCATATTAATATAAAATCCTGTCTATTTCAGACATCATAAATGGAACTTATGAGTATGTTTTATGCTCTATACGAGTGAAATTACTTAAATTTAAAAGTATTTTAGTTTATCGTCATAAAAATTAACTTTTTTAATTTATCAAACGCTTGAACTAGAATATAATTCGTTACAATAGTTTTGCCTGAATACACATATATATTAGGAATATATTTTTAATGACGAACTTTTCTTTAAAGCGCGGTTTAAACATCCCCATACTAGGCTCTCCAGAACAAAAAATATACGATGGACAAAAGCCAAAAACTTTAGCAGTGCTAGGAACTGATTTTGAAGGCTTAAAACCTCAAATGTTAATTTCTGAGGGTGATAAAGTAAAAAGAGGCACCCCCTTGTTTTGTCATAAAGATTTTCCTGAAATTATGTATGTTTCACCATGTAAAGGGTATATTGAAAAAATAAATCGTGGTGAGCGACGCATCCTTCTTAGCGTGGTAATCGCTATAGAAAATTTATCAGATAATGGCATTAATTTTATTGAGTTACATAGCAAAATCAAACCGGAAGTAGAGTTTATTAGAAAATGTCTTCTGGATAGCGGACTGTGGTCTTCATTCTTAACACGCCCTTATTCTAAAGTTCCATCGCCAAATTCAGATCCTTCTTCAATCTTTGTAACAGCTATGGATACTGAACCTTTATGCCCTGATGCTGATTTAATAATTAATAATAATCTTGATGCATTTAAAGAAGGGGTTAAAAGAATCTCATTATTAACCAAAGGAAATGTTTTTACTTGTAAGAAAAAAGACAGTGAGATTGAGATAGAAAATTTTAAGACTTATGAGTTTAATGGCCCTCACCCAGCTGGTTTGGCAGGTACACATATGCACTTCTTAGATCCGCCAAGTATAGAAAAAACTGTCTGGTCTATAGGGTACCAAGACGTTATTGCAATTGGGAAGTTATTTATATCTGGATTTTTAGATATAGAGAGGGTTGTTTCAATTTGTGGTCCTTTGGCTAAATCCCCAAGATTAATTAAAACATATATGGGTGCTGCTTTAGATGATTTATTAAAAAATGAATTTTTAAATGATGACCCATGCAGAGTTATTTCAGGCTCAGTTCTATCTGGAAATATTGCTGAAGGTGAATTATCATTCCTGGGTAGATATGCTCGTCAGATTACCTTAATAAAAGAAGACGAAGAAAAAATCTCATTTGGGTGGATAAAGCCACAACCAAACAAATTTTCAATAATGCCTGTTTTGATATCGGCTTTCAAAAAATCTAAGTTATTTAATTTAACATCCAATCTTAATGGTGGAAGAAGGGCCATGGTGCCAACAGGTATTTTTGAAACTTTAATGCCCCAAGATTTTTTACCTACCCAGTTACTTCGTTCTTTAGTGGTAATGGATACTGATGTTGCACAATCACTTGGTGCCCTTGAGCTCGACGAAGAAGATCTGGCCTTAGTCACCTTTGCTTGTCCTGCAAAATATGAATACGGATCTGCCTTAAGAGACAGTCTTAAAAAGATTGAGAAGGAAGGCTAAAGTATGGCATTTAGCAAATTTTTTAATTCTGTTGAGCCGCTTTTCAAAAAAAATGGAAAATATGAGAAATTTTATCCAATTTTCGAAATGGTTGAAACGATTTTCTATACTAGCAGCACAGTAACTAAAGCCGCTCCTCATGCTCGAAGTTTTGTAGACATGAAAAGAATAATGACATATGTAGTTATTTCTTTAATTCCATGCATTTTATGGGCATTTTATAATACAGGCCTCCAAACAAATTTAGCCTTAGAAAATTTAAACTCATCTGACTTAGCAGGTTGGAGAATATGGTTGCTGCAATTATTTGGAATATCTTTTAACTCTAGTAGTATTTTTGCCAATATGGCTCATGGTGCTTTGTACTTTTTGCCCATCTATATAATGACATTGATTGCTGGTGGCTTATGGGAAGTTTTGTTTGCGACAACCAGAGGCCATGAAGTAAATGAAGGATTTTTAGTTTCATCTATGTTGTTTTCTCTAACATTACCAGCAACAACGCCTCTCTGGATGGTTGCATTAGGTATTTCTTTTGGAGTTGTTGTAGGGAAAGAAGTTTTTGGGGGGACAGGGAAAAATTTCTTAAATCCAGCATTAACTGGCAGAGCATTTTTATATTTTGCTTACCCTGCTTATATGTCGGGTGACTCTGTCTGGACTCCAGTTGATGGTATTTCATCAGCAACCTCATTGGGTATATCAGCTTCAGAAGGTTATGAATCTCTTGTAGGCTATGGAATTACATGGTCAGATGCCTTCTTTGGAACAATACAAGGTTCACTAGGCGAGACATCGACCTTGGCATGCATAATTGGTTTATGTTTCTTACTTGCAACTAGGATAGCAAATTATCGAATGATAGTTGGTTGCTTGGTTGGTATGATAGTATTTTCTTCTTTTTTGAATTGGATTGGTTCTGATACAAACCCAATGTTTAGTATGCCATGGTATTGGCACCTCGTAATAGGAAGTTATGCTTTTGGGTTAGTATTCATGGTTACGGAGCCAGTTTCTGGCAGTCATACAAATACGGGGCGTTATATTTATGGAGCTTTAATAGGTTTTATGGTGATAATGATAAGAGTGCTAAATCCAGCATTTCCTGAAGGAATGATGCTTGCAATATTATTTGGTAATGTATTTGCACCCCTAATTGATCACTTTGTTGTTAAAGCTAATATTCTTAGGCGGAGGGTAACACTCAATGCTTAGTGAAAAAAAAGATAATATTTTTTCTAAATTTAAAAAATTGTCTATTGATAGCACTCCCAAAACTATACTTGTTGCAATAACGCTTTGCCTTTTTTGCTCAATGATAGTTTCTTTAGCAGCTGTAAAACTTAAATCCATTCAACAAGAAAATCAAATTCGTGATAAACAGAAAAATGTATTACAAGTTGCAGGGTTATATTCTGAGGGTATTAACATAGAAGAAGCCTTTGCCTCTTTTGAGCCAAGGATTGTGGATATTGAAAGCGGTTTGTTTACAGATAAATTTAATCCTAGGACCTTCAACGACCTTAAAGCAGCATCAGATCCATTATTAAGTGTTGCTCTTAAAGATGATCCAGCATCTATTGGAAGAAGGACAAATTATGCAACTGTTTATCTATTAAAAAATAACGATGGAACTATCGATAAATTAATCTTACCAATACATGGATACGGATTATGGTCGACTTTATATGGGTTTGTTGCTTTAGAAGAAGATACCAATAAAATTTTTGGTCTTCAATTTTATCAACATGCAGAAACTCCAGGCTTAGGAGCTGAAGTGGATAATCCAAAATGGAAGGCTCAATGGAAAGGTAAAAAGTTAAGAAATAAAGATGGGGACTTATTAATACAAGTTGCAAAAACTTCTGGTCCAAGTGGGTATCATATAGATGCAATTGCAGGAGCAACCCTAACCTCAAATGGAGTTAATAATTTGGTTAGATTTTGGGTAGGTGAAGCAGGATTTAAAAAATTTCTTACAAATTTTAAAATTGGAAAAATAAATGTCTCAAACTAGAAAAAAGCTTCTGGTCGACCCGCTTATAGACAATAACCCTATTGCATTACAAGTGCTTGGTATTTGTTCAGCATTAGCTGTAACGTCCTCTTTAAAAGTTGCTTTTGTTATGGCCCTCGCTGTTATTGCGGTTACTGGTTTTTCATCTTTCTTTATATCAATGTTGAGACACTATATTCCTACCTCCATTAGAATTATTGTACAAATGACGATCATTGCTTCTTTAGTTATTGTTGTAGATCAATTACTTAAAGCATATGCCTATGAAATATCTAAGACTTTATCTGTTTTTGTCGGATTGATTATTACAAATTGTATTGTAATGGGAAGAGCAGAGGCTTTTGCTATGAAAAATACTCCAATTGATTCTTTTGTTGATGGGATTGGTAATGGCTTAGGTTATGGTTTGTTGTTAATGTGTGTTGGTGTGGTGAGAGAATTATTTGGAGCAGGCTCATTATTTGGAATTGTAATATTAAATCCTGTAAGCGATGGTGGATGGTACGTACCTAATGGTTTGTTATTGCTCCCTCCCTCTGCTTTTTTCATTATAGGTTTTTTAATATGGGGTTTAAGAGTTTGGAAAAAGTCCCAAGTTGAAGAGCCTGAATTTAAAATTCAAACGGTTGAGGATCATTAATGGAGGCCTTAATTTCATTAGCAGTAAAGGCTATTTTTGTTGAAAATCTAGCCTTGTCTTTTTTTCTAGGTATGTGTACTTTTATTGCAGTATCAAAAAAAATAACTACTGCGATAGGTTTAGGTATCTCAGTAATGGTTGTTCAATCAATTACAGTCCCAGCGAATAACTTAATTCTTACCTACCTATTAAAGCCAGGCGCCTTAAGTTGGGCAGGTTTTTCTGATGTAGATCTTACATTTCTGGGTTTAATTTCATATATAGGTGTGATTGCCGCATTGGTTCAGATATTAGAAATGGTTTTAGATAAATACTTTCCCCCACTCTATAATGCCTTGGGTATTTTTCTACCCCTAATAACTGTAAACTGTGCAATTTTAGGTGGATCCTTATTTATGGTTGAAAGAGATTATAATTTTTCTGAAGCATTAACTTATGGTGTATCTTCAGGTTTTGGATGGGCTTTAGCAATTACTGCAATGGCTGGGGTTAGAGAGAAATTAAAATATAGTGATATACCTGAAGGCTTACAAGGCCTTGGGATAACTTTTATTACAGCCGGTTTAATGGCAATGGCCTTTATGTGTTTTTCTGGTGTTAAATTATAAGGATTTTTTATGGATACTTTTATTCTTGGAGTTACTCTTTTTACTTTAATAGTATTGTCCTTGGTGACAGTAATTATCTATGCGAGAAGTAAGTTTGTGTCTTCTGGGGAAGTTAATATTACTATTAATGGTGAAAAAACAATAAAAGTCCCAGCTGGTGGAAAATTGCTACAGTCGCTAGCTGCTGAAAAATTATTTGTACCCTCTGCATGCGGTGGTGGTGGAACATGCGCGCAATGTAAGGTTAGAATTTACTCAGGGGGAGGTTCAATTTTACCGACTGAGGAAGGGCATATTAGCAAAAAGGATGCATCTTGTGGAGACAGGCTTTCTTGTCAGGTGGCTGTGAAACAAGATATGGAAATAGAGGTTCCTGAAGAAGTTTTCGGCGTTAAAAAATGGCAATGTAAAGTTTTAAGTAATGATAATGTTGCTACTTTTATAAAAGAGTTAATTATAGAGTTGCCGAAAGATGAAGATGTCGATTTTAAAGCGGGGGGCTATATTCAGATTGAAGCACCCATCCACAAACTATCTTATAAAGAATTTGATATCGCAAAAGAATACCATGAGGATTGGGATAGGTTTAAAATTTGGGATGTAAATTCATCTATTGATGAACCGATTGAGAGAGCCTACTCTATGGCAAATTATCCAGCAGAAAAAGGCATTGTGATGCTTAATGTTCGAATAGCAACACCTCCTCCTGGATCAACGGGAATCCCAGCAGGTAAGATGTCCTCTTATATATTTAATTTAAAAAAAGGTGATGAAGTCACAATCTCAGGTCCTTTTGGTGACTTTTTTGCCAGAGAAACACAAAAAGAGATGGTTTTTATAGGTGGGGGAGCTGGTATGGCTCCAATGAGAAGTCTTATATTTGATCAACTTAAAAGGGTTAGAACAGATAGAAAAGCTTCGTTTTGGTACGGAGCACGCTCTGAAAAAGAAATGTTTTATACAGATGAATTTGAAAAGCTAGATAAAGAAAATGAAAACTTTTCTTGGCATGTTGCTTTATCTGACTCAGCTCCAGATGACAAATGGAAGGGTCATAAGGGCTTTATTCATAATGTATTATTTGAGCAATATTTAAAAGACCATCCTGCACCAGAAGACTGCGAATACTATCTATGTGGACCACCTATAATGAATGTTTCTGTTACTAATATGTTACTAGACTTGGGAGTTGATGCTGAAGATATTATGCTGGACGATTTCGGGGGCTAATTACCAATAAACAAAAGCCTCTAACTCTTTTATCAGTTCTTTTTGATAGGATATCATCTCTTTTACTAAATCGCCCTGCGAGACCATACCTATCAATTCTTTTCCATCCATCACAGGCATGTGCCTAATTCTTTTTTGAGTCATAATCTCAAGTCCTTTTTCAAACTTATCGCTTGCAGAAAGTGTTAAGACTTTTCTGGTCATAATCTCTTCCACTTTAGTATCTTTTGATGACTTACCTTCTAAAATAATTTCTCGAGCATAGTCTCGTTCAGATACAACTCCAACCATCACTTCTTGATTCGTTACTATTAGTGCACCAATCTTATATTTAGCCATAATAGTAAGTGCCTCAATAACAGGTTTTTTTGAATCAACTGTTAAAAGCTCTTTAATCTCTTTTTCATTGATTATCTCCAGCAGAGTTCTTGTTTTTGTATTTGTTTTTTTCATTATCATTTTTATTATTATCTAATATTATTTAGCATAACGAAATTTTGATAATTTCGCAAAATAAATAATTCACTAAATCTAATGTAAAATTTTCTTTTCATGTTGTGTCCAATATTTCTGCTTTAGATGCTATATTACGCTCAATGAATAAGACTATAGATTCTCTGCCAAAACTGTTTCATACAATGCTAGAAAATTACAATCTTTGTAAAAAAACTAGGCCATCAGGATACACAAGTACTTTTTGGGATGTATTTCCTGAAGATTACGAAAAATCTATTGGGCAAACTAGTGCTTGGACAACATTCTTAAGGAACCCACTTTCGCTAGGCTTTAATGATGTATTAATAAATTTTGATAATGCAAGATACGTCAGCCAGGATAAGAAATATGATGGTATTGATGCTTGGAAAAATCGGAAAGAGCATGACTTTACAAACCTTATAGATGAAGTTATCTCAAGCCCAGAAGAACAAAAAACTATGTTTGAAACAGTCGATTTTCTCTTCAAAGTATGTGGGCCTGATTTTATAAAAAATTACAGCCTAGAAAGTAAAATAGGTTCGCCTCAAAAATCTGTTGTCAACCTTGGATCAGAATCTTTTCACACTAATATGCATGATCTATCGCTATTGTATTATTTTTGGCAAATATCTCGCACTGCGGATGTATTATTAGAAACAGATACTCCAGTTATAGCTGAAATAGGTGCTGGTTATGGCGGGCTTATTTCAAAAGCTAAAAAAAGATATCCAAAAGCACGCTTTATAATTTTTGACCTTCCCGAGCCTGGAGCTATCCAGGCTTACTATATTCAGAATACCTATCCTGATTCTAAAATATTATATTTAAAAGATCTTCTTGAACGAGGAAATAAAGTGTTTAATGAAAAATTTGACTTTATGATCCTTCCTGGATGGATGATTGATAAAGTTCCAGATAAATATATTGATTTAATGATAAATATAAGATCAATGATGGAAATGTCACCTCCTATTATTGATTTCTATTTTACTCATATTCATCGAGTTGTTAAAGATAATGGCTTGTTTGCTTGTTTTAATAGATATATAAAAGTTTATGAAGATGGTGATATTATAATGAAGGACTATCCCTTTGATGAGTATTGGGTAACAGTTCTCTCCCAAACGTCATTATTCCAAAACCATATACATGACCTCATTCTTAAGAGACAAGATAAAAAAAGTGATCTTCATATTCGGGATATTTTAAAATCTCTTCCGCCACATTAATTACTTTTATTCATTAGATTCTGTTTCAGTCTTTTAAATAAACTAAGCCATTTTTTTCATTAACCTCGTATATAAATATTTTTACTTAGCATTACTAAAAACTATCACTCCTGTTGTCCAAGTAAATTTAAATGAAAAATATAAATCTAAAGTATAAATAAACAGACATACCCCAACAATGTGTTTAATTAAAGTTCTTGTTTAAGCTGTAGAAACAAATTAGACAAATTTCTATCAGAACCCTGCCTGTAAATTTTTACTGAATTGTACCAAGGACTATCGCTTCTATCTGCCATCCAGCCCCACCAGCCCCCTCCATAAGTAAGTAAAAGATGGGTTTTCTTACCAAGTGCTCCAGATAATTGGCATGTAAGATTATCAATTGATATAACAACATCGCATGCTTGAATTAAAGATGTTAACCCATCAATATCATTAAAATTATCAACTTCATCATATGAAATTATATCAATGTCTAACTCATCTTTAATTAATTTAATCTCATCAGCTGTATCGCCATATTGCAAGCTAACATATGTATAACCTTTTAAATCTAATGATTCGATAAAGCTTTTAAGGGGGATATTTTTATGGACATTTTTATTTGAACTTTTCCAACTAATTCCACAAAGTTTATTGTTCAAAGGAGCTGAGGATAGAATATTTTTTTTAATATAAGCAGTTTTAACCGTATCATCTTTTAAAAATCCGTATCGTGAACTTTCAAAATCTTTTTCATTAACTCTAAAATATTGGCACAAACTTCCCATAGGAATATGCTCATCATAATCTAACTCGGATTCTTTACCATTATCCGGATAGAGGGTGCAAAAATCTCCAATCGACCTTGTAAGCAGAGGAATAAGACGTGAATCTAATATTACAATTAATTCTGAACATTTTTCATTCAGATTAGCAAGTAAAGGACTATAGAGAATTTGATCTCCAATACCTTGTTCAGGCCAAACTAATAGCTTAGCATCCGTATTTCCAGTCCATACTGGACGATTAGTTTCAAGTTTAGGTGAAAATAATTTATCTAGTTTCAATCTTGAATCCCAAAGAGCCCAGCCATTCTTAAAATCTCCATACATTAAAAGAAGTGTAGCTTTTGCAAATTTATATTTTTCACAATTTGGTTCTAATTCAATAGCCTTGTTAAAACTTTGAATAGATAAATCAAATAACCTTAAATGCATTGCGGAAATACCAAGATTAAAATAAGCCAAATCAAAATCAGGATTAATTTTAATAGCTTGATTAAAAAAAGGTATGGCCTCATCGAATTTCTGAAGACCTGCTAATGCATTAGCCTTATTATTAAAGACGTCTGCATAATTTGGATTTTTTTTAATTGATTCGTCATAGCAATTAATGGCTAATTCATATTGATATAAATGGTGATAGCATTGACCACCAATATTGTACAAAAAATAATTATTTGGAAATATTTCTGTAAGACTATCTAAAGTTATTAATGCCTCCTTGTACTTACCATCAGCCATTAATTTATAAGTAATAGTTAAATCTTCCTGCGATAATTTTTTTTTATTTTTCTCTGACATTAATTAGATTGCTTCAATATTTTGAGGAAGAAGATTATCATGAAATCTATCATAAACCTTAAAATATGCATCCTCAATACTTTTAGTATACTCATCAACATTAAAGATTGATGATGATTTGACATTCGCAATAAGCTTAGTTTTAATTTGATTGAGAAATTCCGGATTCATAGCTAATCTTAGAGCTAAGTTTTCGTAATCTATTTCAGTTGTAGCAATTAATTCAGGGAGGTTTAAATTATTTAAAAGGCTTGAGGCAACTCGATTAGAAAATGATAAACCACTTAATGTAACAATTGGTATTCCAGATCGAAGAAAATCGCTGGCTGTACTTTGAGCTCCATAAGGAAAGCAGTCTAAAAATATATCTGCTAACCTTATCTTCTTATAATGATCTTGCCTAAACTCTTCTACGGATGAAAATATTAATCTATTTTCATCCATACTTAATTTTTTACATTCATTTCTTAAATTATTAATAGCTAAATCAGAAAATCCTGGAAACCATAGAACACTCCCCGGAACATTAGAAAGTAAACGAATCC
>JAOKBJ010000004.1 GCA_028244835.1 Methylophilaceae bacterium
CATCCATTCTCCTAAAGTAAGAATTAACTAAATCTAGTACATCCCATCCTCTTAGCATCATTATAAAACCGAGTACAGTGAACCCTAGAAGAGCTGAACCAATGAGATATTTAAGAAGCACACGCCATCCATACCCAATGAGTATGGCAATGCCTGCTAATATAAAAAAGGTTAGGAATGGCTCTCTTAGCAAAACACCCAAAGAAACTAGGCCCCCAATCAAATAAAACGAGTACTTATCATGCTTGGTTGAATTTTGCCAAATTAGCAATGCTGAGAATAATGGAAGGAACGCTGCCCAGATACTATTCCTAAACCCATACATTACAATCTCAACATCATTCATTATAATTAATAAGGTAGATGCTAGAATTAATGTGAAAACAGTATTACCACTTTCTTTTAAAACAACTTTAAATAAAACAATAGAGGCAGCTATAGCGACTAAACCATCAATCAGTCTTAATAGAATGTATTGATTCACATCAAGACCATAAACCCAAGAGACCATCAATGGATACAAATTGAGGGTCATGTTTTTTAGAGCTTCACCATTAATTAATGTGTAATAAAAATATTGGCCTACAAAAGTATATAAACCACCATCAATTTCTGGTAAGCCTGAGAAAAGCTGTAGTCTTAAAAAACCGGTAGTGAGTATTGCTATAGTGGCTGCAATAATTAAATGATAAGATTTTTTGATAGTTATATTATTTAACATGTTGAATAATATTCTAATACAATTATTAAATAAACTACTAAGAACTAATGAGAAAAATGAAGTATTTATCTATGTATAATAAATTTTGTGAATATAATAATTTAAAAAATTGAGGAATTAAAGATGAAAGCAGTTATTCTTGCAGGCGGGCTTGGAACCCGAATTTCTGAAGAAACAATCCTTAAGCCAAAGCCAATGATAGAAATCGGAGGGCTTCCAATTATTTGGCATCTAATGAAAATTTATTCTCATTATGGAATTAACGATTTTATAATTTGTTGTGGATACAAGGGCTATATGATTAAAGAATATTTTTCAAATTATTATCTTCAAACCTCTGATGTAACTTTTGATTTATCAGCCAATCAATCTGCGTATCACAAAAGTAAAACTGAACCATGGAAAGTTACTTTAGTTGATACTGGTAATCAAACAGGTACCGGCGGAAGAATTGCAAAAATAAAAGAATACTTAGATAAAGATGAAGCTTTTTGTATGACATATGGCGATGGATTATCAGACGTTAATATTAATGAATTAGTTGAATATCACAAAAAACATAAACGTTTGGCAACAGTAACAGCTACGATTCCTCCTGGAAGATTTGGGGCACTATCTATAGATGATGATAGTTCAGTTATTGAATTTATAGAAAAACCGAAGGGGGATAATGTTTATATCAATGGCGGTTTTTTTGTACTTTCAAAAAAAGTAATTGACCTAATAAAGGATGACAAAGTATTTTTTGAAAAAGAGCCACTAGATAATCTGGCAAAAAGTAATCAATTAATAGCATTTCAACATAATGGGTTCTGGCAGCCGATGGACACTTTAAGAGAAAAAAATTACTTAGAAGAGTTATGGCTTTCGGGCAAAGCTCCATGGAAAGTCTGGAATGGATAAGGAATTTTGGAAAAATAAGAATGTATTTATAACAGGACATACTGGTTTTAAGGGTAGTTGGTTATCTATTTGGCTGAATGAACTAGGAGCAAATGTAACTGGTTATTCATTAGAACCAATAAATAATCCGAGCATGTTTCAATCTCTTTCTATTGACAAAAAAGTAAAGACAGTTTTTGGAGATATAAGAAATTACGATGATTTAAAATCACAGATTATTATAGCCGAGCCAGAAATAATTATTCATATGGCAGCTCAAGCACTGGTATTAGATTCATATCATAACCCGATCGAAACATATCAAACTAATGTGATGGGGACTGTAAATATTCTGAATGTAATACGAGAGGTGCCATCAGTAAAAGTCTTTATTAATGTAACAAGTGACAAATGTTATGAGAACAAAGAAAACTCTAAAGCGTTTAAAGAAAGTGATATGCTAGGTGGGGCTGATCCATATAGTTCTAGTAAAGCATGCTCAGAATTAGTTACCGCTTCTTATAGAGATTCTTTTTTTAAGAACACTATAGCTATTGCAACTGCAAGGGCAGGAAATGTTATTGGTGGCGGTGACTGGGCATCGAATAGAATTATTCCAGATTTTATTAAAAAAATAAATAAAAATCAAAAAATATTAGTTAGGAACCCAGCAGCAATAAGGCCCTGGCAATTTGTTCTTGAACCTTTAAGTGGGTATTTATTGCTGGCAGAAAAATTATTTCTAGAGGGTCTAGGCTATGCAGAATCATGGAACTTTGGCCCAGATAATCAAGATGATAAATCAGTAGAGTGGCTTATTTCTGAAATTGATAAAGAGTATGGTGGGGGAAATAATTTCGAGATAGAATTAAATGAAAACCACTTTTATGAGGCCAACCATCTTCAATTAGATTGTTCAAAATCTAAAAAGAGGTTGAATTGGTCTTCAAGACTGCCTATTAAAAAATCTATTTCAATGACATGTGACTGGTATAAGAACTTTTATGGAGACAATCAAGATATGTATGCATTTACTTTAAAACAAATTAAACAATTCGAATTAAACTTAGAAAGATAAACTTATGGAAAATATTTCATATGCTAAAACAATCTATGGCCAAGAAGAGATAGATGCAGTCGTAAAGTGCCTAAATGAATCAACGCAAATGGGTAATTATGCAAGAAAATTTGAAATAGAAATTGCTAAACTGTTCGATAAAAAAGAATGTTTGTATGTTAATTCCGGATCATCTGCTTTATTTATTGGCGTAGAAGCATTTAATTTTCCGCAGGGAAGTGAGGTTATAACTCCTGCACTTACATTTGGAACATCAGTTGGTTGCCTCATAAAGAATAATTTAGTCCCAGTTTTTGTTGATGTTGAACCATTAACATACTGTATTGATACTAATGAAATTGAAAAAGTGATCAATGCTCAGACAGTAGCAATTTTAGCTCCAAACTTGATGGGTAATATATGTAATTGGGGTGAAATTAGAAAAATAGCTGATAAACATAATCTTATCGTTATTGAAGATTCGGCAGACACTTTGGGAGCAACAATTAATGGTAAAAGTTCAGGATCATATTCGGATATGTCAATTACTAGTTTTTATGGCTCTCATATAATAAATTGTGCTGGAAATGGAGGGGCACTTCTATTAAATGATAAAAAAATAATTGAAAAATCTAAATTATTGAGGTCTTGGGGAAGAAGCTCTTCATTATTTGATGAGAAAAGTGAGGCAATTGAGAATAGGTTTGATGTTAATCTTGACGGAATTGATTATGATGCAAAGTTTGTTTTTGAAGAGGTTGGATATAATGTGGAAGGAAGTGAGATTGGAGCCGCTTTTGGACTGGAACAATTAAAAAAATTAAAGAAAAATATCGTAACTCGAAAAAATAACTTTAAAAGGCAGTGTGAATTTTTTGATCAATATAAACAGTATTTTAGTAATCCAATAGAAGCAGATAATGTCAATACTGCTTGGTTAGCTTTCCCAATCCTTATAAACGAAAATGCGCCATTTAGTAGAAAAGAATTTCAAATATATTTAGAGAAAAGAAATATTCAGACAAGAGTAGTTTTTACAGGCAATGTTGTAAGACAGCCAATGATGAAGGGGCTTAAATATAAAGTTTTAGACCAGGGGTATCCAAATGCAGATGCTGTAATGAAAAGAGGAGTTTTATTACCTCTTCATCATGGCTTAACAGATAATATGTTTGAAAGACTACATAAAACTATTTTAGAATTTATAGAATGTTTTTAGCTAATTTTAGTGAGTTACTTTTAAACCAGAAATTTAGATATTTGTTAATTGGTTTTTATAATACCGTTCTGGGCTATCTTTTATTTGTTTTAATTTTTTATTATTTTTCTGCAACAATAAATCATTCTTTTTTGTTATGCATATGCCATTTAATTGCAACAACTCATAACTTTTTCTCGTATAGATTTTTTGTTTTTAAAGTCAAAAGTATTTCTTTGAAGAATTATTTCAAGTTTAATTTAGTATATTTTTTAACATTTATAATAAACTTAGCCACTTTTATAATTTTAACTAAGATCATGAATTGGAATCTTTATTTGTCACAGGCTTTAATAGTCACATTAATAGCAGTTTTAAGCTATATTTTAAATAAATATTATTCATTTTCAAATAAGCCAATATTTAAAGAAGAAAAAAAGTAACTATGAATAAAAAAATTAGAGTCTCAGATTATATAGCTCAGCGTTCGGTTGAATTTGGTGCAAGGCATGTTTTTCTTGTCACTGGAGGTGGGGCGATGCATTTAAATGATGCCTTTACTAGACATAAATCATTAACTCCAGTTTTTTTTCATCATGAGCAAAGTGCAGCCATGGCTGCTGAGAGTTATTATCGATTGACTAACAAGGTTGTTATTTTAAATGTTACAACAGGGCCAGGAGGGATTAATGCTCTTAATGGAGTATATGGCGCTTATATGGATTCTCTTTCAATGTTAGTAGTATCTGGACAAGTAAAAAATGAAACATATCTAGCAAATTATAAAATAAAATTAAGACAATTAGGTGATCAGGAAGTTGATATAGTATCAATGGCTAAACCTATTACAAAATACGCTGTTACAGTTAAAAAACCCGAAGAAATAATAGAAATTATGGATAAAGCTATTTTTCTATTATTAAATGGGAGGCCTGGACCAGTTTGGGTAGATGTGCCTATTGATATTCAAGGAGCATTAATAGACCCAAGTAAATTAAAGGGATTTAATGGCGATACTAAGAAATTAATTAATGACCCAGCAGTTTCTGACAACACAAAACTTGAGCTAACAACTAAATCTAATTTAAATGATAAAACTTTTCGTACAATTTTTCAGCAGCTAAAAAAATCAAAGAGACCCGTAATTCTGGGGGGAACGGGAGTAAGTATTTCTAAAATGAATAGACAATTTCTACAATTGATAAAGAAATTAAAAATTCCAGTTGTAACAGGATGGAATGCCCATGATTTAATTTCAAATGATAATAGATACTATTCTGGTAAACCAGGAACAGTTGGAGATCGACCGGGAAATTTTACTGTTCAGAATTCGGACCTGTTAATTGTCTTAGGATGCAGATTAAATATTAGACAAATCAGTTATAGTTGGAAAGGTTTTGCCCCTAAAGCTTTTAAAATAATGGTTGATCTTGATCAGGCGGAGCTAGATAAGCCAACTTTAAAAATTGATTATAAGATTAAAGCAGACCTTAAAAAATTTATACCTCTTTTTCTCAAGAAAATAGAAAGTTTAAATTATGCAACTACAAAAGAACATAATAAATATCTTAAGTGGTGCAAAGAAAAAGTGATCGAATATCCAGTAGTTCTTCCTGAATATACCAATAAAAAAAATAAAAAAATAAATCCATATGTCTTTATTGATAATTTATTTGATCTCCTCAACAAAAATGATGTAGTAATTACAGGAAATGGCTCAGCTTGCGTGATATCATTTCAGGCAGCTAAAATTAAACAAGGCCAACGTTTATATACGAACTCTGGATCAGCATCGATGGGCTATGACTTACCTGCATCAATTGGTGCAGCTATTGCATTGAAGGGAAAAAGAGTTATTTGTTTGGCTGGAGATGGAAGCTTGATGATGAATTTGCAAGAACTTCAAACTATGAAAGGATATAAATTACCTATCAAAGTTTTCGTTCTTAACAATGATGGATATGTATCAATTAAGCAAACTCAGGAGACATATTTTTCTGACAATATTTCTGGTGTTGGCCCAAAAAGTGGAGTATCCATGCCTAATTTTACTGAATTAGGCAAAGCATTAAATATTCCAAGTATGAAAATTACTAAATTATCAGAGTTATACTCAGCAACTTTTAAAAAAATGTTTAATAGTAATCAGCCTGGAATTTTTGAGATTGTAATTGATCCTAGTCAAGGGTTTTCTCCAAAATTGACTTCAAGAAAATTAAAAGATGGAACTATGGTATCCCCATCACTTCATGACATGAGCCCTTTTCTAGATGAAGATGAGCTTGCTAAGAATATTCTTTAGTTAATGAATGAAGTCAAATTAGTAGTTTTTGATTTAGACGGTACTTTAGTAGATTCTGATAAGACAGTAATTAGAATACTTAATACCATTCGAAAAGACTTAACCCTCCCCGCCCTAAAATTAAAAGATATTTCTTCTGTCCTTAGTCTTGGAGGTGAGGAAATGATAAAAAAAATAATAGGTAATGGCTTGGATGTAAAAAAGTATTTAGAAATTTTTAGACAAAGATATTTGGAAGACTCATTAAATAATGAAAATCTTTTTGATGGCGTAATCAATTATCTAAAACATCTTGAGAGTAAAAATATTCAGATGGCAGTTTTTACAAACAAACCAAAAGACTTAACTAAAAAAACTCTTAAAAGGCATCAAATATATAATTTTTTTAATTATATTTTAACTAGTGACGACTTAGAGTTTAAAAAACCATCGCCAGATGGATGTTATAAATTAATTGAAATGTCTTCAATACTTCCTCAAAATATAATTATGATAGGTGATAGTGAGCTTGATCAAAAAGCTGCTAATTCAGCCTCTATCCCTTTTTTCTATCATAATGTATTATCTAATGAACAGACAGTAGCAATAAAGAGTACGAAGATTTTTAATAATTTCAATGACTTAATTGATTAACTAATATTATGAATAAAACTGAAAAAGAGATGCTAGAAATTCTTCATAAGTTAAAAGATAATGGAGCGATTGCTGTGAAGGCTGAATTTGAAGCTGAAGGCACTAGAACTGAAGAGTTACTGAGACTAATGGATCTATCCAGAAGGGCTTCCTTTAACGTTGGACTAAAAATTGGAGGTTGTGAAGCAGTCCGAGACCTAATAGAGGCAAAACAATTTGGTGTGGATTATGTAATTGCACCAATGGTTGAGACACCCTATGCGATGGAAAAGTATGTCGATGCAAAAAATAAAGTATTTAACTTAGATGAAAGAGAGGATACAGACTTCTTAGTCAACATTGAGACACTCACTGGGACTATTAACAGTAATGATATGTTGGATGTAGCCTCCAAAGAAAATGGTATTGACGGTATTGTTTTCGGAAGAGTTGATTATGTTGGCTCTCAAGGATTACCGTTTAAAAGCGTGAATGAAGATGATGTTACCGATAGCTGTATTGAAATTGCCAATAAATGTAAAAAAAATAACCTTGATTTTGTAGTTGGTGGAGGTGTATCAGAAAACTCTATAGGACCATTAAAGAAAATTAAAGAGAGCAATTTATCGAGGTTTGAAACGAGAAAAATAATTTTTCAAGCAGATGCTATAAATAATGAAGAAATCAAAGGGGCATTGCTGGATGCAGTTCATTTTGAATTATTATGGCTACTTAATAAAAGAGAATTTTACACCCTCATAACTGGCGAAGATAATAAAAGATTAAAAATGTTAAATGATAGATGGAAGTTACTGAAGGATACATATTAAAAATATTTCTAACGTCATATGCAATCAAAAAATTTAAATTTTAAATGTAGATTATGCAATTCAATTAATATTAATACTATTATTATTCTTAAGGGATTTCCAAGAGCAGCTCAAAATTTTATCTCAAACCTTAATATGCTAAATAAAGATGAACCAGTCACATTAAGTGTTTGCCAGTGTCAAGATTGTGGCTTAATTCAACTTAGAAATCGTCCTGTTAGTTATTACAAAAATGTTATAACTGCAGCAGGATTAACATCTGCAGCAAAAAAAGATCTTAAACAAGAATGGCTCCCCATTATAAATAAATATAATCTTACTGGAAAAAAAGCAATAGAAATTGGTTCTGGACGTGGAGAATTCTTGGAAATTATGAAAAGCTTAGAGATTGATATAATTGGTCTTGAAAATTCTAAGAGAAATATTGATCTTATCGAGAAAAAAAAATTAAATGTTATTAAAAATGATTTAATAACATTTACAAAAGAAAATGAGAAGAAATACTCTTTAGTTGTGTGCAACAATTTTCTAGAGCATCAACCAAATATAAAGCAATACATAGCTAGCTTAAATAGTTTATTAAATAAAGACGGTATACTTTACATATCAGTTCCAAATGCAGAATACTTTATTAATAAATCGGTATTTGTATACGAGTTAATTACAGATCACCTGGTTTATTTTACTGAAAAAACACTTATTAAAGCTTTAGAACTAAATGGCTTAGAAGTCATAAGTTCTATTAAAAAGAATAAAGATAATGATCTAGTTGTAATTGCTAAACTAGCTAAAAAGGTTAATATTGATAATTCAATTAATAATGTAGATCAGATTATAAAATCTTTAATTAAAAAGGTTAATAAGTATGATGATGTAATTATTTGGGGCGCAGGGCATAGGTCTATTACACTGATGGCTATGGCAAAACTTGATAAAATAAAATATGTTGTTGATTCTGCAAAGTTTAAACAAAATAAATTCACGCCGATAATCCATAAAAAAATTATTAGCCCAGTAGACTTCTGTAGAACTAAATGCGATTTACTTATCATTATGCTTCCCAGTAATTGGTCTGATCAGGTAGTATCATTTTTAAAAGAACATAAAATAACCTGTAAATATTTAGTATTCGAAGATAATATTTTAATTAATTAGAATAAATTAAAAAAGTATAATATGAAAAAAAAATTAATTAGCTTAATAACCCCATGCTTTAATGAATTTGATAATATAGACGAACTTTGTGGTCGTATTAGAAAAGTTATGGAATCGTTACCATATGATTATGAACATATATTTATTGATAATAATTCAAATGATGGCACGATAGAAAAGATTAGAAAAATTATATCTAAAGATAAAAAAATTAAAATGATAGTAAATTCAAGAAATTATGGCCATCTAACATCTCCTTATTATGGAATAATGCAAACTACTGGTAATGCAACTATTTGCTTAGCTTCAGATCTTCAAGACCCTCCGGAATTAATTATAAAGTTTTTAACTGCATGGGAAAAAGGTAATGATTTAGTTTTAGCAATAAAAGTTAATGAAAAATTAACAATAATGAGTATTTTGCGTAAAAATTATTACAGATTACTTAGTAAAATTTCCAGTAACGAAATTTATAAAGATGCAACAGGATTTGGACTTTATGATAAGTCTATTGTTAAAAAATTAATACAGTCTGGAGAGTCTTATCCATACCTTCGTGGCCATTTAGTTTCTTTAGCATCAAAAATATATAAGGTTGAATATTCTCCAGAAGAAAGAAAATCTGGTAAAAGTAAAAATACTATATTTTCATTATATGACTTGGGAATTCATGGCCTTATTACAAACAGTATTTACCCAATTAGAATTGCATCATATTTTGGAATTATAGTAGGTTTAATATCAATTGGTTTATCGGTAGGCATTTTAGTAACTAAGCTACTTTTTTGGGATTTAATACCACTTGGTTACTCACCTTTAGGAATAATAATCTTTGCTATGTTTGGCTTGATGTTTATCTTTGTTGGATTAATAGGTGAGTATCTTGGCTTAATCCATAAAGAAATGAGCAATAAGCCAATCGTAATTGAAAGAGAAAGGGTTAATTTCGATTAAATAATTTATATATAGGTTATAACTCTATTCTTTATCCCATGATTCTAACAAATTAATTCTTTTAATATTTTCTGGTAGTTTTTAAATTATCTTTATAGCTATTTGTTTAAGTATAATCAAATTTGTTATTAATTAGTCTATTTTAAATTGTCTTTATATGATTGAAATATTTTTATAATAGATTCGTTCAAGTTAATTTTCGGAATCCATCCTAATAAATTTTTTGCTTTTATGATATTAGGCACTAAATATGTAGCTTTATCATTTATTGAATTAATTATTATTTTATTCTCTGCACCCAAACACTTATTAAATTTACTAGCCAAGTTAGTTAATGTAATTTCTTCATCTGAACCAACATTAAAAATTTCATTCTTTATATTTGTATCCATAATTGTATGTATAAATCTTATGCAATCATCAATATCAAGAAATGATCGCTTCGAATTTGGATTTGTATTTATATAATAATTCTTGTGTTCGTAAGTTGATTTTATGAAATTTGCAAAAATATATTTAGAATCATCTGCTAGATACATGTTTGGACCAACAATCGCAAATAGCCTTATTATGTTTGCTTTGAAATTATTTTTTTCACTATAAAGTAAAGTGATATTTTCTGACGCTTTTTTTGCCTCAGAATAAAATGATAAGTTGGCATCTGAATTCATATACTTATTTGTATCTTCAGCGATAATTTTATCTTCTTGATTATCGTAAATTGCTGCTGAACTAAAAAATAAGAATTTACTAAACTTACAATTATTCGAAATTTTTAGTAGATTTTCTGTTCCTTTATAAATTGTATTATATCTATCGAGATTTGAATTTTTTTTCTTAAATCTTTCTTTTGAGCTTGGCGATGCAGCATGAATTACATAGTCATAATGTTGAGAAGGTAGGGCATTAATTATTCTTATATCACTTTGAAAAAAATTAATGTTTACAACTTGCTTCTCATTTTTATTAGAATAGTTCTTATTATTTGATCGCGTGATAATATCAATATCAATTTCTTTTGCATCTATCTTCGATGATTGGCATATGCTATTAATAATTGCATTTCCAATAAATCCTGTACCACCAGTTAATAAAATCTTATATTTTCTTTTATTGTTAACCATCATTTTTTTTACAATAAAGTACTGTTTCGTATGAAAAACCAGTGTAGTTACGTATATAAAATTTATAATTACTATTTATTGAGTTTATTAGGTTTACAATCTTCCATAAGTCAAAGACTCTATGATAAATACTAATTGCTAGATTTGGAGATTTCTTAATAATGTTTTCAGCTCCTTTGATGGCCTTTATTTCGTAACCTTCAATGTCTATGCTAATAAATGTGTAATCATCTTCACTTATTATGTCATCAAGTTTTTTTACTTCAATAATTCCTACCGAAGAGCCTTTATTCCCCATTTCACTGCAAAGGCCGCTACCTATAGTAAATTCTTCTGTCTTGTTTTCATCACCAAGAGCAAATGGTAAAAGAGATATATTATTAGCAATTTTAGATTTATTTTTATTACATAAATCTTTTAGTAGGTTAAAGTTGACTGGATCTGGCTCTATTGCAATTAAGTTGTTAATTTTTCCAATATTATTAATTAAAGATAATATTGAGTCCCCTGTGTATGCCCCACAATTTATATAATTTCTATAATCTTTTTTTTTGAATATTGTTAAGTCAAAATATTGCTCACTTATTGGTTTTGATTCAATTTTTTGTGGTTCATGTGTTACGTAGGTTTTTAGTAGGCTAAGAAAAGTCTCTTGACTAATGCTATCTTCTAATAGTTGGTAGGCTTGGTTTATTTCATTTGCATCTAAAAAGATTAGATATGGATTGGTATCATAATCATGGTCGTGATGATGTATATTAAATTCAAATATATTTGGAGCCCAAACAATTTTTTTGAAACCTAAATTTAGTAGATTTTTTGATACCTCATTGAAGCTATTAATATTGCCAATTGAGACAATTATACAAAAATTATTTTTATTTTTTATATTGATAGCGTTATTTGGTCCTATCAATAATTTACTATTTTCTCCATCTATGTCTTGAGCTTTTTCGTTGTATTTTTTATCTATTATATATTTTGGAATTATATTAAATCTTGATAAGACAGAATTATGCAAAGGTAAATATCCTTCGCCATGCCCATAAACTATTACGTCATAACCTTTGATAATTTCTAAAACATGAAATTCATTTTTAAATCTTTTAGATTTGGCTTCATTAATTAAGATGTTTAAGTTTGAATTTATCACTTATTTGAAAGTTAATAAATATTATTATGAAACTATTCCATCAACAAAGTCATCAGTATCAAAAACTTTTTGATATGGAATAGTTCCTTCATACAAGCCGTTCTTATTAACTCTTCCTCTAATTTTAGGCATATATTCTTTAACAAAATAGTGATCTTTATTCCCTGCCAAACAAGTTCGAACCTCTCCATATGAAAAGTGTTTAATTCTTAGTCCTCTAGCTAAAATTGCCGAGAGTTTTTCTACAAAGATATTTCCAATAGATAAATGAATATAAGGGCAGGGCATTACATCCCCATATTTTGTGATGGTAATACTTCTTTTAACTGCAATACAACCAATATCAAGCCCATGCCCCCCAGAAGTTCTAGTAAAGACATCATATTTTTCTGAATATTTTTTTACTTGTTCAAACTCCTTCTCACCACACATTTCCGATGTGTCGCCTTCCCATACTCCTACTGGTTTAGCATAAGTAACATATATACCCACATTCACTTCTTTGCCCCATTCGAGCATATTTTTAAATTCTTCTGAATACGCCCTTGATTTTGTAAGGCAAGTCATTATTATTACTTTCAGATTGGCATTTTTCGCATTAACAATACCTTCCATTATTCTCTTGTAAGAACCTTTTTTCTTTCTGAACATATCATGCTCTTTTTCAATAAAGCTATCTAAGCTTATCTGAACTTTATCAAGTCCTTGTTTTTTTAAATGTAGCGCTTTTTCTTTAGATAAAAACCATGCATTAGTATCAGTTGCAATATAAAATCGTTCTGGCCCTATAGCTTTAAGGACATCATCAAAAGCTTTATATGTTAATGGCTCTCCGCCTGATAAAACAAATTGACCAATACCCATCTCATCAGCCTGATCAGCTATCATTTTAACGTCTTGAGGGTTTAATTTTCTTCTAGTGTCTGCTTTTTCTGCTTTAGCTGTTTTGTGCATAAATAAATCTGCACAACAGTGATCACACTGAAAGTTACATAGGTAGTCGTAATTAAGAATAATCAGAGGAATTGGGTCACCATTCTGAGCTTTTTTTATATAGTTTTGAGATTTTTCATAAACTATTGGCTTTTCTTTTTTTGATATTGCTCTATCTGCAAGCTCTCTATCTTTGACCCATTGTTTTTTTGGGGAAACTTCCCAGCTGATTTTTGCGGTTTGATTTTCTTTTATTGCGACTATAGGAATAGTTTTCATAAGATTTGTTTAATTACACTTGTTACTTATTATATCAAGCACAAGTTACTAAGTCTATCTTCAATTAATGTAGCATCTATTAAGTAAATTATGGGTTAAAGAGTAATTGAAAAAACTATGTAAAAAAAGTTAATTTCTAAACAGAGCTATTTACTTTTAAAGCTCTTAAGTCTGTAAATATCTCCGTAAATACTTTTATAATAAACGTTGGGACTATAGGATAGAATAGCTACTCTTTCATATAAATTAGTTCTTGCAATAGCTCGGGTTAAATTTTTTATTCCTGGTAAAACCTGATTCGTTGGAAAAATTATTGTAGGCTTTTCTTTCTTTAGTAAGCTAACAAATTCATCTTCGTTCCAATTAAGTTGAAGGTAAGCACTTCTTAAATCATACATTTTTAATGATGTTGGGAGAAGTCCGGTTAATGGAAATAGAACTTGAGCAAAACCAGCTGTAGCCAGAGTTGAATCTTTATTAGACAACTGTTTAAGCATATCAGCAGCAATTAAAAAATTTGATTTTTTAATTATTTCTATTTCACTGTAATTATTCTTCCATAGCTGATCGTATGCATCCTTTATCGCGTTTTCTTTATGGTACACATTTATATTTAACGTTTTAACAGTATTCCCATAAACCCCAGAAATACATAAGATAATGATAGCGACCATTAAATATTTTTTTATAATTTTAGGCTCATTTAAAGTGACATATCGCCAACCCATTGCCGATATTCCAGCAAGGCCTGGGATTGAGTTTGCAAAATGATAATCAAATCCAATTTTATAAGTAGCTTCTAGAATTGGAACTAATGATAAGGCGAGCCAGAAGTAGAATCGATTAATAGCAACCAATTTTTTATTTAAAAAATATAATTTGAATAAATATAAAGTGGAAATAGCTGAAAGGACAATCCCAAACCAATATTCCTTAATCATAATTAAACTAAATTTAGAAAAGTAAGGGGTTATAAGTTCTGCTGTAAGGTCTGACTGCCGACCAATAATACCTATGTAAGAATCAAGAATCATCCATGGGCTTCCTCCACCTCGAAGTATAATGAGAATAAATAGAATAGTTACTCCAAATACTACTGAGCCAATAAGATATTTAGCTAGAAATTTCCATCCATATGCAAATAAAATTGCAACCCCTCCAACAATATAGAAAGGCAAAAAAGGCTCTCTTAATAACACACCAAATGTAGCAAGCACTCCTATGAGGTAAAATAGGTTTTTATTTCCCGTATTAGTATTTTGAGAAATAAGAAGTGCTAAGAAAAGAGGGAGATATGCAGCCCAAATACTATTTCTGAATCCATAATTGATTAATGAGTAGTCATGCATCACCAATAATAAGGCAGCAACTATCACGACACTGAATAAAATACTATTACTTTCTTTTTCAATAACTTTAAAAAAAACTATGGATGCAATAACTGCAAGACACAAATCAATCCAGCGTAAAGCTATAAACTGATTAATTTCTAAACCATAAACCCATGAAGTTATAAGCGAATATAAAACTACTGGAGAAATAGGATCGATATTTTCACCATTGGATAAGACTGAGTAAAAATATTGAGAGTAAAAAGAGTATATACCGCCATCAGTTTCTGGATAAAAAGAAATAAAATGGATTCTTAAATAACCAGTAGTTAAAATTGCTACAAGGATCGCAATTAAAGTACTTAAAGCTTTATAATTTCTACTAGCAAACATACATACCTTATTGTAAAAACTGATCGGACATTCTATTTTAAATATAAATTTAGATTTTAATAATTATCATGATTTAAATATAAATTTATATTTTTCATTCCCCTAGGAAGACAATAAATATATCATAGAGATTAAGCACTAAGTTAGTTTTTAATCACAACTTGTTATATTTATTATTAGGAGTAATAAAAATGGCTTTAAAAGGAAGCAAGACAGAACAAAACTTAAAAGATGCCTTTTCAGGTGAATCTCAAGCAAATCGCCGTTATCTTTATTTTGCAGCAAAAGCAGATGTAGAAGGGTATAACGATGTCGCCGCCTTATTTAGATCAACTGCAGAAGGTGAGACAGGACATGCTCATGGACATTTGGAATATCTTGAAGAATGTGGTGATCCTGCAACAGGACTACCTATTGGTACTACAGAAAATAATCTCAAAGCTGCTGTAGCTGGAGAGACTCATGAATATACAGATATGTATCCTGGTATGGCAAAAACTGCCAGAGATGAAGGTTTTGATGAAGTTGCAGATTGGTTTGAAACGCTTGCTAAAGCAGAGCGGTCTCATGCTAATCGTTATGTAAAAGCATTAGGTGAATTAGTGGAAATGTAATAAAAAATCGGGGAATATTCCTTCCCCAGTTTTTTTATTATTTTGAGACATCTATGAATACTCCAAAAGAAGGCAATCTAGAAGCACCAACGCGCCATCCTATTGATTGGAAAAATCCAGACTATTTTAGTGAAGAGTTACTTAATCAAGAATTAGAACGAGTTTTTGATATCTGCCATGGTTGTAGAAGATGTGTAAGTCTTTGCCAGTCATTCCCGGTGTTATTTGATTTAGTAGATGAATCAAGCACTATGGAGGTAGATGGTGTTGATAAAGCGGATTTCACAAAAGTGGTAGACCAATGCTATATGTGTGATTTATGTTATATGACAAAATGTCCTTATGTACCCCCTCATGAATGGAATGTGGATTTCCCCCATCTAATGTTAAGAGCTAAAGCGATTAAGTATAAAAAAGGAAAAGTTAAGCTTAGAGATAAAGTTCTTACTAGCACTGACAATGTTGGCAACTTTGCAGGAATTCCGATTATCGCGCCAACTATCAATGCCATAAATAAAGTTGGTGTTGCAAGAAAAGGACTAGAGCTAGTTGCGGGAATCCATTCAAAAGCTTGGCTACCAAAATTCGAAAGTAATACTTTAAGAAAAAGGCTTAAAAATTATAAAAGTGATTTATTGGCAGAGCCAGCAGGAATAACAACCGGAAAAGTGGCTTTATTCTCTACTTGCTTTACGAACCGAAATGAGCCTGGTCCTGGAGAGGATTTAGTTAAAGTTTTTGAGCACAATAAAATTTTAATTACGCTTACTGAAAAAGAGAGCTGCTGCGCTATTCCAAAGCTTGAGTTAGGAAATCTTGAAGCAGTCGAAGAAGCCAAAGAAGTTAATATTCCAATTTTAGCTAAACTTGTTGACGAAGGCTGGGACCTAACAGCACTAATTCCATCTTGTGTTTTAATGTTCAAACAAGAACTTCCGTTAATGTTCCCAGATGATAATGACGTTATTAAAGTAAAAAACGCATTTTATGATCCATTTGAATATTTAATGTTAAGAAATAAAGAGAATAAGTTTTTAACTGATTTTAAAAAAAGTTTAGGTAAGATTTCATATCATGCAGCATGTCACCAGAGAGTCCAAAATATTGGGCCTAAAACTAAAGATACTTTATCTTTAATACCTGATACTCAGGTTGAGATTATTGAAAGATGCTCTGGCCATGACGGGACATATGCCGTTAAAAAAGAAAGCCATGATTTTGCTGTAAAGATTGTTAAACCTGTAGTAAGAAAAATTAATGAAGCAGAACCTGACCATTATGGAAGCGATTGTGCGATGGCTGGACATCATATTGGTCACATTATAGATAATGGTAAAGAGCCAGAACATCCTATGTCATTGCTTAGAAAAGCATATGATATTTAATAATTAACGGAAAAGTAAAATGAAATTGTTAAGTAAAAAAGATTTATTTAGTTTAGAAAAATATTCAGAAATTAGAAATGAATTTAGAACAAAAGTTATGAAGCATAAAGAGAGTAGGCGCTTAGCATTTAATAATCATGCAGTACTTTATTTTGAAGATGCACTCACTATGCAATATCAGGTTCAGGAAATGCTTAGAATCGAAAGAATCTTTGAATCAGAAGGAATTCAGCAAGAGTTAGATGTTTACAATACACTTATCCCTGAAGGGGCTAATTGGAAAGCAACTTTTATGATTGAATATACCGATGTTCAGGAGAGAAAAGCAGCTTTAGCAAAGCTTATTGGTGTAGAAAGATCTATTTGGATTAAGGTTGAAGAAAGCGAAAAGGTATACGCAATTGCTAATGAGGATATGGATCGTGAAACTGAAGATAAAACTTCAGCTGTGCATTTTATGCGTTTTGAATTAACAAGAGATATGATTAATAATATAAAGGTAGGTTTACCAATTATCTTTGGAATAGATCATGATTTTTATAAAACAGAAATAATAGTTTCCCCAAAAGTGCAAAGAGCATTAATTATTGACTTAAATTAGGCGGTTTTTGGTCAAACCGCCATAAATACCAAGAAGCAACTGATCGATAGGGGCTCCAAGCTGCAGAAATCTCTATAATTTCTTTAGGTGTAATCGGGTTAGCTAGTCTTTTAAGTTTTTGGTAATTTCTCCTAATAGCTAAATCATTGTGAGGCATAATATCCAACCTTCCCAGATTGAATATTAAAAGCATCTGGGCTGTCCATTCTCCAATACCTTTGATTTTTGTAAATAATTTAATTATTTCATCATCAGCCATTGAAATTATCTTAATAGATGTGGGTAATTTATTTATAGTATTTTGGTAAGCAATTTCTAAAATAGTTAATAATTTATTTTGAGATAAGCCACATGATTTTATTTCAATAGAAGATTTTTCTAAAATTGATTTATCATCTGGGAATTCATTGTTGAATATCATTAAAAAACGTTCAAAAATAGCATTCCCTGCTTTTGGATGTAATTGTTGAAAAATAACTGATTTTATTAAGGACTGGTAGGGTTCTAAATCATGGCCTATCTTCGGACTAAAACCCCCTATTTTTTTTATTAAGGTTTCCCAGTCAGCATCTATTTTAGAAAGAAAATCTGATGCTTCTTTATATTTGCTATTTCGATCACCAATTAATGGATTTACCTGCATAGTCTAAGTAAGTTCCTGAATTATCAAGTGTTAGTTTATCAATTTGTTTAATCATGCCTTGGACACTCTCAAATGAATCAATCCATCCCCCAGGTCCACCCATATCTGTTCTTACCCATCCTGGATGGAGAGTTAAGGTGGCAATCCCTTGGTTTTTAAGATCGTGAGTTAAAGATCTCATCATACTATTCAGAGCAGTTTTACTACTTCGATAAATATACGATCCGCCAGAAGTATTATCATCAATACTACCCATCTTGCTTGTAATAGATACAACCTTCTTTAAGTCACCATTTATTATTTGATTTAAAAAATTTTCAACTATTTGATATGGAGCAATGGTGTTAACTTTAAAACTTTCTATCCATTCATCATAGTTTATATTTCCAACAGTGCTTGATCGATAAATACCTGCATTGTTTATTAGTACATCAATTTTTTCATTTTGTAATTGTTGTGAAAGGCTCTTAATTGCTTTGACATTTCCAACATCTAATTCATAGACTTTAATCTTATTAGAAGTTTCTGCTAACTCTTTAAGCTCCTTAGCATTGTTTATATTCCGACAACAAGCTAAAACCTCAAATCCATTTTCGCTATATTGCTTAACAAATTCGTATCCTAGACCTCTATTTGCGCCGGTAATTAATACGGTACTCATTTTAAGTTGTCTCCTATAATTTAAATATAAACTTTATTTTTTTTTAAAGTCTATAATAAAGTAATCAATATATTAGTATAGGCAGACTTATGAAAAATAAATATTTTTTAACCTTATTATTAATTTTAGCACTCCCACTTAAAGCTGCTGAGCTAGAACAATATTGCACTACGAGCTTAGCTGATGGTAATTTTCATAAAACAGATTGCTCTGTTAACTCTAGTTTTGAAGGCAAAAAGTATTGTTTTGGAAATAAAGCCTCAAAATCTGTTTTTATAGAAGATCCTAAAGCTGTTTTGGCTAAAGCAAATATTTTTTATAGTAAAAATAACAGTGACACCCGAACTAAAATTTCACAAAAAATGGCTGACGAATTATTAGAGGATCCAGATTGTGACTTATCTAGCAAAGATGTCGGATATTTAGATTTTAAGGGTAAGGACTTAACCCATTGTGTAATGGTTAATACTAGCTTCTTTGGAGCAGATTTAAGAGGTGCAAACCTATCTGGTGGAAATCTACAGAGAGCTTATTTAAATTTGGCCCGCCTTGAAAAAACTAACTTTAGTGGCGCTAATTTAGCTGAAGCGAACATTTTCCAACCAATTTTTGGTAAAACAATTTTTACGGGAGCGAATTTAACTAATGCACGGATCATTGGCACACTTGGGGATGTGAATATGTCAGGAGCTATCCTAACAAAAGGAAGGTTAGGTCTAGACGTTGGGAATCAACCTATGGGGCAAATGAAATTTGATACTTCTGGCGGAAATTTTGCAAAAGCTAATTTTGAGGGAGCAGACTTGAATATCGCAAGTTTTATCTTTGGCGATATGCGAGGTGCTAACTTAAGAAATACTAATTTAAATCGAGCAGAACTAGTTAAGACTGATCTAAGAGGAGCTGATTTAACTGATGCTGATTTAACTGATGCTGATGTTGATGGCGCTAACTTTGAAGGTGTGATTGGCCTATCTACAATCAAAGGGTTTTCTACTGTCAAAGGGAAATGTGATAATTGCGGTATGTAGCAAAAATTAGGACAAAAAAAACACCCTAAAGGGTGTTTTTTTATAATCAATACTTTTTTAATTTACTGCTGCTTTAAGTGCTGCGCCTGCTTTAAATGATGGCACAGTACGTGCTGGAATTTGAAGAGCTGCGCCAGTTTGTGGGTTACGACCAGTTCTAGCTGCTCTCTTAGCGGTTTTGAATGTGCCAAAACCAATTAATGTTACAGTGTCACCTTTTTTTAATGCACCCGTAATTGACTCTACTGTTGCATCAATTGCACGACCTGCATCTGCTTTTGTTGCTCCTGTTGCGCTTGCAACTGCTTCAATTAATTCACCTTTATTCATTCCATTCCCCTGTATAGATTAATGTGTGTACAAACTAAATGCCTGTTAACCCTTGCTAGCACTAACATAAATTCACTTTGCCTTTTTTTAATTTTATTGTCAACACTTTATTTCCCTTATATTGTACTTATCTTAATGCCTATCTCTTGACCTTTTTGTAAGATTTGTGGTAACAATTCTAATCAAAATATATTTGATTTATGTTACAATATTCAAATGAGTAATAATAATAATAAGCATGGCGGTCTAAGATTAGGGGCTGGACGAAAATTAAATAGTGGTGTTTATGGTGAGGCTACCAAAGTGATGAGAGTCCCTGAAAGTAAAGTTTTTGATATTAAGAAATATATTATTCAATCTCAGTTAGCGAATGTCACTGATATTAGCAAGATTAACTCTTCATTAAGCTACCAACCTTTGAATCTATTTGAGCATAAGGTACCTGCTGGATTTCCATCACCAGCTGATGATCACATAGAAAAAAAACTAGATTTGAATGAGTATCTAATTAAACAAAAGGAAGCAACATTTTTTGTTAGGATTAAGGGTGACTCAATGATTGATGCAGGGATTCATGATAACGACATTGTGATTGTAGATAAATCTCAGAAAGCTTCTAATGGAGATATTGTTTTAGCCTCTATCGATGGTGACTTTACTGTTAAATCATTGTCGAGTTATAAATCTAAATATCGACTATTAGCAGCGAATGAAAAATATAAACCAATTGAAATTAATGAATCAATGCAATTTGAGGTATGGGGGGTTGTAACTGGAGCAGTCAGGAAATTTAAATAAGGCCATGATTGCACTAGTAGATGTAAATAATTTTTACGTAAGCTGTGAAAGGTTATTTAACCCAAAGTTGTTGAATAAACCAGTTGTAGTGCTTAGTAATAATGATGGATGTATTATTTCAAGAAGTAATGAGGCTAAATTATTAGGCATAAAAATGGGTACGCCACTATTCAAGATAAAAAGCGTAATCAAGTCATCTAGTATTATAGCTTTATCATCAAACTACTCACTCTATGCAGACATAAGTAATCGCACGATGATTTTGTTAGCATCTTTTTCGCCTCAGCAAGAAATTTATTCGATTGATGAATGTTTTTTAGATTTATCAGGTAATCGAGAACTTAATGCTACAGGCCAAATAATTAAAAAAAAATTATGGCAGTACTTAGATATGCCAGTATGCGTTGGTATAGCTCCCACAAAAACATTAGCAAAATTAGCAAATTATTGTGCGAAGAAACAGCCTGAATGGTCGGGGGTATGCGATTTGTCTAAATTGTCTACTATAAGAATTGATAATATTATGTCTAAAATAAATGTTTCTGAGGTATGGGGGGTTGGGAATAAAACATCAGATAAATTAAACTCAATAGGCATATATTCAGTATTAGATTTAAAGAAATCTGATGCAATTTGTATGAAAAATAAATTTAGTATAAGTCTAGAAAAAATTATTTATGAGCTCAACAAGACTATTTGTTTTCCTATTGAGTCAAAAACACCACTAAAAAAACAAATAGTCACCTCCAGAAGTTTCGGTCGCCCAATTCAAAGATATAATTTATTAGTTGAAGCAATTACAACATTTACCTCTAGAGCAGCTTATAAGTCAAGACAGCAGAATACACTTGCAGAATACGTTAGTGTATTTATCAGTAGCAGTCCTTTTCAAAAAAAACCATATTTTTATCAAAATATTCTCACATTAAAACTTCCTTATCCAACGAGTGATACGAATTTAATTTTATCTATAGTATTGAAAGGAGCAAAGTCGATTTATAAAGCTAATATTAAATATGTTAAATGTGGGATTATTCTATCAGGGCTGGTGGATAAGCATAGTAGTCAAGATTATTTATGGCCTCTAGAAAGTATTGAACGTTCCCGACTAACTCAAGTTATCGATACTATTAATTTTAAATTTGATAAACAAAGTATTCGATTAGCAACACAACCAATTAATCCAATATGGAAGATGAAACAATCGAGGAAAAGTCAGTCATTTACTACATCATGGAAGGAACTTTTGGAGGTTAATTAAGCTCAGGAACCATATCAATTGGATTGAGCTGAATAAAATTATCATTATCTTTCAAAATAACTTTCCAGCCTTGAAAATACAGTTCACTAATGGATGAATTTAGCTGGACCTTAAAAGGGGCCTCACCTCGGTGAGTAAGCTTTCCACCTTCAGCTAGATTGTATTGCTTAAGGACTCCTCGATTATCAATAGTGCAAATAGACTGTTCTCCCAGGGAGACGATGTGAAAATAAGTTGCAGGTTTTTCTGGATCTACACGCGACCATACTTTATCCATAGAGGCAGACTCAATTGAGCATATAAAATCAAGTGAAACAATGTCGGATGTATTATTGATTTCCTGAACATCACTTTTGGAAACTCCACTTAAGTTTTTATTTTGAAGAAAATTTTTACTTATAGGGGTTGATATATGGTCATCTAAGGATGCTATTTCAGGGATAGAAACATCAGTGATAGCTATTTCAGGGATGGGAGCTTTATCTTGAGTAAAGTAGATTAGTAATATTATAAGTATAAGGCCTGCAAAGGCATAGCCTTTTGATATTTTTAAGTTTAGTTTATCTATTGTATTTAGCGAAAGACCCTCTTTTATCTCATCATCAATAATTTCTTCTTTAGTAATAGAGTCTAAAGTCTTTGTCGGTATGATAATTTTATCAAAATCAATTCCTAAGAATTTAGCATAACGCTTTAGAGCCATTCTTTTAAAGTGAGGCGTAATAAACCCAGAACCAAGATTATTTTCTAGTGATTTTATTTGGCTAACACTTAAAGTAATCTGAATGGCAGCATTTTCTTGAGAAATTTTTTGTTTTTTTCTTTCTTGTGAAAGAGCTTTAAAGTTGTATTCCGAAATTTCATTTTCATCTACCATTTTTAACTAAAACAACCTAAACATAATTATTGCTACTATTGTAGGCGGGAGTGCACCTAATAATAGCCCTAATGGGTTTATGCTTTTTTCAGAAAAGTGGTGACGGAGTATTGCAATTCCTGCTGGATTAGGTGCGTTGGCAATTACAGTTAAACCACCTCCAGTAACTGCACCTGCTACAAGTGCTATTTTAAATTCTTCTGATAAGCCTTCAACTAGGGAACCTAGATAAGTTAATGCTGCATTATCAGTAAAAGCTGTAAGGATAGTTGCACCAAAATAAACAGTTGTTGAGTCCATTGACATCAACGTTGGTTCTAGCCACCATTGCTGAGCTCCACCCAGCACAACTAAACCAGCAAGGAAAAAGGCTACCAATAAAGCTTCATTTAGTATTAAATCGTTTTGGTGATCTTTGTAGGCTGAAGTGTATCCTAGGAAAAATAGGAAAAGAGCCATAAAGATAGCCGGATGATGAGCAAAAAGTACAACATTTATAAGAAAAAATAAATGCGCTAGAATGATCACAAAAGGTACTGATGCCTCATCCGAATTTTCTTTAAATACTATATCTTTAAAGCTTTCTTTGAATATAAAGACTATTCCGATTGTATTGATTAAGACAGCTATAGCAGAACGCCAACCAAAATTTGAAAGCATAAACCATATATCCCAGTCCCATGTACTACTTACCATTAAAACTGGTGGAGCAGCATACGGGGTAAGTGTGCCCCCAATAGAAATATTAACAAACAAGACCCCTAAGGTTGCGTACTTAAATTTAGTACTCGTTTCCTTGCCGAAATAATTTTTACTTAATAACATTGCAGCTAAAGTCATTGCCGCTGGCTCCGTAATAAAAGATCCCAGAATAGGAACAAAACTTAATAAAAGGAAGTAGATAACAATTTCTGTTTTAAATGGAATTAATTTAGCTAAATTCATAACGATTGTTTCTACAAATTGAAGAATAGGCCTGGTAGCAGCTATAACCATAATTACAAAAACAAACATAGGCTCTGTAAAATTTCTTGATTCGACATAATTAACTGCTGAATCTTTTCCTTCGATACCGAACATAAAAAGAACCAGAACCATCGCCCAAAAGCCAAAAACAATCTCGATTTCACCTAATAGATGTAAAATTCCTGAATATCTTGGATTGGTATAGGCAAGGTGTTCAAAATATTTAGTAGAAAAAGTATGAACAATAGCTACAAAGAATAAGAATGCACCTATAAGGTCTATAAAATTTGGATTTAACATATGAGGCTTAAATGATTTTTAGTTTTATAATTTAGTATTTTAACATTTAAGATAAAAACCTTGTTCTTTTATTTTAAGGAATATGTTTTAATTCGTAAGTGAAAATTTTAGAAAATATGTTATGAAGCAACTATCTGCTCAAAAAACACAAGAACTCATGACACTGCATCAGCAGGGAAATATTGAAGGTACTGTTGAACTGGCACTAAAATTGATTAAAGAACATCCTAAAGAGTTCTTTCTTCATAATATCCTGGGAGTCTGTAAAGAAGCTAAAGGAGATTTGAATGGTGCAGCAAATTCTTATCGAAATGCAATAAATATAAATCAAAATATACCTGAATTACAATTTAATTTGGGAGCTATGCTATTCGCATTGAAAGATAACGAAGGCGCAATAAATCATTATCAAAAAGCAATTAAATTAAATCCTAGATTTACTGAGGCATTTTTTAATTTAGGAATTACTTATCAGAGTCAAAATAATTACAAAGCGGCATTAACCGCATATGAGGAAGCAGTGAAGTCTCAGCCTGGATTTTATGAAGCTATTGGCAATATTGGGACGATTAAACAATTACAAGGAAATTTAGAACAAGCTATTACTTTTTTTAAGAAATCTTTAACTATTTTTGAAGATGCAAGAGGCAACTATAATATTGCAGGAGCGTATAGAAACTTAGGAAATTTGTCACTATCTATTAAACATTATAGAAGAGCAGTGGAGATCGGCTCAGGTCAGGCTGAATTTTATTCAGATCTTGGCGATGCATTATGGCATGATGGAAATATTGAAGAAGCCAGTCGATTCTTAAGAATGGCCGTAAAAGTGAATTCTTCGCATTCAAAGTCAAATTATCAATTAGGTATATTTTTATATGATAATAAAGCTTTTGAAGAAGCTATTAAATATTTTGAGTCTGCCCATATTGGTGATTGGAAGGAGAGAATTCTATATTGTCTTTATAAGCTAAAAAAATTTGATGAGTTTAAAAATAAATTGGCAGAGGTACTCAAAGAAAAAAATTGCTCACCTTTTTTGGCAACACTTTCAGCACACTACGCTCAAAATTTTAAAATCAAAGACCCATATAATTTTTGTCCATCTCCATTAAATTTTGTTTGTCATGAGCAAATACCAGAATTAATAGATAATGACCAACAATTAATCAAAGATCTTTTAGTCGACATTAGTAGTGCTGACATTGGACATAGAAAACAATCTAGATTAACTGCTGGTATTCAATCCTCAGGAAATTTATTTAAAAGGAAAGAAATTTCCTTTAATAAATTATCAGAAGCCTTAATAAAAATTATTAAAAAATATTTCTTACACTACAAAGATAAAAATAATGAGTTTATTCAATCTTTTCCAACAGATATTACTTTTAGCAGCGCATGGTATGTCAAGATGCAATTAGGTGGCCATTTAAGCTCCCATATTCATGAGGATGGTTGGATCAGTGGAGCAGTTTATTTAGCAATTCCAAAAGATTCTGGAGCAGATAAACAAGAAGGTGCAATTGAATTAAGTACTGACGGAGATGAATACCCTCGATTGCATGATGGGTTTGAAAAAAAAGTAATTTTACCAAATGTAGGAGATGTTATTTTTTTCCCTTCCTCTGTGTTTCATAGAACAATACCTTTTAATTCAAAAGAAGAAAGAATTTGTATTGCATTTGATATAAAACCTAATTTTAGGTAATATTTGAAATCTTATGATCGGCCAAAAAGACATCTACAATCTAAGTGATATAGATAATTTTATCTCTAATGGGCAGTTCAAAGAGGCTTTAACTGTTCTTGACAGCCTATCTAAAACGAATCCAAATAATCCACATCTTTTTTTAAGGGGTGGAAATTGTTATGGAGCAATGGGATCTTTTGAACAAGCTATTCTTTGCTATAAAGAAGCAATTAAAATTCAACCTGATTTTGCTGAAGCACACACTAATGCTGCGGTTTTTCTAAAAGACATAGGAGAAGTTAACGAGGCGCTTTTATATGCAAAAAAGGCAGTTAAATTTAAACCTGAATTTGCTCCAGCACACAATAATCTTGGTATTTGTTTGTATGAATTAGGAAGACCAAAAGAAGCAGAATTAGCCTATAAAAGAGCAATTGCGCTTCAGCCTGATTATGCAGATGCTCATAATAATATTGGTAATATTTATAAAGATTTTGGCCAAGTTGATGAGGCCATTGCAAGTTATAAAAAAGCAATTGAAATTAACCCTAATACTTTTGGGGCATATGATAATCTTGGCGCAACTTATAGTGAGCTTGGAAAAAATGATGAGGCCAACGAATTTTATTCAAAGGCTAGGGGTGGTAACAAAGACTTTGAGCAAGGTATATCTTTTTTTGGAGAGGGTAATTTTACTGAAGCTATTAAATTTTTCGAGAGATCTAATCATGAAGGCTGGTCAGATAAAGTTTTAGAGTGCCACTATAGAAACAGTGAGTTTGATTTATTTAAGGAAAAATTACTTAAATTTTCAAAAAATACGCCGCACATTCGACGAACGGTTGCTGCTCTATCAGCCCACTATGCTCAAAACCTTAAGACAGATGATCCGTATAATTTTTGTCCAAATCCCTTAAATTTTGTGTGCCATGAAAAAATACCAGAATTGCTAGAAAATAATAATCAACTTACTAATGAACTTATAAAAGATATAAAGACTGCTGGTGTTTTAAAAAGACCATATCAATATTTGTCTCATGGCACTGCTTTGGAACAATCTAGCGGTCATTTATTTAGAAGACCAGAAAAATCTTTTAAAAAATTATCTACGGCACTTGTAAAAACAATTAAAAGATATTATTTACGTTACAAAAATGAAAAAAATAAATATATTCTTTCGTTTCCAAAGGAAATTATTTTTAGCAGATCATGGTCTATAGAAATGAAAACAGGCGGTTATTTAAGCGCACATAACCATCCAGAGGGCTGGATTAGTGGAGCACTTTATTTGGCAATTCCGAAAGAAAATGGTGAAGATGGACAAGAAGGGGCTATTGAGTTAAGTAGTGATGGCGATGAATATCCAAGGCTACATGATGAATTTGAAAAAAAAGTAATCTTACCTAATGTTGGTGATGTCATCTTTTTCCCATCTTCTGTTTTTCACCGAACAATTCCTTTTCATTCAAATGAAGAGCGTATTTGTATCGCATTTGATGTTAAACCAGAGTTTAGGTAAAATTTTGATTAAGCTATGGCTAATTTAAAACCAAATTTATGCGCTACCCAACATGACTTGGAAATTGTAAATAATTGTATCTCTAAAGGCGAATACAAAGAAGCCTTTACTCAACTTGATAATCTATCCCATAGGTATCCAAATGATCCTACGCTTTTTCTTCTTGGCGGAAATTGCTATATTGCATTGAGCCACTTTGATCAAGCTATTTTATGCTATCAAGAAGCAATTAAAATCAAACCTAGTTTTTCTGACGCACATAATAATCTTGGGATTTGTTTTTATGAATCTGGCAGATGGGATGAAGCTATTTTGTGCTATCAAGAAGCAATTAAAATCAAACCTGATTTTGCTGACGCACATAATAATCTTGGGATTTGTTTAAGAGAATTAGGCGATATAAATGAGGCTATTTTGAGCGCTAAGAAATCAGTGAAAATTAGCCCAGCTTTAGCTGAAGCACATAATAATCTTGGAATTTGTTTTTTCGAAAGTGGACAGTTAAACGAAGCACTTTTATCTTATCAAAAAGCACTTAAAATCAAACCTCTTTTTGCTGACGCACATAATAATATTGGTAATATTTTTAAAGCTAATGGACAGGTTGATAAAGCCATTAAAAGTTTTAAAACAGCAATTGAACTCGATTCTAATTGTAAATCAGCTTACGGTTGTCTTGCATCGACCTATGAAGAACTTGGTCAAGATGCATTGGCTATGAAGTATTATGAGCTTCAAAGAGGGATTAACGAAGATTTTGCGCAAGCTATGACTTTATTTGGGGGAGAAAACTATGGCGAAGCTGCTAAGTTTTTTGAGAAATCACAATTTGCAGACTGGCAAGATAAGGTTTTGGAGAGCCTTTATAGAAATAGTGAATTTGATTTATTCAAAGAAAAATTGTTTGAATTTTCGAAGGGTACGAAACATATTCGAAGAACTGTCGCAGCATTATCAGCACATTACGCAGAGAATTTTAAAACAAAAGATCCCTATAATTTTTGCCCAGCACCCTTAGGTTTTGTCTGCCATGAACAAATCCCTGAGTTATTGGAAAATAATCAGCATCTTATTAAAGAGCTTATAAAAGACATTAAAATGGCTGGCGTTTTAAAAAGAAAATATCAGTTTTTAGCTCATGGGACAGCAGTCGAGCAATCTGGCGGACATATATTTAAAAGACCAGAAACATCTTTTAAGAAATTACATGATGCATTAATAAGTTCAATTAAGAGATATTATCTACAGCATCAGAACAAGGATAATGAATTTATTCGTTCATTTCCAAATAAAATTCATTTTTCTAGTTCTTGGTCTATTGAGATGAAATCTGGCGGTCATTTGGGTGCCCATAATCACCCAGAAGGTTGGGTAAGTGGAGCAATCTATCTTGCAGTGCCAAAAAATAATGGAACAGATGGCCAAGAAGGAGGCATTGAGCTAAGTTCTGATTTTCATCAATTGCCTAATTTGCACGATGAGTTTGAAAAAATGATAATTGTACCCAATGAAGGAGACGTCGTTTTTTTCCCTTCCCCTATGTATCACCGAACAATTCCATTTAAATCTAACGAAGAGCGAATTTGTATTGCGTTTGATTTAAAACACGATATTCGTCGTTTTGGATTTTATTAGTTAAGTTGAAGTTTTCTGGCCATATTAGATAAAAAATAAATAGCAACTTGATGGTCTTCCGCTAAAATATTTTTCATCTGGGCCTCAGAAATTATAATTATTCTTGTCCAATCGGATGCTACCTCTGCTGTGGCAACTCTAGGAATATTGTTGAGTAAAGAAAGTTCCCCGAAGTAATTACCTGCATTGATGGACTCTATAAATTCGCCTTTTTTTGTAATATTTATTTCACCTTCAATAATAAAAAAGAGTCTTTGATCATGATCCCCCTCCTTAAACATAACCTTATTTTTTTTATATCTGTGCCCAAATAATTTCATAAGGTCGTTTATAACTGGGTATCGATGAATGTGCTTAATAATAAAAAGTTGTTTTAATAATAAAATTTCTTTTTTATGTAATGCTGCGATAAGTTCTGCTCCTATCAGCAGTGATGCAGTATTGAGGTAGAGCCATATTAATGAAATAAACAGACCTCGCATTCCTCCAAAAAAAGTCCCGTAAAACGAACTAGCATTAATAAAAAAATCAAAAAAATAACTTAAGGAATACCAAGATAGGCTAGTGAGTAATGCTCCCATACTTAAATATATCTTTTTAATTTTAATTGGAAAGTATAGATTGAAAAAAATCATTACAACTAACATTAGCAAAATTAACGATGTTACTGAGGAAAAGTATATTTTCTTTACAATGGGAATATATTCAGCAAATATAGTTGATGCTTGAAGTAAAAATATATCTACAAAAATATATGTAAAAAATAAAACCATAATAGTAATTACGGCAAATATATCTTTAATTTTATTTTTAAAAAAGGTGTTTTTACTGGGCAAGCTTAAAATATTAGCAAAACCATTTCTAAGAGATGCTGTTAGGGGGGTAGCAGCTAAAAATAAGACCATAATCCAGAGAGCTCCCCAACTAGCTTTGGAAGAGGATACTTTATAAACTTCATTCATAATTCTCTCATTCATCTCAGGAAGTAAATGAGATGTTAAATTAGCTAAATGAGATAAAGCAAATGATGAGCTAGTAAGCCACTGACTTAAAAAAAAGAATATAAGTAAAATTAAAGGAATAAGTGCGAATAGGGTAAAGAAAGAAATAGAAGCATTAAAGGCTAAAAAATTATGCCTATGACAGCCAGAAAGTACTTCTTTTGCAATAAAGTAGCCTACGCCTTTGTAGTTTAAGATTTTCTTAAGAGCGCTTATCATTTTTAGATTAAATTAATTTAAGAAAGTGCTTTAAATTTTTCGGTGGCACTTATTAATGCGGAGAGTGTTCCATCTTCAGAAGCTGAATGTCCTGCATCATCGATGATAATTAATTCGCTATGAGGTAATTGCTTTTTAAGTTCATAAGCTGTTTTAGGAGGACAAACCATGTCATATCTTCCTTGGACAATCTCAATAGGTATATTTTTTAAAACTTTAACTTCATTAAGAATGGCATTACCATCAATGAAGCAAGAACTATTAATATAATGAAGCTGTACTTTGGCTCTTGCTAACTCAAATTCATAATTAATATCGTCATCAAAGTTATTAAGATCTGATGAAGGAAGTAATTTTAAAATACTCCCTTCAAACTTATTCCATGCAACCGCTGCTTGTTTAGCGATATCAAAATTACTACCAAATACTAAATCAGTATATTCTTTAACAAGATTGTCTCTATTTATATTGTCTTTGTGACTAAGAAGTAATTCATGATTTTCAGGAAAAAATTGATCTACATCTTTTAAAAACCAATTAAGTTCTTTTTCTCGGCTTAGAAAAACACCACGCAAAATTAACCCTATTAAATATTTTGGATATTTAATTCCATAAGCCAATGCTAATGAGCTACCCCATGAGCCTCCAAATAAAATCCATTTCTCGATATTTAAATGTTTCCGAATAGTTTCAATGTCGCTAACTAAATCTTTTGTAGTATTTTCTTTGATTTCACCGAGCGGCGAACTCTTCCCACAACCCCTTTGGTCAAAAAGAATTATTCTGTAATGTTTTGGATCAAAGAATCTTCTTTGTTTGCTCCCACAACCACCTCCAGGACCGCCATGTAAAAAAATTATAGGCTGTCCATTAGGATTTCCTGATTCTTCGACATAGATTTTGTGGACATCACCGCATGCAAGCTCATATTCTTTATTTGGTTCAATTTCGGGAAATAGACCGTGAGTTTTTTTTTCTGACATTGTATTAATTTTATCCCTTACTTTTAATTTTTAAAGGTTACCTCTTAAAGGCTATTCTATCAAAATTATTAACCCTAATTTTATGTGGTTTTTTAATAAGTAAAATTAATCATTAATTGTAAGGAAATTGTAACAAAACTGTTGCAAAACAAAATGAGGGGGTATAAAGTGTTTTTCAAGTACTGAATCTTCAGTACTAAAAGTAAATAAATCACTTATATTTTAGTTCTTTCAAAATGTAGGAGGAGTATTTGCTTCTTTTTAAACCCTTAGTTAAAACTATGGAGATTTATATAATGAAATTGAATAAAATCAAACTAGCTCTTGGTTTTGTAACTGCTGCTACATTGGCTATGCCTATGGTTGCTTCAGCTGCAGCTGATCAAGAAAAAGCTATGAAAGATGCTTCTAATTGGGCTCACCCTCGTGGTCAGCATGATAACCAAGCATATTCAAAATTAACACAAATCAACAAAGGTAATGTAAAAAACCTTAAAGCAGCATGGACTCTTTCAACCGGTGTAAATCGTGGTCATGAAGGTTCTCCAGTTGTTGTTGGTAACATGATGTATGTACATACAGCATTTCCTAACAACGTTTATGCTTTAGATCTAAACAACAATCAAAAAGTTGTATGGTCTTACTTCCCTAAACAAGATCCTAGCGTTCAAGCAGTGTTATGTTGCGATAACGTTAATCGTGGTCTTGGTTACGGTGACGGTAAAATCTTCCTACAACAAAATGATGGTATGTTAGTAGCGCTTAACGCTAAAACTGGTGCTAAAGTTTGGGATGTAAGAAATACAGATCCTAAAGTTGGTGCTACAAATACTAACGCTCCTCATGTAATTAAAGACAAAATTCTAACAGGTTGTTCTGGTGCTGAATTTGGTGTTCGTTGCTTTATTGCTGCGTACAACATAGCTGACGGAAGCCTTGCTTGGAAAGCTATGTCTACAGGTTCAGATGCTGATGCTTTAATTGGCGCTGACTTTAACAAAGATACACCTCTTTATTCAGCTCTATCAGTTTACGAAGATGTAAACGGTGGTAATAAACAGGGTGGTTCTTTCAAAAAAATTCCTACTTCACAACTTAAAGGTGGAACTACAGATCTAGGTCTGAAAACATGGTTGAAACCTCAAGCTGTTAAAGACGGATGGCAACATGGTGGTGGCTCTACTTGGGGCTGGTGGCCGTATGATGCAAAAACAAACTTAGTGTACTACGGTACAGGTAACCCATCAGTTTGGAACCCAGACGTACGTCCAGGTGACAACAAATGGTCTATGACTGTTTTTGCTCGTGATTTAGATACAGGTATGGCTCGTTGGGGCATGCAAATGACTCCACATGACGAATGGGATTATGACGGTATTAACGAAGTTATCCTGTTTGACAAAGGTGGTAAAACATATGCATGGCATCATGACAGAAACGGTTTTGCTTACACATGGGTTGCAGCTACAGGTACTTTAGTTGCTGCTGAAAAAGTACATCCATTTGTTAACTGGGCTTCTGACATTGACATGAAATCTGGTGTACCTAACAAACTTGCTGAGCACTCTACTCACCAAGATTACAACACTAAAGGTACATGTCCAGCTGCTCTTGGTACTAAAGACCAACAGCCTGCTGCATACTCACCTAAAACTGGTTTAATGTACTCACCAATGAATCACGTGTGTATGACATATGAGCCAGTAGAATCTAAGTATGTTGCTGGTCAACCTTGGGTTGGTGCTACTTTAACTATGTTTGCTGGTCCTGATGGCGTAATGGGCGGTTTTGCTGCTTATGATCCAATGACTAACAAAAAAGTTTGGTACAACAAAGAGAAATTCTCTGCTTGGGGTGGTGCTTTAACAACTGCTTCAGACTTAGTTTTCTACGGTACTTTAGATCGTTGGTTTAAAGCTCTTGACGCTAAAAGCGGTAAAGAACTTTGGAAATTCCAAGTTGGTTCAGGTGTGATTGGTAATGCATTCACATATGCAAACAAAGGTAAACAACACGTTGGTGTGCTTTCAGGCATCGGTGGTTGGGCTGGTGTTGCAATGAACTTGGGCTTAACTAATCCTACAGACGCTCTTGGCGCTGCTGGTGGTTATAAAGAACTAACAAAATACAACGCTGCTCCTGGTGGCGGTGCATTAACAGTATTTAGCCTATAGTTCCTTACGGATTTATAGAACTAATTACAGTTTAGTTAGTCTTAAAAACACCCTACTTCGGTAGGGTGTTTTTTTTTGTGTCTTATAAGAATTTATTGATTTAAAACCTTATAGATTAGGGATTATCATTAGATATATAAGAAAGATTTAAATGTATAATTATGTCAATTAATAAACGAAGGAAAAATTATGTTGAAAAATTTACTAGGTATTTTGGTATTTATCACTTTTAGTATATCGACTCAAGCTGCAGATGATATTCCAGTGCAAGATGATATTGGAAAACCAGGGCAAGCTGCTAGAGTTCCAAAAGACAATGAATTTAAGGTTTGTGCCGATCAAAACAATATGCCTTATTCAAACGCTGCAGGCGAAGGGTTTGAAAATAAGATTGCTGAAGTGATAGCTGCTGATTTAGGTAAAGAACTTAGTTATCAATTTTGGCATGATCGATTTGGTTTTATAAGAAATACTTTAAGAGCATATCGATGCGATGTAATTATAGGAACAAATACTACATATGATGCTGTTAATACAACTAAACCATATTATCGTGCAGGACATGTTTGGATATATAGGAAAGATAGTGGATATAATATAAGCGATTGGAACTCACCAGATTTAAGAAAAGGTGTGATTGGTATAGTTGATAAAAGTCCGGTATCAGTTGCATTACATGCAAACGATTTAATGGCTAATGCAAAACCATATCGATTGATGCGTGATTTAACTAAATCACCAGGGCAGTTGGTTGATCATGTAGTGAGTGGAGAAATTGATGTTGCTGTTATGTGGGGACCAATAGGGGGCTATTACGCGAAACAGTCTAAAGAAGATTTGGTCGTTGTTCTCATTCCTGAATATTCAGATGGTAATGAAAAGTTAACTGGTAAAACCTACTGGAATATCTCTGCTGGTGTAAGAAAAAGAGAAGACGAACGTCGAGATATGATTGAAGCCGCTTTTGTAAGAAATAAAGATAAGATTAGAAAAATTATGGATGACTTTGGTGTTCCATATGCTGAGCCTGTATTTGCTGATCGGCTTGATGGATATAAAAGGCATAAAAATTAATATAAATTACGCCAAAAGGATGACATCAGTTTAAAAAATAAGTAAAATGTTTACTTGAATTAAATTGTTATATCAAACATTATTTAACCCCTTTTTAAGGAAACTAATTAGATATTTATTGTCAAATTGATTGGATGACCAATCAGTCTTATTTTAAATAAATAAACTTGGAGAAATCATGGTAAATAGAAAAATTGTAGCAACAGCCTTATTAGCTGGATTAATCGGCTTTGGTGGCGCAGCAAATGCAGATATTAAATTACAAAAAACCACAGATGGTACAGAATTTAAATTAACAAATGCAAAAGCTTTTGGTGACACCAAGAAAAAAGACAATGTAAAGACAAAAGCTGAAATAGAGTTTTTAAAGACAGGTAAGAATATTTATGTAGGTGATGCAGCAGCTGAAAAGCGAGGTAAGAAGAGATTTGGTTATTGGTCATGTACACAATGCCATGGCCCAACAGCAAGAGGGCAAGTTGGACCAGGACTAGTCGGACCAACATTTAAATATCCAAAAAATGCAACTAATAAAGGAATGATAGAGACTTTATGGTATGGCACAAATGGTGGCATGGGTGGAAAAGGCTATGGTGTAATGGCTGCTGATGATGGGATGACTTTAGATGAATTATTAAAAACAATTGCTTGGGTTAGAACTCAAGGTGATCAAGGAGTAACAGGTAACGAAAACGTTAAGTAGTTAAAAGTTTCATACTGTATATAAAAAAGACTGAGGTATAATGCCTCAGTCTTTTTTTTAATCTAAACTTCATCAATGTGAGCATAATAAAAAATGAGTATAAATGAGAATAAAAAGTTACATGAGATATTAATAGTTGGTGGTGGAGCTGGAGGCTTAGAGTTGGCGACTAAGTTGGGAGATAGCCTAGGTAGAAAAAAGAAGGCAACTATCACCTTAGTGGACTCAAAAAAAACTCATGTGTGGAAACCTTTACTTCATGAAATTGCAGCGGGGAGTTTAAATCCAGAGAAAGATGAGCTTGATTATTTGGCGCAAGCCCATTGGCATAATTTTAAATTTAGACTTGGCAGAATGATTGGGTTAGATCGGAGCAAAAAAGAAATTATTTTAGAATCGTTTAACGATGGAGAAGGAGCTGAGATTATTCCAACACGAAAATTCCATTACGACACGCTTATTATTTCCGTAGGAAGTACGATTAATGATTTTGGTATTAAAGGTGCCGCACAAAATTCTATAGCTCTTGATACTCAAGATCAAGCTGAACGTTTTCATCAAAAACTCCATAACGCAATTTTAAAAGCCCAAACTCAATCATCTGATGACTTTGGTTTTCCATTGAAAGAACCTGAGCAATTAGAGGTTGTGATTGTTGGTGCTGGTGCAACCGGAGTTGAGTTAGCAGCTGAACTTCATAAAGCAACTAGAGAGATGACTGCTTATGGTTTAGACAATATTAATCCAGATAGAGATATTAAGATTTCTTTGATTGAGGCCAGTGATAGATTGCTTCCTGCTCTTCCTAAAAGAATGAGTTACTCAGTAGAAAATGAGTTGAAGAAATTAAATGTTAACTTATATCTCGGTGAGAAAGTTACAGAAGTTACAAATAAAGGAATAAAAACACATACTGGTCGTTATATATCTTCAAAATTAGTAGTGTGGGCCGCTGGCATTAAAGCCCCCATTTTTTTAGCAAATATTGCTGGCTTAAAGACTAATAACCTCAATCAGCTAGAGGTTTTTTCAACACTTCAAACAACTGAAGATTCTAATATTTTTGCTTTCGGTGATTGTGCAGCGTGCCCAGTTAAGCCTGGATCTTCTGTCTTGGTACCACCAAGAGCACAGTCCGCTCATCAACAAGCATCTTTATTGTATAAGAGCATGAAAAAATTAATATCAGGTAAAGGTGGGTTATTACCCAAGTATAGTTATAAAGACTATGGGTCATTAGTTAATTTAGGCCGTTATACAACGGTAGGTAATTTAATGGGATCTCTGATGGGAGGTACTATGTTTATTGAGGGTTTAATTGCTCGCTTAATGTACTTAATGTTGTATCAAATGCACTTAATGGCATTACATGGAATTATGAGTGTAATTTTTAGATTATTAGCTAAAGGAATAACAAGACGATTTGAAGCGCATGTTAAGCTTCATTGATTATTTGCTTTAGCATAATAAATACTGGCCACAGTCATGGAAAGTAAAACAAAAAAGCCAAAGATAAACATGATGCCATTTATTGGAATATTGCCTTTTACCATAAAAGTATACGTGCCGCTTAATATAAGAATTCCTAAGTTTTCATTAAAATTTTGAACTGCTATTGAATGTCCTGCACCAATCAATAAATGCCCTCGGTGCTGAAGAAGAGCATTTAGGGGGACAATAAGCATGCCACTGAGGATACCAATAAAAGTTAAAACAATAGCTGCTGATTGCCAATTCGTGATAAAAACCATTGAGCAAACTAGAACACCCATAACTATTCCAAGGGGTAATATATTTGTAGAATCTTTCATTTTTATAAAAAATGCTGCAAATATAGCTCCAATTGCAACACCAAATGCTACAGTTGCTGATAATGTTGTTGATTTATCTAAACCATAATTTAATGCATAAGCAGCCCATCCAATAATTACAAGTCTTAGCGTTGCTCCTGCACCCCAAAATAAAGTTGTAATTGTTAAGGAAAGTTGTCCTAATGGGTCACGCCATAATCTTTTATATGAATTTAAAAAATCTTTTATTAAAGACCATGGGTCATTCTTTTTTAGCTTGTGATTAGTGGCAACATCGGGCATGTATTTGTTAAAAATAGCTGCTATTAAATAAAGAATACTTATAGTAATTATTGCTAAATCTACGTCATATACAGCAATAATACCTCCAAACATTGCACCTAAAATAATTGCAGCTACTGTTGAGCCTTCAACCCAGCCATTGGCTGCTACTAAAGAATTAGTAGGAAGAATTTCAGTTAAAATTCCATATTTAGCTGGAGAATAAGCTGCAGCACCAATCCCAACAATACCGTAGGCATATAGTGGCGGCATTCCAAAAAGCATTGCGAGGCATCCAATCAATTTAATACCATTAGAAAGAAACATCACCTGTTTTTTTGGTCTTGCATCTGCAAAAGCTCCGACAAACGGCGCTAGAGCAATATAAGCAAACACAAAAAATTGAAGTAGAAGGGGTTGATGCCATGTTGGGGCTTCAAGCCTGGTCAACATTGCGATTGCTGCAAAAAGAAGAGCATTATCAGCTAGGGCCGAAAGAAATTGAGCCGATAAGAAAAAATAAAATCCCTTACTACGTATTTGATTAGAGGATTTCAGTTGCATAATCTGCTAGCCTTGATCTTTCACCACGAAGTAGGGTGATGTGTCCATTATGATCCCATCCTTTGAAGCGATCAACGACATAAGTTAATCCTGAACTTCCTTCAGTTAAATAGGGAGTATCAATTTGACCAATATTACCTAAACATACCACCTTGGTTCCTGGACCTGCTCGAGTAATTAATGTTTTCATTTGTTTTGGTGTTAAATTCTGAGCTTCATCAATAATTAGATACTTTTTAAGGAAGGTACGGCCACGCATAAAATTTAAAGATTTTACCTTTAACCTTGACCTAATTAAATCTTGAGTTGCTGATCTACCCCAATCTCCTACGTTAGCGTCTGATTTATTAAGAACATCCAGATTGTCTTCTAATGCTCCCATCCATGGGGTCATTTTTTCTTCTTCCGTACCTGGAAGAAATCCAATATCTTCTCCTACGGAAACTGTAACGCGGGTAACAATAATTTCGCTATAAATTTTCTTATCTAAAGTTTGGTCTAATCCGGCGGCTAGAGCCAATAAAGTTTTACCTGTCCCAGCTTGTCCAAGAAGTGAAACAAAATCTATATCAGGATTCATTAGTAAATTTAGGGCAAAGTTTTGCTCTTTATTTCTAGCATTGATACCCCAAATATTAGATTTGGGGTGGGAAAAATCATAAATAACTTCCAATGTTGCAGTTTTCCCATCCAAAGATTTAACAATTGCATGAAATGGTTTTTCAAAGTCAAAAAATAAAAATTGATTAACCAAGAAACTCGAACAAAGTGGCCCAGTTAAACGATAAAACATTTTCCCTTCTTTTTGCCAAGACTCCATTCCTTTACTATGTTTTTCCCAGAAATTTTCAGGTAGTTCTATCGATCCTTTATAAAGTATTTCACTATCCTGCATGACCTTATCGTTAAAATAGTCTTCTGTAGACATATCAAGCGCTCTTGCTTTAATTCTTATATTAAAATCTTTGGATACTAATATTACCTGTCTTTTTTTTTGTTTTTTCTTAAGGTCTGCTACAACACTTAATATTTGATTATCTGCCTTACTTCCAGAAAGCATCGGTAAATCAAAATCTATAGGATGTGTTTGTAAAAATAAATTACCTGAAATACGAGGATTGATTTTTGATCTTAAAGGACAGCCTGATGAAAGTTTGCCAACATGGGGACCTATAATCTCTTCTAAATACCTATGAGTTTGCCTTGCATTCCTTGCTACCTCACTACCACCTTTTTTATTATTATCTAATTCTTCAATTGTAACCATAGGAAGATAGATATCATGCTCCTCAAATCTAAAAAGACAAGATGGGTCATGCAAAAGAACATTAGTATCTAGAACAAAAAGTTTTGTTGATTTAGTTTTTTTTTGCATTTAATGTCTACTTTAAAACTTTGAGGATCTCTTCAATATGGCCATTAACTTTAACACCCCTCCATTCGTTAATTAATTTGCCTTCAGGGCTGATTAAAAAAGTACTTCGTTCTATGCCTCTTATTTTTTTACCATACATATTTTTCATTTTGATGACACCAAAGAGGTTGCAAGCAATCTCTTCCGAATCGCTTAAGAGCTCAAAGGGAAAGTTATATTTAGCCTTAAAGTTTTCGTGAGATTTTATAGTATCTCTAGATACCCCAAATATCTCTGCATTCAATTTTTTAAACTTGCTAATATTTTCTTTGAAATCAATACCTTCATTTGTACAGCCTGGCGTCGAGTCTTTTGGATAAAAATAGATAACAATATATTTACCAATAAAGTTTGCTAGATTAAAAGATAAATTATTAGTCCCTTCTAGTTCAAAATTTGGCACTTTGTTATTTAAATTCATATTTTCCATATTTTATAGACCCTTTCCTGTTACTGAAGTTTAAAAGAAATTGGAACAAGTACATTAAAAACTTTAGATTCAAGCTCCTTTGGCGGTTTGGGAAAAGGAGAGGCTCTTTTCACCATATTTATTCCCTCATTATCTAAAATTTTAAATTTACTCGCTTTTTTAATTTTTACCTTAATTAGCTTACCTTGCCCATCAATTTTTAGATCAAGAATAATTTCCCCTTGCCATGACCTCATCTGAGCGATTCTAGGGTATTTTTTTTGCCCAGAGATAGCTTTAGTTAATTTAGCACTATAGCTTTCTATTGTCTTTCTAATTACAGAGGGCGGAGTTATATTTTTTTTTGGTTGTGGCAAAGTGATTGGTTCTGGTGTGATTGGTTCTGGTTGTATAGGCGGCACTTTTATCTCTGGTTTAATAATTTCTTTAATTGGTAACGGCTCTTTAGTTTTTATTTTTTTTATAGGCTTTGGTTCTGGCTTTGAAATAATCTTATTTATTGGTTCTGGCTGATTTATTAAAATATCAATATTTAATTCCATCGGTAATATTGTATTTTGCAGATTTAGCGATGGAATATAAAACAAAAATGCAGCATGAAACAATACAGATAAAAGAATTGTTTCAGTTATAGATAAGCCACGTTTATTTTTAAGAGAAAGGGTTGCCAAATTAATTAATTGATAGCTGATAAAAGATTTTAATTATAACTTATTTATTGAAAATAATTAATGAAGTTAATCCTATATAAAACTATCCATTAATTGAATATTAACCATATCACCAGCTTTAATTTTGCTACTTTCCATATCTAGGACTATGAAGCAATTTGCTTTACTCATTGAGCTTAGAATACCAGATCCCTGCTGACCTGTCGTTTTAACTTTCCATTCCCCATTTGATTGAAAGAGTTCACCTCTTTGAAACTCTGTTCTTCCTGGCCTTTTAAAAATTGATTCTACACACTCTACTTTTAACAATGGAATTGCATCATCAATTTTAAATCCCATACAAATTTTAAGTGCACCCTGAACAATTTGATAAAAAGTAACCATCGCTGAAACAGGATTTCCTGGTAAACCGAAAAAATCAGTATTATTTATTTTCCCATAAGCCATTGGCCTACCTGGTTTAATCGATAACTTCCAAAATAAAATTTCTCCTATTTCTTTTAGAACTTCTTTCATATAATCAGCTTCTCCTACAGATACTCCACCAGTAGTGATAATCACATCGGCTACGTTGGATGCTTTAAGAAGGGTTTTTTTTATAATTATTTTACTGTCAGGGATGAGGCCTAGATCTATACATTCAACATTTAATCTATTGAGCATAGAGTGAATAGTAAAATGATTACTGTTGTAAACTTGACCTGATTTTATTTTTGCTCCTGCTTTAACAATCTCATCCCCTGTCGAAAAAAAAGCTACTTTTAGTTTTTTAATCACTTTTACTTTAGTCAGACCTAAAGAAGCTATTAAACCAAGTTCTGCGGGATAAAGTTGTGTTCCTTTACTTAAGACAATATCTTTTTGTTTGATATCCTCACCACATTTTCTAATATTTGAACCAATTTTTGGAATATCAATAAATGTTATTTGATTATTTGAATATTTTACTAATTCAATTGGTATAACGGTATCAACTCCTTTTGGAATCTTTCCACCTGTCATAATTTGTATTGCCTCACCATTTGTAATACTTGAATTAATTGGTTTTCCAGCCAAAACCGTATTTTTAACGATTAACGTTTTAGTATTTTTTAATGAGGATATATTGAATCCAAACCCATCCATAGCTGAATTATTGTAATTTGGAACATTGATAGGGGATACTAAATCAAGAGCAAGTACTCGATTTAAAGAATCTATGAGGTTTATAGATTCAGTATCTTTGATTGGTTTTAGAAAGGTACTAATTAACTTTTTTGCTGACTCAATTTGCATTGCATTGGGGTCGTATTCAGCAAGACAGCCAGGCTCGTTTGATAAATCTTTTAGGGTAATTTTTTTCGCCATTATACTAAATATATCCTTCACAAGTTCTAAAATAATCAAAAGGGTCATCATCCCCAAAACTATTTTTATATTCAACTATAAAATTTACTATTGAATTTATGTCATTTATGTCAAAAGATGGAATTTTTATATCTATTAAAAGATCTGATATGAAAGCTATGATGGTTGAATCTTTTTTAAATAATATTTCCTTAGAAATTTCTTTTCTATGCACTTCAATTTTTGGGAAGCTCATATTTTTTAATCCTTCGATTAAAATAATATCAGTATCAGAACTAATTTGAGTAATTACTTCATCTACATTGAATGTATCTTTCACATTTTCTGTAATAAGAGCAGATCGATGGTCATTAAAAATTAAGGTTTGATAGGCCCCAGACTCTCTAATCCGAAAACTATCTTTCCCTGGGGTATCAATATCAAACTTATGATGAGCATGTTTTATTACTGAAACAACTAATCCTTTTTTTATTAATTGAGGAACTATTTTTTCAATTAAAGTTGTTTTTCCACTCCCACTATTTGCAGCGCAAATTCCTATTACGCAGGGAGATTTATTTATTTTCTTTTTCAATTTTTGATAACTCGCTATGAGTATTAATATTTACAAAAGCCTTTGGATCTGAAAAATTAACTGCTTTATAATTATTTTCTTTAATCCACAATTCCATTTTTCTTCCTCCTGCACTAATAAAGTCTTCCAAATTTTTCAAAAGAGAGCGATGACACAATATAAATACAGGCTCAAGTCGATCAAAAAGACTAGGTAAGATTATAGTCGGTCCTTTGTCTTTAATATAAAAACTTAATTTTTCTACTAAGTTTATTGGCAAGAACGGGGAATCATTAGGACAAAATTGTACCCAGCTTTTCTTTGCGTAAAATAATCCTGCTTGAATTCCTGCAAGGGGCCCAGGGTTATTTAAAATGCGATCTTGGAATTGAATATTTTCTGGAAAAGTACTAATAGGTTGGTTTGTATTAATTGTTACATGAGAAACTTGATCTATTAATCTAGCATATACATGCTGAATTAATGGTTTAGTGTTGAGTTTGATAAGAGATTTATTTGTGCCCATTCTTTTTGATTTTCCACCTGCCAGAATTACCCCTTCAATTTCAGTATTCAATTAACCACCTGTGTGAGACATAAATCTAACAACAGCAGGCTTGTTATCAGAAAGATCAAACGTATGAGACTCTGGTTTAAATTTCATGCTATTTATTATCGCCTGAATTATAGGATCATCATCATATGGATTATTTTTAATTAATGGGAGGAGCTCAACTTTTTCTTCATGCCCAAGACATAAAAATAATTCACCCTTACAGCTTATTCTTACTCGATTGCAGCTCTCACAAAAGTTATGGCTATGAGGTGATATCAAACCAATTTTTGTACTAGAGCTTTCAACATGCCAATAATTAGCAGGACCACCAGTGGTAAAATTTGATTTTAAAATTTTATAATGATTTTGTAGGGAATTTAAAATAGCATCATTGCTAACAGACGTCTGATTTCTATTGAACTGAGTACCTCCAAGCGGCATTTCTTCAATAAATGAAATATCAAAGCCGGAATCAATAGCAAAATCAACTAGATTAAAAACTTCATGCTCATTTAAACCTTTCATCAGTACAACATTTAATTTAATTTTTTTAAACCCTATCTTTTTAGCGACTTGAATACCTTCTAGAACTTCATGTAATTTTCCAATTCTAGTCATACGCATAAAGGTATCAGGATCTAGGCTATCGAGACTGATATTAATTCTTTCAACCCCAGAATTTTTAAGCATCGTAGCCTTATGCTTCAATTGACTGCCATTTGTCGTCAATGTAAGTTCTTTTAAATTATTTTCTTCGCTTATTTTTTTAAATAACCAATCTATATTCCTTCTTACTAAAGGCTCTCCTCCAGTAATTCTAACTTTTTCAACACCTAAGCCGTTGAATATTTTTATTACTCTAGCAATTTCTTCTAATGACAATAAGTCGTTTCTAGGCATAAATGTCATCTTTTCAGACATACAATAAACGCATCTAAAGTCGCATCTATCAGTAACTGAAACTCTTATATAATTTATTTTTCTATTGAACTGATCTATAAGCATAATGGTCCTATAAAAACTAAATGCACTATTTAAACTCTTTAGCCTTATTATTACTTTATAATTTCAGCTTAAAAGAGTGCTAACAATCTCAATGAGATGACTTGCTAATCTTAAAGTATAATGGCTTTAAACTAAATAGAGAGAAAAAAGAAAAGAAAATTTTAAAATGACTTTATCTACTTCACAATTAGAAAAAATACAGGTACATATTGGAGAATATCTAAATGTTCCAGGAGCATTACTCCCTTTAATGCATGCTATTCAAGACGATCTTGGATTCGTACCAGAAGAATCCTACAAACCGATTTCAAAAGCTTATAATTTGTCGGTAGCTGAAATTCATGGGTTTGTTACTTTTTATCATCATTTTAGAACACACTTACCAGGAAAAAACATTCTACAAATTTGTCGTGCTGAATCTTGCCAGGCTATGGGGTCAGAAAATATTGAAAATTATTGCCAAGAAAAATTGGGAATTGACTACCACCAAACAACTAAAGACAATTCAATTACTCTAGAACCAGTTTATTGTTTAGGAAATTGTGCCTGCTCACCTGCAATTATGATCAATGAAGACGTAGTCGGGCGAGTAACTCCAGAAAAAATAGATCAAATTATAAAAGAAGCTAGAGAAAGCTAATGTCATATAAAATTTTTATACCCAGAGATTCAAGTTCAATATCATTAGGTGCCGATAAGGTTTATCAAGAAATATCAAATGAATCTAAAAAAAGAAATATTGATATTAATATTATTCGTAATGGTTCTCGAGGTTTGTTTTGGCTTGAACCCATGATTGAAGTAGAGACTTCTAAAGGAAGGGTGGCATATGGCCCAGTAACTATTTCTGATATTACCTCGTTATTTGATAATGAGTTTTTCTTGGGTAATAAACACCCATTATGTTTAGGAGTTACAGAAGATATAAAATGGTTAAAAAATCAAGAAAGATTAACCTATGCGCGTGTTGGCATAACAAATCCTGTCAGTATTGATGACTATGAGGGACTGGATGGATTTAAAGGTCTTAAAAATTCTCTTAAGTTAAGCCAAGAGAATATTGTTAAAGAAATTGCAGATTCTGGTTTAAGAGGCAGAGGGGGCGCAGCATTCCCAACTGGCATAAAATGGAAAACAGTTTTAGATGCCCCATCGGAAAAGAAATATATTGTTTGTAATGCAGATGAAGGGGATTCTGGAACTTTCTCTGATCGAATGATAATGGAAAATGATCCTTTTGTTTTGATTGAGGGAATGATTATTGCAGGGCTTGCTGTTGGTGCAGATCAAGGCTATATATATTTGCGTTCCGAATATCCCCATGCTTTAGAAATATTAAATGAAGCAATAGATATCGCTTTAAAGAAAGGCTACCTAGGTAAAAATATTCTTGGGTCAGACTTTTCTTTTAATTTAGAAGTGACCCGCGCTGCTGGAGCTTATATTTGTGGAGAAGAAACTTCATTACTTGAAAGCCTTGAAGGTAAAAGAGGAATGGTGAGATATAAGCCACCATTGCCAGCTATAGAAGGTTTGTATGGAAAACCAACTGTAGTTAATAATGTAATATCACTTGCGACAGTTCCGATTATTATGGATAAGGGAGCTTCTTTTTACGCTAATTTTGGAATGGGGCGTTCTAAAGGGACCCTTCCTATTCAATTAGCTGGTAATTTAAAACAGACAGGACTAATAGAAAAAGCTTTCGGTATTTCATTACGAGAACTTTTATATGACTTTGGAGGAGGCTCTGCAACTGGTAAGCCAATTAAAGCCGTCCAGGTTGGAGGCCCTTTAGGTGCATTTTTACCTGAAGAACAATTTGATACCCCACTAGATTATGAAAAATTTAGTGAAATAAAAGCCGTTGTTGGGCATGGGGGTATCGTTGCATTTGACGATACTGTTGATATGTCAAAAATGGCTAGATATTCTTTTGAGTTTTGTGCGATTGAGTCTTGTGGAAAATGCACACCTTGTCGTATTGGATCAACTCGAGGAATGGAAGTCATTGATAAAATTAAAGGTGGCATAGAGCAAGAAAAAAATGTCTCCTTGTTAAGAGATTTAGGAGATACAATGGTAAATGGCTCACTATGCGCAATGGGTGGGATGACCCCATTTCCAGTTATAAGCGCATTAAACTTTTTTCCAGAAGACTTTGGACTTGAAAAGACAGAGACTTCGGCATAAAATTATAAGATTAACTAATATAATTAATAACTTAAATATATATGGATGATACAAAAGATTTCGGTACACCAAAAAAAAGCTCTGAAAAGTTAATCGAGCTAAATATTGATGGAATTGAAGTTTCAGTTCCTGAGGGCACTTCTATAATGCGCGCAGCTTCTGAAGCAGGCGTGAGTGTTCCAAAATTATGCGCAACGGATAGCTTAGATCCGTTTGGGTCATGTCGACTATGTCTTGTTGAGATTGAAGGCAAGCGAGGTTATCCAGCATCTTGTACTACTCCAGTAGAGCAAGATTTAAAAGTACATACTCAAACACCAAAATTAGCTGACATCAGAAAAGGTGTAATGGAGTTATACATCTCCGATCACCCATTAGATTGTTTAACATGTGCTACAAATGGTGATTGTGAACTTCAAGACATGGCTGGAGCAGTTGGCTTAAGAGATGTTCGCTATGGCTATGATGGTGATAATCATTTGAAATCGGAAAAAGACGAATCTAACCCGTATTTTACCTTTGATCCATCAAAATGTATTGTATGTTCAAGGTGTGTTCGAGCTTGCGAAGAAACTCAAGGAACATATGCATTAACAATAGATGGAAGAGGTTTTGAATCAAAAGTTTCTGCTGGAAATAAAGATTTTATGGATTCAGAATGTGTTTCTTGTGGGGCATGTGTTCAGGCTTGCCCCACAGCAACCCTAGTAGAAAAAAGCATTATTGATCATGGACAGCCAGAAAGGTCAGTAACAACAACTTGTGCATATTGTGGAGTTGGTTGCTCTTTTAATGCTGAGATGCAGGGCGAAGAAGTGGTTAGGATGACACCAAATAAGGATGGAGGGGCTAACCATGGACATTCTTGTGTAAAAGGTCGATTTGCATGGGGATATACAACTCATAAAGACCGTATAACAACTCCGATGATCAGAAAAAGCATTAAAGACCCGTGGAAAAAAGTCTCTATGGAAGAAGCAATTAATTATGCAGCGTTAGAAATTAAAAGAATACAAAAAAAATATGGATTTGATTCAGTAGGGGCAATTTCTTCCTCAAGATGCACTAATGAAGAAACTTATTTAATGCAAAAAATTGTCAGAGCAGCATATGGAAATAATAATATTGATACCTGCGCAAGAGTTTGCCATTCCCCGACAGGTTATGGATTAAAGTCTACAATAGGTGAGTCTTCCGGTACACAAAATTTTGATTCAGTTATGAAGTCAGATGTCATCATGATCATTGGAGCAAACCCAACAGATGGCCATCCAGTATTTGCTTCACAAATGAAGAGAAGATTAAGAGAAGGTGCCAAATTAATCATTGTTGACCCAAGAGAAATAGACTTAGTTAAGAATACTCCACATGTAAAAGCAGATTTTCATCTAAAACTAAAGCCAGGCACTAATGTCGCTACTATAAACTCTTTAGCACACGTTGTTGTTAAAGAAGGACTGCTAGATGAAGATTTTATTAAAAATAGATGTGAATCGGAAGCGTTTAATTATTGGAAGGATTTCATCTCAAAAGAAGAAAACTCCCCTGAATTTTTAGAGGCAGAAACAGGTATTCCAGCTCTCTTAGTTAGGAAAGCTGCTAGATTATTTGCACAAAAAGGTAACAGTGCAATTTATTACGGACTAGGTGTGACTGAGCATAGCCAAGGATCAACAATGGTTATGGGAATAGCTAACCTTACAATGGCTACGGGGAATATAGGAAGAGAAGGTGTTGGTATTAATCCATTAAGAGGCCAGAATAATGTTCAAGGGGCATGTGATATGGGTTCGTTTCCACATGAATTTCCTGGATACAGGCATGTTTCAGATGTAGCTACTCAAAATTTATTTGAAAGTGCATGGAATACCGAGTTATATAAGGAACCAGGATTAAGAATTCCGAATATGTTAGATGGTGCAATATCCGGTAAATTTAAATCAGTTTATTGCGAAGGTGAAGACATTGCACAATCTGATCCAGATACTCAGCACGTAACTCATGCTCTAGAATCTATGGAATGCGTAATAGTACAAGATTTATTTTTAAACGAAACAGCTATGTATGCGCATGTATTTTTGCCGGGATCATCATTTTTAGAAAAAAATGGTACCTTCACAAATGCCGAGAGAAGAATTTCTAGAGTTAGAAAAGTGATGTCACCGAAAAATGGTTATGAAGATTGGGAAATAACTCAAATGCTTTCAAATGCCCTAGGGTACCCAATGAATTACAAACATGCGAGTGAAATTATGGATGAAATTGCAGAATTAACTCCACAATTCCAAGGTGTTAGTTTTGATAAGTTAGATAAATTAGGAAGTATTCAGTGGCCTTGCAACGAACAACATAGCGAAGGTACACCTACAATGCATGTTGATGAATTTGTTCGAGGAAAAGGAAAATTCTTTATTACAGAATATATTCCTACTACTGAAAAAGTTAATAATAAATTTCCTCTTATTTTAACGACAGGTCGTATATTAGCTCATTATAATGTTGGGGCTCAGACAAGAAGGACAAATAATATAGAGTGGCATGATGAGGATTTGATTGAAATTCACCCTCATGATGCTGAAGATCGAGGAATAAATGAACAAGATTGGGTTGGTATTAATAGTCGCGCTGGCGATACAGTTTTAAGAGCAAAAATAACTGATCGCGTTCAGCCTGGTGTTGTGTATACAACTTTTCATCATCCAGTGTCAGGTGCAAATGTAATAACAACTGATAATTCAGATTGGGCAACAAATTGCCCAGAATTTAAAGTTACAGCCGTTCAGGTAACAAAAGTTACACAACCTTCGGATTGGCAAGAAAAATATCAAAAATTTAGTGAGAAACAAATTGACCTTGTAAAAAAGAACGAGGAAAAGGTTAATTAGAATCTAAGTGACTCGATCTAAATTTATTCAAACAAAAAAAACTGTAACACTTGCAAAAGCCCATAAAAGTTCATCTATAAAAGATGAAGTCCAGGAAAATATAGCAGAAGAGACTCCAATTGCTCTAATTTACAATGGAATATCCCATGTTGTGATGATGGGTTCACCGTCTGATTTAGAAGATTTTGCAGTAGGATTTTCTGTTACAGAAGGAATTGTAAATGATATATCTGATATATATTCAATTGAAATAAAATGTAAAGATGAGGGTATTGAGTTAAATGTTGAAATTTCTTCTGAATGCTTTGCAAAGCTAAAAGAGGTTAGAAGAAATTTAACTGGTAGAACTGGGTGTGGACTCTGTGGAGCAGAGAGTTTATCTCAGGCGATGAGAATACCTAAAGTAAAAATTTCTAACCCACATTTTTATTCTAAGCATATTCTTAAAGCACTAAAGAACTTCTCTAATGATCAAAGATTACAAAAAAAGACTGGGGCAACTCATGCATCAGCTATATTCTCAGCAACAGGGGATTTAAAGATAATTCGAGAGGATGTTGGACGACATATAGCTTTGGATAAATTAATAGGAGCTAGTCTTAAAAATAAAATTTGTGAAAGTGATTTTGTTGTTACATCTAGTAGGGCCAGTTATGAAATGGTTCAAAAAATAGCATACTTTAATTTAAAACTCTTAGTCGCAATTTCTGCACCAACTGGTCTAGCGATTAGGATGGCAGACAATCTTGATATTACTTTGATTGGTTTTGCTAGAGAAGCACGGTATACAATATATAGTCACAACCTAAGAATTATAGAGTAAAATTCTGGAATGAATAATAATCTAGTCACTATGGCCAACCAAATTGGAGGTTTTTTTAAAAGCTATCCAGACAAAGAGCAGGCTACAAAAGATATTGCTGTGCATATGAAGAAATTCTGGCCACCCGTTATGCGAAAAGAAATAATCGAGTACGTTGATTCATCTGAAGATAATTTATTAGATGATATGGTTAATGAAGCAATAAAGAAATACTTAAAAGATTAAAGATTTATTTCTTTAGTTAGTAAAATAAAATAATTTTTATCTATTAATCGTCTCCCTTTCCAAATTTCTCCCCATAACTTATATTCTGCTGGGATATTTTTTTCTTCAGTCAGCGAGACTAATGCAAGCCTACAGTCTTTATTTTCTAAATTCGGATTAGTACCTTTAATTCCAGTATAGTAATGCAATAAATTTATTTGGCTATCAGATAAGTTGTTAACGTAAACGCAAGATGAGGTCTTTATAAGTTGTTGCTTTACATCAGTGAAAATTAGTTTGTAATTTTTACGGTTATCAATAAATGGGCCCCACAGAGTTATTAATGTTACCCATACCATTGTTATTCCCAATGCCCAGTTAGTGATTGCTGATCGGTTTGTAATTTTGAATTTTATAATAGAAGTTATCCATAGTAACGTTATTACTAAGGCAAATAGAAAGCTAAATAATTTAAATTCGGCAATATAATTTGCTGATGAATAAAACATACGCTCATATATTTTTTCAGGCATTTCAGACATCATTGCAAACCAACCTAGCCAAATTAGAAACCCAATACAACCAAAAATTAATATCCCAAACCAGTTTAATGCGCTTGCAGTGCTTCTATTTAATTTATCAATAGCACCAACAGCAATAATTGATAACGGAATCGTGAATGGAATGAGGTTTGTTTGGTTAGGATTACCTGTTATAGATACTCCTATGAATAAAACTAGTAAGAAAGCAATTGGAATTTGAAGCTTTCTTTGACTTAAAATTAATTTATAGTCTCTAAAAATGAGCCAGATAGCTAGTGGGAGTGCAGGCCATGTAAACCATAATATTCCCTGAAAATGATAATTAAATAATAATTTAGATGAAGTCTGTATTGTTGTTAACCAAGATATGAAAAGTTCTGGTTCTAGATAGTGGAAAGAATAGACCCAAGGAGCAACTACTAGGCTAGCTATAGTTATAGATATACCCAGAAAAATAAAATATCGTCTATTCCTCCAATTGTTAAAAATAAGTAAAAATAAGGATGATAAAAAGATAATAACTATAGGAGCAATACCACCTGATAAAAAAGCTATTCCTGAGCCGAAGCCAAGAACCAAACTTGCTCGAAAAGGCCTTCTAAAATATAGTGAAAGAGCATACAGACTCATTGTGTAGCCCAAAAGTGTTGCTATCTCTGGAATTAAGCTATGTATATTTAGTATTAGCCCAACTGATCCGATAAAAATTAAACCAGCTTGGCGACCAAAGCCCTGCCCCCACAATTCTCTAGTCATTAATCCAAGGCTTATTAGTATTAAACTAATCCAAAATATATTTGATAATCTAGCAGCATCATGTAATGAAAGTATAGGTGAAAAAATTTTACCAAATGCTGCAGCAACATAAGGATATAAAGGGGGATTTATTATTATATGTTCGCTTGCTGCCATTGGAAGAATTATTAAATTATTTTGAATGATATCTAAAATAATGCTAATAGAGGTGGATTCTAGTGGGCGCCATGGCTCATGCCCAATTAAACCAGTGCAGAGAAAAATTACTAATAATATAAAAAATAAATGTAATTTTGTTTTCTCTCCAAGCTTTTTCCTTGGGGTTGACATATTGCCTTGCCAATCATGTTCAAGATTAAATTTCATATTAATTAATCATATACAAAAAAAGCAGCCTAGCTGCTTTTTTTGTATATTATTTACGATTGAAGTACGCAAATTTACATTCCGTATTTTTTCTTGAATTTTTCAACCCTACCCGCAGTATCAAGAATTTTTTGCTTGCCTGTATAAAAAGGATGGCATAAGGAACAAACTTCGATGGTCATATCTTTACCGATAGTTGATTGTGTTTTAAACTTATTACCGCAACTACAGGCTACGTTAACTTCTGGGTAATTAGGATGCGTATCTTTTTTCATAGTAGTTTATAATCTTTTGAATTTAAGAACTGAATTATCATTGATATTTTCGAAAAAATCAATGATTTGTTTAGTTTTACTTCCTCATACTGTTAAAGAAATCATCATTATTTTTCGTTGATTTTACTTTGTCTAAGAGAAATTCCATTGCTTCTACATCCTCCATTGGGTAAAGTAATTTCCTTAGAACCCAAATTTTTTGGAGAATCTCTTGAGGTATTAATAATTCCTCTCTGCGTGTACCTGATTTGTTTACATTAATTGCTGGGTAGGTTCTTTTTTCAGCCATTTTACGATCTAGATGAATTTCCATGTTGCCTGTACCCTTAAATTCTTCATATATTACGTCATCCATTCGAGACCCAGTATCAACTAATGCGGTAGCAATTATCGTTAAAGAGCCACCTTCTTCAATATTTCTAGCGGCACCAAAGAAACGTTTTGGTTTTTGGAGTGCATTTGCATCAACACCACCAGTTAGAACTTTTCCTGAGGAAGGTATTACTGTGTTGTAGGCCCGTGCAAGTCTTGTAATCGAGTCAAGAAGAATGACTACATCTTTTTTATGCTCAATTAATCTTTTTGCCTTTTCAAGAACCATATCTGCTACTTGGACATGCCTTGTTGCAGGCTCGTCAAAGGTTGATGCCACTACTTCACCTTTAACAGAGCGAGTCATTTCTGTAACTTCTTCAGGTCTTTCGTCAATTAATAAGACAATTAGAGATACATCTGGATGATTTGAGGTTATTGCATGAGCAATATTTTGTAACATAACAGTTTTACCACTTTTGGGACTGGCAACGATTAATCCACGTTGACCTTTACCTATGGGCGCTATCATATCAATAACTCTGCTAGTATTATTCTCTTCGCCTCCTGTGTCTCTTTCAAGAGTTAGCGGTTCAGTTGGAAATAAAGGTGTAAGATTTTCAAATAAAATCTTATTCTTTGTATTTTCTGGAGCATCATTGTTAACTTTATCAACTTTAACTAATGCAAAATAACGCTCACTATCTTTCGGTGTTCTAATCTCACCTTCAATAGTATCGCCTGTATGAAGATTAAAGCGTCTAATTTGTGATGGTGAAACGTAAATATCATCTGTTCCTGCGAGGTATGATGCCGCAGCCGACCTTAAAAATCCAAAACCGTCTTGAAGAACTTCTAATGTTCCGTCACCAAATAACGTATCACCATTTTTTGCTTTGTTTTTGAGAATCGCAAATATGAGATCTTGTTTGCGCATCCTTCCTGTATTCTCAATTTTGTCTGCAATTGCTAAATCTACAATTTCAGCTACAGGTAAGTGTTTTAGATCAGATAAATGCATATTTTTATAAGTTACTGTCGATAAAAGCTGTTAGTTGAGATTTTGATAGAGCACCAACTTTGGTAGCTTCTACATTACCATTTTTAAAAATCATAAGAGTTGGTATCCCACGAACACCATACTTCTGAGGCGTCTTTTGATTGTCGTCTATATTAAGCTTAGATATTTTTAATTTTCCAGAATATTCAGCTGTAAGGGAGTCTAGAATTGGGGCTATCATTTTGCATGGGCCACACCACTCCGCCCAGTAATCTACTAATACTGGCAAATTTGACTGAAGAACTTCTTCTTCAAAGGTATCATCAGTTAGATGAGAGATAGTATTGCTCATAATTTCTTAGGTACTTTATATAAATTTTATTTTGAGTTTATGGTTTTGGTCTATTGGTGTCTTACTTGAAATGAAATGATAATGCAAAAAAAAATTATAATCAATATTTATTTTTAAAGCTTTCATCCAACTCAAACAAAGGAACAACTAATTTAACACCTTTTGATGATTTAGCAATCTGAATTGCTTCATCAGCTTCTTTATTATTAACTATCCCAAGCAGGTATATAACATCATTTTCTGTCATAATTTTTACGTGTAAAGGATGTACTTCATTTTTTAATTCTAAAAATAATCTTGTTTTAACATTGCTTGTTGTTATTGTATCTTTTGCTCTTTGTTTGATTTTGCATGCTTGGCCAACAACCATTTTGTTATGAACTGTTTTAACATCTTCTATTTTAGAAAGTGCATCAGTTATTTTAATTTTTACCTCTTCAGTAGGGACTTCACCTACTATGACAATAGCTTTATTGTAAACTATTAAATTAAAATGACTTTTTTGTTTCTCTTTTTCAGTAATTTCAGCAATTGGGTTCCATGCAGCAAGAAATATTTTGTTGTCTATAACTTGGGTTTCAGTTGTCCTTCTATCTGCAATTGATGAAGGAATAGCCATAATTGTTGACGGAGCGCACCCTATCAATTGAGCGATAAATAAAATAAAAAGTATAAAAAGCTTGTATGATTTCATTAAGAATAATTATATAGCTAAATAATTTTTTTAGAAACTAAATTGAACAAATCTTAAATATATTTATTATGAAAACTTGTTTATATCTTGTTGCAACACCAATTGGAAATCTTGAAGATATTTCTTTGAGGGCTATCGAAATATTAAAAAAAGTTGATTTAATTGCATGCGAAGATACCAGAACAACTAATAGGTTACTCACACATTACGGCATCAAGAAAAAATTGATATCTATTCATGAACATAATGAGAAACAAAAGACTGATTTTTTAATCAATGAACTTTTAAATGGCAAATCAATTGCCTATGCATCTGATGCGGGAACCCCTGCTATAAGTGATCCAGGAGCTTTCTTGGTAAATCAATCCTTAAAGTTAAACATTAAAGTTTCACCAATACCTGGTCCATCCTCACTTGTAACTGCCTTTTCTGTATCAGGAATTGAGTCAACTCAGTTTCAATTTTATGGGTTTCTACCTAATTCAGCTAGTAAATCAAAGAAATTACTCCAGAAGATATATGGACAAACATTACCTACAATTTTTTTTGAATCTCCACATAGAGTATTAAAAACTCTGCTTTTAGTACAAAATATTTTTGGGGCTTTGCATAAAATATTTATTGCTAGAGAGCTTACTAAAATATATGAAACAATTTATAAAGATGAGGTTGGGTCTATAATAGCCAGATTAGAAAGTCGTCCGGAGGAGCAGAAGGGAGAATTTGTTATTATTTTAACTCCAACAATAAAAAAAATTGAAAATAATGAAATAATATCTATAAATGAAGCATTAAAATTAATGATGAAGGAGTTACCTTTGAATCAATCAGTAAAGCTTGTTTCTTCAATATTTAAAAGAAATAAAAAGGAAGTTTATAATCAAGCGTTGGAATTAAAAAAATGAGTGAATTAATTATTACAAAGCCTGATGATATGCACCTTCATCTTAGAGAAGGTGCCATGCTTAAGTATGCTTGCAAGGATACTGAAAAACAATTTGCTAGGGCAATCGTTATGCCGAATTTAAAAGTTCCAATTACAAGCGTCAATCAGGCTGAAAACTACTATCAAGATATTAAAAAAATCAATAGAGACTCCAATTTTGAACCATTAATGACTCTTTTCTTTACTAATGCATTAGATAGAGATGAAATTAGAAAGGTAAGTGATTCTAGTGTTGTGCATGGCATTAAGCTTTACCCGTCTGGAGTAACCACTAACTCTGATAATGGAATCAATACAATTGAAAATTGTTTTAATATTTTTGAATTAATGCAGGAATGTGAAGTGCCATTATTAATTCATGGCGAGTCAAATGACAAAAGCGTAGATATTTTTGATAGAGAGAAAGTTTTTATTGACAGACATTTAAGTGGAATACATAGTAAATTTCCAGAGCTTAGAATTGTATTTGAACATATATCGACCAAGGAAGCGGTAGATTTCGTTATAGGCACAAATAATAAAGTAAATGCAACAATTACACCGCAACATATGCTTTTAGATAGAAATGACTTACTTTCAGATGGCATTAAGCCCCATCATTATTGCTTGCCTATACTCAAAAGATCAGAGGACCGCTTAGCAATAATAAAGGCTGCCGTTTCAGGATCTAAAAATTTTTTCTTAGGGACTGATAGCGCGCCTCATTTAAGACATCAAAAAGAAAGTAGTTGTGGATGTGCAGGAATTTATTCTGCAGTTTGTGCAATGGAGTTATATGCATCAATTTTTGAAGCAGAAAACGCATTGGATAAACTTGAAAATTTTAGCAGTAAGTTTGGGGCTGATTTTTATAAATTACCCTATAATAAATTAAAGATAAAACTAATAAAGCAGGAATATCAAGTACCAAGAAAAATTAATATCGGCACTGAAGAAATTATCCCTCTTTTTGCTGGAGAAACTTTATCTTGGCAATTATCTGAAATATAACAACAAAGTGATAAAATAACTACTTAAGTTGACTAGGCAGTCGCTATATAGTTTTCTATATAGAGGAAAGTCCGGGCTCCATAGAGCAGAGTGATGGCTAACAGCCATACGCCGTGAGGTGAGGAATAGGGCCACAGAGACGAGCGTATTTAGTTACGGTGAAACGCGGCAACCTCCACTCGGAGCAAGGCCAAATAGGGTAGCATTGACACGGCTCGTGTTGCTACCGGGTAGGCTGCTTGAGCATATAAGTAATTGTATGCCTAGATGAATGACTGTCCAAGACAGAACCCGGCTTAACGGTCAACTTAAACTTATATCTAACTTATTGATGAGTAAAGAAAAAATTAAAAAAGCGCTTGCAAAGCGCTTTTTTTTTGCTTATAGTGCACTTGTAAGGGAAAAAGTGGTTATTTGTGGGAAATTATTAAACGAGGCTAAGGGCGTTCAGTAATTTCCCATCTTTTTAGGTGCAGATATGTTTAAAGGAGCAACACTACTAAATATTGATGGAAAAAATAGGTTAGCAATTCCAACAAAATATCGACAGGAATTATTAACTAGCTCATTAGTGTTGACTGCCCATCCTCATGGATGCCTTCTTCTATATCCAGTTGCTGCATGGAAACCTATACAGGAAAAAATAATGCAGCTTTCAAGTTTCGATAAAAAATCAAGTGGATTACAAAGGTTATTGGTTGGCTATGCTGAAGATCTATCTTCTGATAGTGCTGGGAGATTATTAATATCAGCTGAATTAAGAGATTATGCGACTATTAATAAGAGCTTAATGCTCGTAGGACAGGGAAGTCATTTTGAATTATGGAGTAAAGAGGCTTGGGTTAAACAAATCAAACAAATAAAGATTAATGACAAAGGTGAGCTACCTTCAGAGCTAGGAGGTTTTTCTTTATGACAATATATTCACATATTCCTGTGATGTTAAAAGAGACTATTAACGCTTTATCTATTAAGCCAAATGGTACCTATCTAGATTGTACTTTTGGCAGAGGCGGACATTCAAATGAAATTTTGAAACTGCTTGGCGATAAGGGAAGTCTGATAGCTTTCGATAGAGATCTAGATGCAATTAATGAAGGAAAAAAAATAACAGATGAAAGATTTCAAATAGAGCACTGTGCTTTTTCTGAAATAGACAAAATATTAAAAAAAAAAATATTAAAAAATTGGATGGAATATTAATGGATTTGGGTATTTCATCTCCTCAGGTAGATGAAGCTAGAAGAGGCTTTAGTTTTAGGTATGATGCCGTTTTAGATATGAGAATGGATCAAACCAAAGGGATAACCGCTGCTGAAATTATCAATACATACGAAGAAAAAGATTTAATACATGCTTTAAAAACTTATGGTGAAGAAAAGTTTGCTAAAAAGATTGTTAAAGCAATTATTGAGCATCGCGAGACAAGAGGCCCAATAAAGATGACTTTAGAATTGGCTGAATTGATAAAAAATATAGTTCCAAAGAGAGGTTTAAAAAAAGATCCATCAACAAAAACATTTCAAGCTTTGAGAATATTAGTTAATAAAGAAATAGAAGAATTAGAGAATACCCTTCCAATTGTATTTAGTTATTTAAAGCCTAAAGCTCGGTTAGTGGTTATTAGTTTTCATTCATTAGAAGATCGAATCATAAAAAATTATACTAAAGATCAAATAAAGACTGACTTTATCCCCAAAAATATTCCTATTAAGGCATCAGAAATAAAATTAGCTCCTTTTAGGATCGTTCAGAAAATGACAATACCCACTGAGAAAGAGATTGAAGAAAATCCAAGATCTAGAAGTGCAAAATTGAGAGTGATTGAAAAAGCAATGGAGGCAACATGAAATTAAATTTAATTTTATTTGTTGTTTTAATTGTTTGTGCATTAACTACAGTTAATTTTAAACATCTTACTAGAAATAATTTTGCAGAATTAGATGCTCAAAGCAAGGAGACTCTAGAGTTAAAGGATCAGCAAACAATGTTAAGAATTGAGGAATCATCAGAATCAAGAATTGAAATAATTGAGAAAACAGCAAAGCATAAATTAAATATGCATATCCCGACTCAAAAAGAAAAAAAATTTATAATTAGATGAATAAAATTAAATCCAGAAGAGAGTACTTTGAGCTATCAAGAGCTAGAAGGCGAATAGTCTTAATATTTATGCTTGGAATGTTTCTAGTTTTATTTGCACAATCTGTTAAATTAGCGGGATTTGAAAAAGATAAGTTACAAAAAGAATCCAGGCAAAGACAGCACAGGGAATTAGATTTACTTCCGTATAGAGGTAAAATTTTGGATCGTAACGGATCACTTTTGGCAGAGAGCACACCAGTTTATTCAATTATGGCTGATGCAGCTTTAGTAAATTTTAAAGACGATGATCCCATTAAGCAAGCAAAGCTAAATAAGAAAAAAAAGCAGTTAGCCAGTTTACTTAAACTAAGCATAAGGGATTTAGATAAAAAACTTAAAAATAAAAAAAGAAGAGACACTTCTCTTAGGAAGAATATAGCCCCCAATACTAAAATTAAAATTCTAGAACTTAAAATTTCAGGCATTAGTTCAAATAAGGTATACAAAAGATTTTATCCTGAAAATGGACCAGTGGCACATATTGTAGGATTTACTGGTAGTAATGGAGTTGGGCAAGAAGGAATAGAAATGTTAATGAATGAAAGTCTTGCTGGAAAAAAAGGAAAAATAATGAAAATAATAGATGGGAAAAAGACACCTAGAGTTATAGGAGAATTCCAATCTATTAAATTACCAAAAGATGGAACAGATATAAAGTTAACAATTGATTTACGATTACAAAACGAGGCATATAATGCCCTTCAAAAGGCAGTAGAGAAGTATGAGGCAATATCTGGATCTGCTGTGTTGTTAGATGCTAAGACGGGTGAGGTGCTTGCTATGACAAATTACCCTTCTTTCAACCCTAATGGCTATAATAAAGTAGGAGATTTTATAAAAAATCGTGCAGTTACCGATGTATTTGAGCCTGGCTCAACAATGAAGCCTATTAGCCTTGCTGTAGCGTTAGAGAGAAAGGCTGTAACTATAAATACTATGATAGATACAGGTAAAGGACCCTATAGGTATCAAGGTAAATATATACGTGACACCCATGCTCATGGAGAAATAGCTGTAAAAGACGTAATTAAAGTTTCTTCAAATATAGGCTCGGCTAAAATTAGTGAAAAAATTAGCTCAATTAATTTGGCTACGATGTATGAAAAATTTGGTTATGGCATAAAAACAGGCATTAATTTTCCTGGAGAGGTAAGTGGGACTTTAAGAAAGCATACAAAATGGAAAAAAATAGACCATTCGCGAGCAAGCTATGGCTATGGTATGAATTCAACACTTATTCAGACTGCCCAAGCTTACACAGTTTTTGCTAACGATGGAAAACTAAAGCCGATATCACTAATTAAGGAGGATGATTCAAAGATAAGTAAAAGGGTTTTGTCGCCTAAAACAACAAGAACTATATTAACTATCCTAGAATCTGTAACTGATGATGAAGGGACGGGGTCTAAAGCTAGGGTTTATGGCTATCGGGTAGCTGGAAAGACGGGCACAACAAAAAAAGTAGATGAAATAAATGGGGGGTATTCTAAAGACAAATATATTGGGACTTTTGTAGGATTAGGACCGGTATCAAATCCAAGATTTGTTATGGCGATTATGATTGATGAGCCTATAAAGAAAAAAGGATATTATGGTGGCACACTAGCTGGGCCAGTTTTTAGTCACGTTATGTCAAAAGCATTCGAGTGGTATAGCATTGATGCTGATGGATCAGAATTAGAGGATATAGAAAATAAAAAAGAGGGCTATGCTGATAAGACAAAACTATGAGCAATTCACTAAAAAACCTATTAACTGAGTTTAAGCATATAGAACAAAATAGTGTAAATGTTAAAAAAGGGTCAATTTTTTTAGCTTACCCAGGTGACAAAGATGATGGGAGGAATTATATTGGTGAGGCCATAAAGAAAGGGGCTGGAGCAATAATATATGACCCTTTAGGTTTTAAATGGAATAACGAATGGGACTTACCGAAATTACCAGTAAAAAACTTAAAAGATAATATTTCAAATATCGCAAGTGAGTTTTTCAATAACCCCTCCCAAAAAATAAATTTAATAGGTGTGACTGGAACTAACGGCAAAACCTCAAGTGTATATTGGATAACTGAATCCCTTAAGCATCTCAAGAGAAGGGCTGCAATGATTGGTACGATTGGGTATGGTTTTATTGGAAAATTAGAACCAACTACTAATACAACACCTGATGCACTTAAAATTCAAAGCATAATAAATAATTTTAGAATCGATCTGGTTCAGGATGTATGTATTGAAGTATCTTCTCATGGAATAAAGCAAGGTAGGGTTTCCGGGGTTAATTTTGATGTAAGACTATTTACAAACCTTTCTAGAGATCATCTTGATTATCATGGCTCTATTGAAAACTACGCAAATATAAAAAAAGATTTTTTATTGGGGGCTAAGACCGGTAATTTAGTTATAAATATTGACGATCCACTGGGGAAAAAAATATTTCAAGAGTCCAAATTAGATACATCTCAAAAAATATCTTTTGGTATAGATAGCCCATGCTCACTTAAAGCAAACAATCTTGTTATAGCAAACAAAAGAACCAAATTCGATTTAACTTATAGAGATAAAACTTTTGAGGTTATAGCTTCAGTGGTTGGAAGGCATAATGTTTATAATATTTTAGGTGTAGTTGGGGTTTTAATTTCCTTAGGTTATCAGATAGAAAATATTAGACCAATATTAAAAATCTTAAACCAAGTTCCTGGGAGAGCTGAGGTGTTAGAGATAGGTTTAGAAAAGTGCCCCAAGGTTATTATTGATTTCGCTCATACTCCCGATGCCCTTAAAAATATCCTAAATTCTTTAAAATTATCAAAACATAAAAATTTAAAAATTGTTTTTGGATGCGGAGGTGATAGAGATAGAGGAAAAAGGAAAGAAATGGCGGCTGTTGTAAATAAATATGCAGATTTTGTGATTGTAACCTCCGATAACCCGAGAAATGAAGACCCAAATAGAATCATTGATGATATTTGTCAAAATATAACTATTCCAAATTTAGTCATAGAAGATAGAGAAGAGGCAATTAAAGAAGTTTTAAGAGAATCTGACATTGATGATTTAATCCTTATTGCAGGAAAAGGGCATGAGGTATATCAAGAAATAAAAGGCGTAAGAAAAGACTTTTCAGATAAATTAATAGCAAAAAAATATTTAACTAGGTACTTTGGAGCACAAAAAAATTAGTATTACATTAAAAAAAATTATAGAAATTACAAAAGGATCGTTTGCTGGCCCATTAGAGTCTTTGGATATAGAAATTTCATCTATTTCGATAGATTCAAGAGATAGAGATCCATCTGACTTATATATTGCGCTAATAGGAAAGAATCATGATGGAAATAAATTTACAAAAGAAGTGTTAAAAAAGGGCGCTAAATTTGCAATTATTTCTGATAACTTATTTCAAACAGAAAAAACTATTTTAGTAGAAACTGGTAAAGAAGCATTGGCAAATATTGCCTTATATCTTAGAGACCAAATTAAACCAAAAATAATTGCAATTACAGGAAGCAATGGAAAAACTTCCACAAAGGAAGTGATTGTTTCAATTATGAGTAATTATTTAAGCCGAGACCAATTATTGTTTACAGAAGGTAACTATAATAATGACATAGGCTTACCACTTACCCTTCTAAATCTTAAGCACACTCATAGCCACGCAGTATTAGAATTAGGTATGAGTCATGCTGGAGAAATTGCAGGACTTGCAAAGATTGCGAAGCCCAATATCGCTTTAATTACAAATATCGGTGAAGCCCATATCCAAAATTTTAACTCTATAGATGATATTGCAGAAGCAAAGAAAGAACTTTTAAATCATTCGGATGAGCTTCAGACTTGTATATTGCCTAGGGATGATGAATATTATGAATTTTTAGCCAAAGATTTGAAAAATTTAAAGAAAATAACTTTTGGATTTACAAAAGAAGCGACCATAAACTGTAAGGTAATAGATGAGCAAACAATAACAATCTTTACTCCCTTTGAAAATTTTGACGTTAAAATAAATTTATTAGGCAAGCATAATATAAAGAATATTCTTGCTGCATGTGCTTGCAGTTATGCACAAGATATACCGATAAAGATCATTAAGAAAGGAATAGAGTCAATTAAACCTTTTCCGGGAAGGCTTGAGAAGATAACTAACCCCAATGGCTTAATAGTAATAAATGACACTTATAACGCCAATCCAACCTCAATGAGAGAGGCTATAGATGTATTAGCAACAATGAAAGGACTAAAAATTCTAGTAATTGGTGATATGGGCGAGCTTGGAAGTGATACGAGTAAGTACCATAAAGAATTAGGAGATTATATTAAAATGTCCAATATAGATTTTACATTAGCTGTCGGAAGACATACAAAAATAACTATGCAACAATTAGGCAACGATGAGTTATGGTTTGAGACAAAAGAAGATCTCGTAAGCATGCTTTTAAAAATAATAAAACCTGAATCAGTTATATTGGTTAAAGGATCTCGCTTCATGGAAATGGAAGAAGTTGTTAATAAGATTATTTTATGAGGAATAGAAAATGTTATTAGAATTATTTAGGTGGTTATCGACAGATATCCCAGGGCTTAATGTATTTAACTATATTTCTCTCAGAGCTGTATTAGCAGTCATTACCTCTCTATTAATTTCATTTTGTTTTGGTGGTTGGTTTATAAAAAAATTGGGAGAATATAGCTTTGGACAATATATTAGAAATGATGGACCAGAGGGACACCTTATTAAATCTGGAACCCCTACAATGGGTGGAGGGTTAATATTAATATCCATTATAATTTCAACATTATTATGGGCTGATCTAAATAATTCTTATGTCTGGATTTTACTTATTGTAACTTCGTCTTTTGGTTTAATAGGTTTAGTTGATGATATGAGCAAGATACAAAAAAAAGATGCTAATGGTCTTTCAGCATTACAAAAATTTATACTACAATCAATCATTGGTTTAGCAGTCGCAAGCTATTTATTTTATGCAGCAGATACACCTAAAGAAACAGAATTATTAATTCCATTTTTTAAAGATTTAAGCTTACCGTTAGGAGCATTCACTTTTATTGTTTTAAGTTATATAGTTGTAGTGGGCAGCAGTAATGCAGTTAATTTAACAGATGGACTTGATGGGCTGGCTATTATGCCAGCTGTAATGGTCATAAGTGCATTAGGAATTTTTGCGTATGTTGAAGGAAACATAATTTTTGCGAATTACCTCAGTATCCCATATATAGAAGGAGCTGGTGAGTTAACAATATTTTGTGCAGCATTGGCTGGGGCAGGCTTAGGATTTCTCTGGTTTAATGCATATCCTGCAGAAGTATTTATGGGTGATTTAGGTTCACTATCCATAGGGGCTGCGATGGGTACATTGGCAGTGATTGTAAGACAAGAAATCGTTTTATTGATAATGGCTGGAATATTCGTAATTGAAACATTTTCTGTAGTTATCCAAGTAGGTTACTTTAGATATACAAAGAAAAGATTTGGAAAAGGGAGGCGAATTTTCTTAATGGCTCCGCTTCATCATCACTATGAAAAAAAAGGCTGGAAAGAAACTCAGGTAGTTGTTAGATTTTGGATAATTACTATGATGCTTGTTCTTATTGGCCTAGCTAGCCTAAAAATTCGATAATGAATGAAAATATTAATCACATATTAATTTTGGGTTGTGGCCAAACTGGTTTATCTATTGGAAGGTATTTAGATAGTAGTATAAAAATATCTTTTTATGATGAAAGCGAAATATCTTTAAATAATGCTAGAAATTTATTTGCTACAAAAGAACATTTATATTTTTCTGGAGATTTGAAAGAAGCATATTTCGATGATGTAGATTGTGTTGCAATTAGTCCCGGAGTCGATCCAAGACATCCCATAATCAATAAAATAATAAAAAAAGGTGTTCCCTTTCACAATGATATTTCATTATTTTTTTTAAAAAATGATTTATTAAAAACAAAAGTAATAGGTGTGACAGGTACAAATGGTAAAACTACTGTTTGCTCAATGATTGAACAAATTGCCCTCGAATCAGGATTGAAAGCAAGGGCAGTAGGTAATATAGGGTTGCCAATATTAAACATAAATCAGGTAGATACTCTAGATGTTCTAATTATTGAATTATCAAGCTTTCAGCTTGAAGTCATAAATAATGGCAAAATTGATGTAGGAGTTATTTTAAATATATCAGATGACCACATGGACAGATATAATTCATTTACAAAATATTTTCAAGCAAAAGAGAAATTGTTTGGCCTGTCAAAAATTAATATTATAAATCGAGATGATGGCAAATTAAATACTTTAAGACATAAAGCAACTTTATCCTTTGGTATTTCAGAATCTAACAATAAAAAAGATTATATTTTGACAAATAACCATTCGGGGGCTTGTATCGAAAGAGGGGGGAAGGCTACTCTTGAATTGAGCAACTTTCGGTTAATAGGAGAACATAATAAATTAAATATTATGGCTGCAATTGCATGTATGCAATCCGCTTTTCCTGAGCTTAATGAGTTTAAAATCAATAATTTAAAAGGCGTTAAACATCGGCTGGAGTGGGTAAAGAGTAAGGAAGGAGTCAATTTTTATAATGACTCGAAAGCAACTAATGTTAATGCAACAATTACAGCATTGAAGAGTTTCGATAAGAAAAATATTCTTTTAGTAGCTGGGGGTGACAGTAAGAATCAAATTTTAAAACCCTTATTTAAATATTTAAAGCAGAAGGTATCAGCTCTTTATTTAATTGGACAGGACGCACATATATTTGAAGAAAACTTTAATTCTATTAATTCACTCAAGATTACTAACCATAAGCGAATGAAAGATGCAGTTTTATCTGCTTATGAAGATGCATCATTTGGGGACATTGTTTTATTATCTCCCGCATGTGCAAGCTACGATATGTACAAAAATTATAAAGAGCGCGGTAATGAATATAAATCTATTGTGGAAAAATTATAAGCAATGAAGCTTTTTTCTTCTCAAAAGAATTACAATCTTCCAATTTATGATTACAGCTTGATATGGGCTGCCCTTTTACTTTTGGGTATAGGACTAGTTATGGTTTATTCAGCATCAATTGATGTAGCGGCAGGATCTCAGAAATACCAATACCAACATTATTATTTTTTAGTTAGACAAGCATCATATCTTCTAATAGCTTTCATTTGTGGATACATTACTTTCTTAATTCCAGTTTATATTTGGCAGAGGTGGGCCCCTTATCTTTTCTTTATAGGCATCATTCTTTTGATTTTAGTTCTGCTTATTGGGCTAGAAAGGAATGGTAGTCAAAGGTGGCTTTCATTGGGGGTTTTAAACTTGCAACCAACAGAGCTCGTTAAGCTTTTTACTGTTATGTATGCATCTGATTACGTTTTAAGAAAATCAAAGCAAATGAGAACTATTATTAAAGGATTTTTACCTATGCTAGGGGTGATGATTTTTACCGGATCTTTAGTTATTTTAGAGCCAGATCTCGGTGCCCTAATTGTCATTATGGCAATTGCAATGGGTATACTTTTTTTGGGGGGGTTAACCTTAAGAGTTATTTTAAGTTTAGCTATATTGGCGCCAATCGGAGTCTGGGTAGCAATAATGTCATCTCCATATAGAATGAAAAGAATTCTAGCATTTAGAGATGCTTGGTCTCCAGAACATAAATTTGATGGAGGCTATCAAATTACTCAAGCACAGATGGCTTTTGGTAATGGCGAATTTTTTGGAGTAGGTGTGGGTAATAGTGTTGCAAAGCTTTCATTTTTGCCTGAGGCACATACAGATTTTCTGATGGCAATTATTGGCGAAGAATTCGGTTTGTTTGGATTCAGCATTGTTTTAGGTTTATTTGCTTTTTTAATAGTTAGGATGTTTGGGATTGCGAAGGAGTCAATTCAAAATAATAAACATTTCGCAGCTTTAATGGCGCAGGGAATAGCTTTATGGTTTGCGATTCAGTGCACAATTAACATTGCTGTCAATTTAGGCTTATTCCCCACAAAGGGCCTAACACTTCCATTACTATCTTTTGGTGGTAGTAGTATTTTAGTGAGTATTGTTGCTATCGCAATTGTACTGAGAATTGATCATGAAAATAGAAGAAATTTACGAGGACAACATTATAATAAATAAATTGAAGATTATGGTCGTTGCTGCCGGAACAGGTGGGCATATATACCCAGGCCTGGCAATTTCAGATTATTTTATGGAACAGTCAATTCCTGTGTCATGGACTGGCACGCCAAAAGGTATGGAAAATAGTTTAGTAGATAAATATAAGATTCCTTTTTATTCAATAAGTATTTCTGGCATTAGGGGAAAGGGTTTTTTGACATGGATCAAACTCCCATTTATGCTCTTCACATCAATACTTCAGTCCATAAAGGCATTAACAGCCGAAAAACCAAATTTTGTAATAATAATGGGTGGCTATATAGGCATACCAATGGCGATTGCATCTAAATTACTTGGAATACATTTAATTATTCATGAGCAGAATGCGATACCAGGATTGGCAAATAAAATAATTTCAAAGTTTGCTAATCAGATATTTTGTGGATTTGAAAATACCTTAAAAGGAAAGGTAATAGGAAATCCAATAAGAAAATCAATATCAAACATTAGAAAGCCTCATCAAAGATTTAAGAATAAAATAGGACCTCTGAACATTCTAATTTTGGGCGGTAGTTTGGGAGCAAGTGCTTTTAATAGATTATTGCCGCCAATTTTAAACAAATTTACAAAGGAGCAAATCTCAGTTATTCATCAATCAGGTGAAAAGCATTATGAAGAATTAGTTAAGACATATTCGAATTTAGCGAGTGGCGATGGAAAAGACCCACCCTGGCTCTTAGGAAAAGAAAAATTTATATACGATATTAAGGAAAAATATGAATGGGCTGATATTGTTATTGCTAGGTCTGGAGCACTTACTATTTCAGAATTTATTGAAGCAGGTATTGCATCAATATTAATACCATTTCCATATGCTGTTGATAACCATCAGTATCATAATGGAAAAATATTAGCAGATAAAGAAGCAGCTTATATTATTGAAGAGAAAGAAATAGAGCAAAAACTTTTACAAATTCTTTTGAAAATAAAAAGAAAGGAATGTTTTTTGATGGCTTTAAGAGCGAAAAAAAATAAATCAAGTACGAATGTAGCTCATAAAATATATTCATATTGCGAAGAAATTAATAATGAAAAATAAAATAAAAAATATTCATTTTGTAGGCATTGGCGGTTCTGGAATGAGCGGTATTGCCGAAGTCATGCATAATTTAAAATTTAATGTTCAAGGGTCAGATCATGGAAAGTCAGAAATAATTCAACGGTTAAAAAAAATAGGTATAAAAATTTTTAGCGAGCATTCAGAAAAAAATATAAAGCAAATTGATGTACTCGTTGTTTCTACTGCAATTTCAAATAAAAATCCTGAAGTTAAGGCTGCAATTGATCAAAAAATACCAATAATTCCAAGAGCTGAAATGTTGTCTGAATTAATGAGATTTAAAAAAGGTATTGCAGTTGCTGGAACTCATGGAAAAACCACAACAACTAGCTTGATTTCATCAATACTTACAAAAGGCAAGCTTGATCCAACATATGTAATTGGTGGAAAGCTAAATTCAATGAATAGTAATGCAAAGCTTGGGAGTAGTGATTTAATGGTCGTAGAGGCTGATGAATCAGATGCATCATTTCTTCATTTGAGCCCTGTGAACGCTATAATTACCAATATTGACAACGATCATTTAGGGGCATACCAAAATAAATTTGAGAATTTAAAGCAAGCATATATAAATTTTGCACACCAAGTACCATTTTACGGCACAATTTTTGTATGTGCAGATGACCATCATGTTAAAAGTATTATTTCAAAAATATCAAGACCAATAGTGACATACGGACTATCAAGTAAAGTTGATATTCAAGCAGTAAATATAAAATACAAAGGTAATAAGGTTAAATTTAGAGTTATAGATAAAAAATATAATCATAATGAATTTGATATCTCAATCAATTTCCCTGGGGATCATTTCATAAGGAATACTTTGGCAGCAATATCAATAGCATTGGAGTACAACGTTTCAATAAATAACATACAAGAATCTTTGGAAAGCTTTGAAGGTGTATCAAGAAGATATGAAATTTATAATAATATTTCAATAAAAGAAAAGAGAATTAAGGTGATAGACGATTATGGACATCATCCGACAGAAATAGAGGCAGTAATAAAATCAACAAAAAAAGCGTTTAGAAATAAAAAAATAAGTTTAGTTTTCCAACCACATCGATTTTCTAGAACTAGAGATTGTTATGAAGAATTTATAAGAGTTTTGAAAATTCCAGATAGAATTTTTCTTTTTGATATTTATTCAGCCGGAGAAAGTACGATTAAAGATATTTCAACTAAGGCGTTAATAAATTCTATAAAGCACCCTGAGATTTATTACTTACCAGATTTCAAAAATGCAAAAAAAACTATATTTAAAATGGTTGAAGACGATTCAATTCTAATAATTATGGGTGCTGGGTCAATTGGTAATTTTGTTCAAGAGATAATTGAGTAGCAAATATGAACAAAAATACTATTTATAAAAATATTGATTTAAAAAATTTTAACAGTTGGAAGGTTGGTGGAAAAGCAGAACAATTTTTAATTTGTGATAATAAAGATACTCTAGCTTCTTACATTAAAACTAGAAAAATTAAACCACCAATTACATTCATTGGGCTTGGTTCTAATTTATTGATTCGAGATGGTGGGGTTAAAGGTGCAGTGGTTATTATGCATGGCGGGTTAAGCGTCATAAATAGAGAGAATGAATTAATTTATGTGGAGGCAGGGGTTAGTTGCTCAAAATTAGCAAAATTTGCGGCAAAAGAGGGGTTGAATAATTCAGCTTTCTTTGCAGGGATACCAGGAACGATTGGCGGATCTTTAGCTATGAATGCAGGATGTTATGGATCTGAAACATGGGATTATGTAAACAAAGTATTGATGATTAATTTAAACGGTGATCAAATAGTTAGGAGTCGAGCAGACTTTAAAATTAACTATAGAGATGTAAAAAATTATAATAACGATGAAAGTTTTCTTGCAGCATGGTTTAATTTTCCAGAAGGCAACAAAGAAGACGCTGAAAAAAAAATAAAAGATTTATTGGCCCATAGAAAAAATACTCAACCTTTAAATTGGCCAACAGCAGGCTCAACTTTTCGGAATCCTATTGATAATTTTGCGGCAAAGTTAATTGAAGATTGCGGATTGAAAGGCTATCAAATTGGTGGAGCTAAGGTTTCAGAAAAACATGCAAACTTTATAATTAACATTGGAAATGCCACCGCATTAGATATTGAAAATATAATAACGTATATTCAAAAAATTGTCTTTGAAAAGAAAAATATTCAATTGTTTAGAGAAATAAAAATAATTGGAGAGCAAATTGGAACCTAAAGAATTTGGAAGGGTAGCAGTTTTAATGGGAGGAACTTCTAATGAAAGAGATATTTCATTAGAAAGTGGAGCAGCAGTATTGGGCGCACTACTTAGAAAGAAAGTTGATGCTGTAGCAATTGACCCTAAAAATGATGAATTAGAAATATTAGAAAATTTTGATAGAGCGTTTATTTGTCTTCATGGACAAGATGGTGAAGATGGCAAGATCCAAACTTTCCTCGAGTCTATAAATATTCCTTATACTGGAAGTGGGATAATGCCGTCTTTAATAGGCATGGATAAATTCAAATGTAAAGCAATATGGAAATCTAAAAAAATTAGTACACCTGATTTTATGAAAGTCAATGATATTTGTCAATTTGAGGAAGCTTCAAATATATGCGGATTACCTTTTTTTCTTAAGCCTGCTAATTCAGGATCTAGCATTGGTATTGCAAAGGTAAGCAATAAAGATGAATTTATTATTGCTTTTCAAAATGCATATAAAATTGATAAGATTGTTATTGCTGAATCTTTAGTTGTGGGCAAAGAATATACTCTGCCAATCATTCAGAATAAGCCATTACCAATCATTGAAATTAGGCCTAAGACAGACTTTTATGACTATGAAGCTAAGTATGTAAGGGATGATACTGAGTTTATTTGTCCTGCTGAGATAAGTTCGATTCTGTTGGAAAATATTAACGATGAATGTATTAATGCATTCAATGCAATTGGTTGCGATGGATGGGGACGTGTAGATTTTATAATTGACCATGAAAATAAAATTCATATCATCGAAATAAATACTGTTCCTGGAATGACAAATCATAGCCTTGTACCAATGTCTGCAAAATATATTGGGATTGAGTTTGATGATTTAACATTATTAATTTTAGAGACATCAAGTGTTTAAAAAACAAGAATCAATAAAAAAAGCAACAACGATTGTTTACTTATTAATTTTTATAACCTCAATAATTTTGAGCTACGTTTTAATGACAAGCTCAAATTTTCCAATAACCGAAATAGGAATAAAGGGCGAATATGAAAATATTAATAAAAATCAAATCGATTTAATTAAGAATAAGTTTATAAAAAATAATTTTTTTACTGTAGACCTTCATCAAACAAGAAAAGGTTTCAAAAAACTTCCTTGGATAAGGGATGTAAGTATTAGAAGGGATTGGAATAAATTTGGCTTATTGGTTGAAATTGAATCACATAAACCAATCGGTAAATGGAATAATGGAGGTTTGATAAATAGCTACGGTGAGATATTTAATGCTGCTTACGAAGATGAATTACCATTATTTATAGGCTCAGATGAGTTTATTGGGGAAATGGCATTAAAATATAAACAAATCAATAAAATTCTTGAGAAAGAGTTGATGCAAATTGCTACAATCTCATTATCTAAAAGATTGTCTTGGGAAATTTATACAAACAATCAAATGCGATTTTTTTTAGGCAAAGAAGGTGATAATAATATTATTAAAAAACTTGAAGTATTAATAGAAAATTATCAATTTATCTTATCTGAATCAAAAAGTAGAATCGAGTATGTAGATTTAAGATATAAAGATGGATTTGCAGTTAAGAAATTGAGCGAAAAATTACATAAAATTAAGAAAGCAAGAAAGACTACTCTATGAATAATGTCATACCACCAATATTGAAAAATAAAAAAGATCAAAGCAATCAAATTGCCGCACTTGATATAGGAACATCAAAAGTTGTTGTAATTGTAGCTGAGTTAGAAGATGACGGTGTGTTAAAAATTATTGGTAAAGGTCAGCATGTTTCAAAAGGATTAAAAAAAGGTGTTGTTATTAATATTGAAAATACAAAGCAGGCAATCCAGAGGGCTGTTGAAGAAGCAGAATTAATGGCGAATTGTAAAATAAGTGAGGTTTATACTGGAATTGCTGGAAGCCATATCAAAAGCATAAACTCTCACGGCATGGTAAAAATTAAAGATGACGAAGTCACACAAATGGATGTTGATCAAGTTCGAGAAACTGCTGAAGCTGTTAATCTCTCAACGGATCAAGAAGTTTTGCATGTTATAGATCAAGAATATATTGTCGATGACCAACAAGATATTAAAGAGCCTTTAGAGATGAGCGGGAAGCTCCTTAATGTCAAGGTGCATATTATTTCTGGTTCAATTGCTGCACGTCAGAATATTATTAAATGTATTAAGCAGTGCGGGTTAGAGGTAATTGATTTAGTTTTTCAGCCATTAGCATCAAGTGAAGCTGTTTTAACTCAAGATGAAAAAGAATTAGGAGTCTGTCTTGTAGATATTGGGGGAGGTACTACAGATATTGCTTTAATTAAGAATGGTGCATTCCAACATACTGCAGTTATTCCAATTGCTGGAGATCAAGTAACAAACGATATTGCTGTTGCTTTTCGAACTTCAACTCAATCTGCAGGAGATATTAAAGAAACGTATGGATCAGCGATGCCTAGCTTGTGTTCTACCCATGATATTATTGAAATACCCCTTGTTGATGGACAATCCCCCAAAAAGATTACGACTCAAGCTTTAGCTCAAGTTATTGAGCCAAGAATTGAAGAGCTTTTTGAAAAAGTCCAAAATGAAATAACTAGAAGTAAAATGAGTAGTACCATTGCATCTGGCATAGTTATTACTGGTGGCTCTTCAATGTTAAATGGAATAGTTGAGTTAGGGGAGAAAATATTTGGTATGCCTGTTAGAATCGGAATACCTAGAAATATTGATGGACTTTTACAGGTTGTAGAAAATCCAAGATATTCTACTGGTGTAGGATTGTTAATTATGGGCAAGAATGACGTACAAAGAAATATAGATAAATTAGGAAAAAGAAACTCAATTAGTCATATTTTAAAAAGAGCAAAAATGTGGTTTCAAGGAAACTTTTAATACGATATGGGGTAATTTATGTTTGAAGTCGTAGAAGGAAAAAAGCAAAAAGCCATTATTAAGGTTATGGGTGTAGGCGGTTGTGGAGGAAATGCTGTGGACTATATGATTGAAAAGAATGTCATGGGTGTCGAGTTTATCTGTACAAATACTGACCTTCAATCGCTAAAGAAAAGCCAAGCAAATACTATTGTTCAGATTGGAGAGATATTAACTCAAGGCCTTGGAGCTGGTGCTCGACCAGATAAAGGAAAACAGGCTGCCTTAGATGACAAAGATAAAATAATCGATGCTCTTGATGGGGCAGATATGCTATTTATTGCTGCTGGAATGGGAGGGGGAACTGGGACAGGTGCAACCCCTGTTATTGCTCAAATTGCTAAGGAGTTAGGAATTTTGACTGTTGCTGTTGTAACAAAACCTTTCAATTTTGAAGGTAGAAGAGTTCAAGTTGCCAACGATGGAATTGATGAGCTTGTAAATCATGTTGACTCACTTATAACGATACCAAATGAAAAATTAATGGGGGTTTTAGGCTCAGATGTAACTTTTGTAGACGCATTTGGAGCTGCAAATGATGTTTTATATAGTGCAGTATCAGGTATTGTTGAAATTATAAATAACCCAGGATTAATCAATGTAGATTTTGCAGATGTTAAGACGGTTATGAGCGAGATGGGTATGGCAATGATTGGCTCAGGGACTGCAGAGGGTTCAGATAGGGCAACTATTGCTACAAAACAGGTTGTTGCATGCCCTCTATTAGAGGATGTTAATCTGAATAATGCAAAAGGAATACTAGTAAATATTTCTGCAAGTAGTGATTTTAAAATGAAAGAATACCATGAGGTAATGAATATTATTAAACCACATGCTACAGAAAATGCACATGTAATTGTTGGAAATGTAATAGATGATGCAATGGGTAATCAGATTAGGGTTACTATGATTGCAACTGGGCTAGCCTATTTAAAAGATGAGGAAAAATTAAATATTACAAATAATTTGGATCAAAATAATAGTGATGTTTTAAGGGAATTCATCTATAAAACTGATGAAGAGGTAGCGGAGAATGAAAAAGAAACCCAAGAAATTCAAAAAGATAATGATGAATATAGTCCAAGCGTATTTGGATCTAATACATCTGATGAAGATAGTCTTGGTGATGTCGCAATTTCAGAAGAAGAGGAATACGATATCCCATCTTTTATGAGAAGAAAAAAATAAATGATTTTTCAGAGATCAATAAAGACTAAAGTAAGTGCAGTTGGGGTCGGCCTTCATTCAGGTAAAAAAGTTCGTATCGCATTAAACCCAGCCAAAGAAAATAGCGGGATAATATTTAAAAGGATAGATCTTAAAGTCCCAATAGAAATAAAAGTTGAGGCAGAAGCTATAAAAGAAACTCGTCTATCATCAACAATTGGTAATGGTAAGTTTAAAATTTCTACAGTTGAGCATCTAATGTCTGCTTTGTCTGCTTCAGGGATAGACAACATTCTAATCGAAGTTGATGGCTCTGAAATACCAATTATGGACGGAAGCTCGATTTCATTTATATATTTGATAAAATCAGCAGTGGTCTATGAGCAATCAGAAATAAAAAAATTTGCTGTAATTAAAGATGTAATTCAGGTTAAAGATGGGGAAAAGTTTGCTAGATTTGAACCTTATAAAGGATTTCTGGTTGATTTTACAATTGATTTTCCACATCCAGCTTTCAAAGAAGAAAATAGTCGTGTTGAAATAGATTTTTTTAAAGATTCATACGTAAATGATATTAGTAGAGCTAGAACATTTGGATTTATGCAGGAAGTAGAATATCTAAGATCGAATGGTTTGGCTAGGGGCGGATCACTAGATAACGCAATTGTTTTAGATGAGTATAAAATAATCAATGATGAAGGTTTAAGGTATTCAGATGAATTCGTTAGACATAAAATTTTAGATGCAATCGGTGATTTATATATGATTGGTATGCCTATCATAGGTAAATTTACTGCTTATAAATCAGGACATGAGCTTAATAATAAATTACTAAGACTAATGCTAGAACAAAAAAATAAATGGACGATAGAGCACCTAGATCTTCATAATGAGAAAACTGCAATCTTAGCAAGTGATTATCTTAAAGAGAAAACTGGCCGTGAAAATATTGATTTAGAAGTTACATAATGATATTTATTAAATTAAGTATATTTATTTTATGTATATTTTTAGTTGTAATCATTGCTTGCTACCTTATAACTAAAAATAAAAAATATATATCTATAGCAAAAGCTACAATTAATTATTTATTTACTATTTTAATAATAATTGCAATAATTTATTTTTCTTTAAGATATTTTCGTTTATAGAAGTAATGAAGGTAATTTCTATATTTGGTGGGACTGGATTTATTGGAATTGAGCTAATAAATGAATTAGTTAAACTTCCTTTTGAAATTCGATTATTTTCTCGAAATATAAAAAAATTAGGTGAATTAGGATGTCATCCTAGTCTAATATTAGTTGAATATTCTAATAAAACTAACTTATCAAATGATCTTAAAGGGTCGGATGTGATAATTAATCTAGTTGGAATACTTCATGAATCTAGGAGAATTAAATTTTCTATGGTGCATGAAGATTATATTTCTATGTTAATCGATTCTGCGCTAAAACTAAAAATAAAAAGATTTATTCACTTAAGTGCATTAGGTGTAAATAAAGAACTATCGAGTAATTACTTAAATTCGAAATATAAATCAGAGATCATTTTAAAAGAAAAATTCAAAAGATATGATTGGACAATTTTTAGACCTTCAATTGTATTTGGTCCTGAAGATAAATTTATTAATTTATTTAAGAAGATGGTTAGATTTTTACCTGTAATATTTTTAGTATCCCCAAAATCTGAATTTCAACCAATTCATGTGGGAGATCTGGTTGATATAATAATAAAAAGTCTTGGCGATAAAAAAACTTACAAGCAGGTTTTTAATATAGGAGGCCCTAGAAAATTTACTTTTTATGAGATTATTAAGTTAATAACTAAATGTGAAAAAAAGAGAAACATCATTATTGGTTTAAATAAAAGCATGTCATATTTATTTGTTAGATTTTTACAGCTATCGCCAGTAAAATTAATTACAACAGATAATTTAAGATCAATGGAGACTAGTAATACAGTAAAATCTAATGATGCTTATAAATTTAAGCAATCCCTAAAAGAATTAAGTACATATTTAAATAACTAAAAAAATAATATATGAAAATCTATCTAGTTGGAGGTGCTGTTAGGGACAAAATATTAGGGATTCCAATAAAAGATCGGGATTATCTAGTTGTGGGAAGCACTCCTAAAGAAATGGTTGGGTTGGGATATAAGCCTATTGGCAAAGATTTCCCTGTTTTTATACATCCTAAAACCCAAGAAGAATACGCACTTGCAAGAACAGAGAGGAAAGTCGGTAAGGGGTACCATGGATTTAAATTTTATACATCACCTGAAGTAACTCTTGAGGAAGACCTGAGAAGAAGAGACATTACGATAAATGCAATAGCCGAAGATCAGAATGGAAATATCTATGATCCATTCAATGGTAAAGATGATATTAAAAATAAAATTATTCGACATGTTAGCGATGCTTTTATCGAAGATCCTTTGAGGGTTCTTAGGGTAGCTAGATTTACAGCATTAGATGTTAAATTTAGAATTCATCCAGAAACATTAAAATTAATGAGTACGATGGTATTAACTGGTGAGCTTAAGTCTCTATCAGTTGAGCGAGTAGTGGCAGAGATTACAAAAGGTTTACAAGGAAAAAATCCAGAAATTATGCTTGATTGTCTTTGCAATTGTGGCGCTTTGAATGAAGTTCTTCTGGACCTTCCCCATGGAGCTCCATCTTTTTCTGAAGACTTTGTTAGATTAGGCTTAGCCATGAAGCAATCGACAAAATCCTTGGAGGCTGAATCTAAATTAATTATGTTACTACTGGCATCATACTTTGGTAAACATTATTTACCTGAGACTCATAAAATATGGATAGAGAAACAAAAATTTTTATTAAAAGCCTTAAAAATATCGAGTCTGTCAGTTAAGATATTTTGGAATATTATTGATGAAGAGCTAAATCTTAAAAATTTTTCAACATTAACAGCAGAGGAAAAATTAGATTGTTTATATAGACTTGATTTCTTTAGACGTCCAAATATTATTTCTGAGATTTTGAATATAATCACGGTACTTTATAAAGCATTTGAAATAGAGGCTCAAAAATTTGATAATCTTAATAAACTCTTAATTCTTTTTCTTAGTGAAATAAACCAATTAAAAAGTGAGATAGATCCATCAAAATCGGGGGATGAAATTAAAGAATTTGTTTATCAGGAGAGACTTTTTGCTATTAAAAAAATTAGTCAGTAATTAAATTTTTTAATTTAGATATTTTTTTATCAATATATGGAGGGTTTTCTCTTTCGTTAGTTAGCCATATAGTAGATAGTCCGAATTGATTGGCTGTTTCAAGATTCTCTTTTACATCATCCACAAAGTATCCTTTTTTAATTTTATATTTATTAACAAAAAATTTCATTGAAATTTTACTTGGTTTTGCTAAAAAATTACCATCTTCAATACTAAAAATTTCATCAAAATAATCTTCAATTTTACATATCTTAAGTACTTTATCTGTATAAACTCTGGGTGCATTTGTATAAAGTATCTTCTGTCCATTTATTGAAGATAATACCTTGATTAGATCTTCCATAGGATGAACTAACCCTTCAAAATTTTTAAGTGCATGTGTTTTTTCTAAGAATTCTATTGGGTCTATATTGTGATGCTTTATTAACCCTTCAAGTGTGGCGCCGTACTTTTTCCAATATTTTTGCCTCAATTTATCTGCTTCTGTATAGTTTATTTTTACTGCTGTACTGATGTATTGATTAATTTTTTTATTAATTATGGGAAATATTTTTTTCTTTGCATCATGTAATGTATTATCGAGATCAAAAATCCAAGTAGGTTCCAAATTATTGATCCTTGATTAACGTTCCTACACCTTGATCTGTCAATATTTCTAGTAATAATGCATGTTCAACTCTACCATCGATAATATGTACCGCATTAACTTTATGCTTAGCAGCATGAACTGCAGAGTTTATTTTAGGCAACATACCTTCAGATATGGTTCCATCATCTATTAGTCTTTTAATTTCTTTTGGAATTAGCCCTGTAATTAGATTTTTTTTTCTATCTAAAACACCTTTTGTATTTGTCATTAGAACTAGTTTTTCTGCTTTTAAAACCTCTGAAAATTTTGAAGCCACAACGTCTGCATTTATGTTGTAAATTTTGTTGTCATTTCCAATCCCAATTGAAGTAATTATTGGAATGACTGCTTCATCTGTAAGATTTTTCATGAATGATGTATCGACACTTACTATTTCTCCTACATAGCCAAGATCTACTGCCCTTTGTTTTACTTGTATTTTTTTAGCTTTAATAATTCCTTTATTATCTTTACTAATATAGCTCTTTGCATCACCCCCATTCTCTCTGATCAGTGCGACTATTTGTTTATTAATATCATTTAAAACACTTGATACTATTCTCATAGTTTCTTGGTCAGTCACCCTGATTCCTTGCTCAAATACACTCTTTTTACCTGCTTTATTCAACGACTCATTTATTTGCGGACCGCCACCATGAATGATTACTGGGTTCATACCAACTAATTTAAGAAGAACAACATCTTTAGCGAATGAGCTTTTTAGTTTCTTATCGACCATAGCATTCCCACCAAATTTAATAACAATTGTTTTACCAAAAAACTGCTTAATATAAGGAAGTGCTTCGCTGAGAATCTTTGATTTTTCGTTTGGAGTCATTTTTTATAACCTTTTGGTAAAGTATTTTGAGTTTCGTTCTGAAGTATAAGTTTTTTTTCTTTTGTCAGGCATAATTTCTTTGTCTGCAATTGAGAAGTTATTCTCAATAAACCAATGTTCTGATTGAGTAGTAAGTATGAATAAGTTCTTTATATTTCTATTTAATGCAGTTTGCTCGCAAAATTCTAATAATTTTTTTCCATAGCCAAGATTTTGATATTTTTCATGAATAGCGAAGCATGCTACTTCTATTATCTCATCGTATTGATGTAAAGAGACCGTGCCAATTATATTATGGTCATGCTCAATAACATAAAATGAATCAATATCTTTACCAATGTTTTTATTTGCCCTTTCAATTAGAATACCTTCTTTTTCTAATGGCTCTATGATATTTATAATCTGGCTGATATCTTTTATTGTTGCTGGCCTAATGCTTTGAAGCGAATGTTCTGTTAAAACTGTGCCAGATCCTTTGTCTGTAAATATTTCCTCTATTACTGATCCATTAATATTTCTATTTATTAAGTGTACTTTTTCAATATTATTTTTTATAGCATACAAGCTACTTTTAAGGATATTAAAATCATGATAAGAAATAAAAGGTGCATTCTTTGGGTCTTCAATACTTTTAATTAGTTGCTTGGCCTTTGAAATAGTTAATTCTGGTATTAATTCACCACGTATATTTAAAATACCATTAGCATTAATATAATAAATTAATTTTTCAGCTTTTATGGCTTGTGCAATATGCGCAGCAGTTTGCTCATAAGATAAATTAAATATATCCCCAACTGGTGAATAGCCCAAGGGTGAGATTATCACAATTTCTTTATTGCTTAATTTATCAGTTATTGCATTTATATCTATTTTTCTAATCTGCCCTGTTAACTCCATATCTACTCCGTCAATTATCCCTAATGGCTTTGCAGTAATAAAGTTTCCACTAGAGACCTTAATACTGCTCCCTAACATTGGCGAATCTAAAATTCCTGAAGAAAAAATAGCTTCAATATTTGTTTTAAGTGCCCCATTTACTTCAATTATATCGTTTAGCATTTCTTTTTTTGTTACTCTTATATTTCTAATTAATTGAGTCTTTATTGTTTCCCCCTTTAATTTATTGTCTATTTGTGGCCTTATTCCATGAACCAAAATAATATTTATGTTCATTGAGTGCAGTAAATTAATATCATAAGCAATAGATTTAAATTGTTTATCATTAATTACCTCCCCTCCAATAGCAATAACAAAAGTTTTATTATTAAACTGGTTAATAAACTTTGCGGATAGCCTAAAATTTTCAACGAAATTTTTGGTATTGTTAGTTAAATTGTTTTTGGGAAGATTTTTATCAAAAAATACCAACGGAGAGACATTTAAAGTTAAAGATAATTTTTCAAGGAGATTGAAGCTTAAATTTAATTCACCCCTCTCTAGTCTAGATAAATTGCCAGGATCTAAATTTATACATTTTGCTAAATTAGTAAGCGTTATATTCTGTTTTTTGCGCAATTTTCGTAAAATTTGACCTGGACTCATAATGTAAAAAATACATATTTTTAATTAATAATATGTTAATTATAAGCTAAATAATGTAATTTATACAATATCTCCATATTTATATTGTAGAATTGACAAAATAGATATTGGGGCAGTTTCTGTACGAAGAATTCTTGGACCTATTTTAATGGGCAAAAAACCTTTTCCAAGAGAAAAATTTAGCTCTTTTTCTGTAAAGTCACCCTCTGGTCCTATCAAAACTTTTATATTTTGATCGATATTACTGCTAGAAATTATATTATCTAGAGATTTTGTTGCTTGAGGACTCAATATTATTTTAATATCTTTTTCAGATTTTGTTATTTTCTCAAGGTATTTAGTTATATTTTCCGGCTTGTGAATTATTGGTATTTTGGCACGTCCACATTGCTCACAAGCAGCAATAGATACCTGATTCCAGTGCAATAACTTTTTTTCTATTTTGTCATTTTTAATTTTTACTATACTTCTTTCACATATAATTGGCTGTATTTCACTAACTCCTAGTTCGGTTGTTTTTTGAATAATGAAGTCCATTTTGTCACTGGAGGTTATTGCTTGTAAAAGAATTACTTTTAAATTTGATTCACTATCAATATTTTTCTTTGATTTAATTAAGATTTTAACTTGGCCCTTACTTATACTAACTACCTTTCCTTTATAATCCAGGCCATCCCCATTGAATAAAATCAATTGATCATTGCTCCTTATACGCATTACTTTCAAAGCATGATGGGCAGAAAAATTATCCATAACAATGGTTTCATTAATACTTATGGATTTTGAATGGTAAAATCTATTCATAGATTTTATAATAATTTATTAATATTAAGTTTAATGATACAGAATGGAGAAAAAATTTGGTTAGTTTAAACACGCCATTATGTAATTTTGGATGGAAGGCAAAATCATTTAATTTATTGGGTGTTGACGATAAATCATGGACTCTTGATAAAGCTAAAGGTAAAAATGGCCTTTTAATAATGTTTATTTGTAATCATTGCCCTTATGTAAAAGCTATCCTTCCTCGTTTAGTTAATGATTTATTAGAATTGAATAAATATGGCATTAATTCAATTGCAATTTCTAGCAATGACGTTGAAAATTATCCTGAAGACTCATTTGAGAAAATGAAGAAATTATCAGTTTTACATAATTTCAGCTTCCCTTATGTTTTTGATGAGTCTCAGTCTGTTGCTAAGTCTTACGATGCAATTTGTACACCAGATTTTTTTGGTTTTAATAGAGAATTAAGTTTGCAATATCGTGGTAGATTTGACTCAACTGGAAGGGCTGATAACCCACCTCTTGAAAATAAAAGAGACTTATATGAAGCTATGAAGATGGTTTCCGAAATGCAAACAGGGCCAAAAACTCAATTTTCTAGCATTGGCTGTTCATTAAAATGGAAAGAAGTCAAATAGAATTAACCACCAGACATCTTGATTGAATGCCTACTTTAGTGAATAATTCTAGATTAAATTAAAAAATAAACAAAAAGCCTGTTTGGCTGAGTGAAGAAATTAATAAGGAGATAATAATAATGGCTACAAGACAAGATTTAGCAAATGCAATTCGAGCACTATCCATGGACGCAGTTCAAAAAGCAAAATCTGGCCATCCAGGCGCTCCTATGGGTATGGCTGAGATTGGAGAAGTACTTTGGAATCATCATTTAAGCCATAATCCAACTAATCCTGATTGGCCTAACCGCGATCGATTTATTCTTTCAAACGGTCACGGGTCAATGTTAATTTACTCACTCCTCCATTTAACTGGCTACGATCTTCCAATGAAAGAGATTGAAAGCTTTAGACAATTACATTCTAAATGTGCAGGTCATCCAGAATACGGTTATGCACCTGGTGTTGAAACAACAACTGGCCCATTAGGACAAGGTATAAGTAATGCAGTAGGTTTCGCAATGGCAGAAAAGCTTCTTGCCAATGAGTTTAATAAGCCAGGGCACGATATTGTTGATCATTATACTTATGCTTTTTTAGGTGATGGTTGTTTAATGGAAGGTGTATCTCATGAAGCATGTGCGCTTGCAGGTACTTGGGGGCTCGGAAAATTAATAGCTTTTTGGGATGACAATGGTATTTCTATTGATGGACATATCGAAGGGTGGTACACCGATGATACTGCAAAAAGATTCGAATCTTATGGATGGCATGCAATAAGAGATGTTGATGGCCATGATCCTGAAGCTATTGAAAAAGCTATTCAGGAAGCGAAGACAACGACAGATAAGCCTACTATGATTTGTTGTAAAACTATTATTGGTAAAGGTTCACCAAATAAATCTGGCTCACATGATTGTCATGGTGCAGCCCTTGGTGAAGATGAAGTTGCCTTAGTCCGAAAAGAAATAGGATGGGATCATCCTCCTTTTGTTATTCCTCAGGATGTCTATGATGGTTGGAATCAAACAGACAAAGGAGAAGCTAGAGAGGCTGAATGGAAAACTAGATTTGATGCTTATTCTAAAGAGTTTCCAGATTTAGCTTCGGAGTTAAATAGAAGAATGTCAAATGAGCTTCCAGCTAATTGGAAGACAATTTCTGAAACCTTAATTAAAGATGCAAATACTAAAGCTGAGAAATTAGCAACAAGAAAGGCTTCTCAAAATGCTATTACTTCTTTGGCAGAATTTTTACCAGAATTTGTTGGTGGCTCAGCAGATCTAACAGGATCCAATTTAACAAGTTGCCCAAGCTTTGAACATGTCAACGGTAAGAAACCAGGAAACTATATTTCTTATGGTGTTCGAGAATTTGGTATGGCTGCGATCATGAACGGAATGGCCCTCCATGGAGGTATTTTACCTTTCGGCGGAACTTTTCATATGTTTACTGATTATATGCGAAATGGTATGAGGATGGCTGCGTTAATGAAACAAAGAGTAGTTTATGTTTTAACCCATGACTCAATTGGACAGGGTGAAGATGGACCAACCCATCAACCAATAGAAACAACTTCGGGACTTCGTTATATTCCAAGAATGGAAGTATGGCGACCTTGCGATGCAACAGAGGTTTCAACTGCCTGGGTTGCGGCTGTGGAAAATCTAGAAAATCCAACAAGTTTGGTATTAAGTCGTCAAGGTACAAGTTTTATTACTAGAACAGATGCACAGATAAGGGATATTCGAAAAGGTGGCTATGTTTTATCAGACTCTGATGGCAAGGCTGATATTATAATAATTGCAACAGGATCTGAAGTAGGCTTAGCTATGGATTCAAAAGCAGCTCTTAAAGAAAGTGGTGTAAATGCTAGAGTTGTATCTATGCCATGTACCCATGCTTTTGATCGTCAAGAGAAAAAATATCAAGATAGTGTTCTTACACATGGAGTCAAAAGAATATCTATTGAAGCTGGCGTAACAGATTTTTGGAGAAAATATGTTGGTTTAGATGGCGCATCTATAGGAATTAATACTTACGGTGAGTCAGCTCCGGGCGGTGATTTATTTAAACATTTTGGGTTTACTGTTGAGAATGTAGTTAAAACAGTAAAATCAATTATTTAGTGTTTGGAATAAGGCCTTATTAATTTAATCTTAATCCATTTTTGCATTACTTAAGGACTAATTTTAAATTATTATATTGATTTAATTAGGGCATCTTTAAAGGTGCCTTAATTTTTGCGAGGAAGTTTAATGACTATAAATATTGCTATATCTGGGTTTGGAAGAATCGGTAGGTTAGTGCTGAGAGCAATATACGAATCGAAAAGAACAGACGTTAAGATAGTAGCTATTAATTGTAGTCGAGGAGATATTAAAAGTCATGCACATCTTATAAAATATGATACAGCTCATGGTCGATTCGAAGGTAAAGTTGAAACTACAAGTAATCATTTTATAATTAATGGCGATAAAATTAAATATCTCAACACAAGAAAACCTGAAGAGCTAAACTGGAAAGATTATAAGGTTGATGTTGTTTTTGAATGCACCGGAGCCTTTAGAGGAAAGTCTTCTAGTTATTTCCATATAGATCAAGGAGCAAAAAAAGTGCTAATTTCAGCGCCAGGCGAAAAAGATATTGACGCTACAATTGTTTATGGGGTTAATCATAATATCTTAAAGTCTACAGACCTGGTAGTTTCGAATGCATCCTGTACTACAAATGGACTTGCTCCTATTGCTAAGGTTATTCAAGATAAAATTGGAATTGAGTCGGGGATAATGAATACCATTCATTCTTATACCAATGATCAAGCATTATTAGATAATATGCATGTTGATATTCGACGTGCCAGAGCTGCTGCTGCTTCAATGATTCCTTCTAAAACAGGAGCTGCTGCTGCAATAGGATTAGTAATTCCTGAGCTTATGGGAAAATTAGATGGAATTGCTATACGCGTACCAACTAATAATGTTTCTTTAGTAGACCTTACATTTATTCCATCAAAAAAAACCTCTAAAGAAGAAGTAAATAAAATAATGTCAGATGCATCACAAGGAGCTCTCAAAGATATATTAGTCTGTAATGACGAACCTTTAGTATCTGTTGATTTTAATCATACAACAGCTTCAAGCTACTTCGATTCGACTCTCACAAAAGTAAGTATGGATGGGGATTTAGTCAAAGTGTTTGCTTGGTATGATAACGAATGGGGATTTAGCTGTCGTATGCTAGATACAGCCGTCGCTATGATGAATGCAAAATAAAACATCTTGAATATGAATCGCATAAGTGATTTTGACTTAAAAGATAAAAAGGTTTTAATAAGGGCCGACCTAAATGTTCCGATACGGTCTGGAACAATTTCTTCAGAAAATAGAATCCAAGCATCACTCCCAACTATTTTATATGCCATGAAAGAGGGCGCAAAAGTAATGGTGACTTCTCATCTTGGTAGACCAGATGAAGGACATTTTTCAAGTGAAGATTCGCTGGAGCCAGTTGCCAAGTATTTAAGTAAGCATTTGAATCAAACGGTTCCATTAATTAAGAATTGGACTTCTGAGGTTATTAATTTAGATTCTGGAAGTTTAGTAGTTCTTGAAAACTGTAGATTTAATATTGGTGAAAAAGAAAATGATCCAATTTTGTCTAAACAATATGCTGCTTTAGCTGATATTTTTGTAATGGATGCATTTGGAACAGCACATAGAAAACAGGCTTCAACTTATGGGGTCGCGGAATATTGCAATCAGGTTTGTGCAGGAAAATTATTTTTAAGTGAATTAGAAGCTCTTAACAAAGTTCTTTTAAAGCCTAAGGTACCAATGCTCGCAATAGTAGGTGGAAGTAAGGTATCTACAAAACTTAGTATATTAGATACTTTGTCTGATCGAGTAGATCAATTGATTTTAGGCGGAGGTATAGCGAATACTTTTTTAAAAGCTCAAGGCTTTAATATTGGGAAATCTTTATACGAACAAGATTTTATTCCATCAGCAAAAGCAATAATTAAAAAGCTAGAAAATCGAGGTGCATCACTACCTATTATTACCGATGTTATTTGCGGTAAAAAATTTGATGAAAATGAGCTTGCTGTAATGAAAAGTATTAGGGAAATAGAGCCCGATGATATGATTTTCGATCTTGGGACAGTCTCGATGAATACAATAACTGAAAAAATTAAAACAGCTAAGACTATTTTATGGAATGGACCAATTGGTGTTTTTGAATTTAAACAATTTTCTAAAGGTACTGAATTATTAGCCCATGCAGTTGCAAATTCGCCTGCTTTTTCATTGGCTGGTGGCGGAGATACTATTGCTGCTATTGAGGCTTTTGGTATGGAGAAAAATATTTCATATGTCTCAACAGCTGGCGGGGCTTTCTTAGAATTCGTGGAGGGAAAGAAATTACCTGCCATAGAGATATTAGAGAAAAGATCAAAATGACTAATTTAACTCAAACTTCTCTTTCAAGTCTTAAGCTATTAAATCAAGGAAAGGTTAGAGATATTTATGATATTGATGATGAGAATATATTGATTGTAACTACGGATCGTTTATCTGCATTTGATGTTGTCATGTCTGAGCCCATACCTTTTAAGGGTGAAGTTTTAACTAAAATGGCTAATTTTTGGTTTAAAAAGTTTAGTTCTCTTATACCAAATCACTTAACAAATAAAAATCCTCTTGATTTTGTAAATAAAAATGAATCAGATCAAATTATCAATCGCTCCATTATTGCAAAGAAACTAAAACCTATTCCAATTGAGGTAATTATTCGTGGGTATATTATTGGAAGTGGTTGGAAAGAATACGAATTAAGTAATTCAATTTGTGGGATTGATTTACCTATGGGGCTTAAATTAGCAGAAGAGCTTTCTAGTCCTATTTTTACACCTTCCAGCAAGGCTGAAATTGGTAATCAAGATGAAAATATCTCACTAAAAGAATGTGAAAATTTAATTGGGAAGGAGTTAACTAGCCAATTAAAAGTACTAAGTTTAGATCTATATAAAAAAGCCTATGAGTTTGCATACAATAAGGGAATAATTATTGCAGATACTAAATTTGAATTTGGATTGGATAATTTAGGTAAAATTCATATTATTGATGAAATTCTTACGCCTGATTCATCAAGATTTTGGCCAAAAGATTCGTATCAATTAGGAATTTCACCGCCAAGTTTCGATAAACAATATGTGAGAGATTGGCTTGAATTAAGTAGTTGGAATAAGTCTCCACCCCCACCAGCTTTACCTGATGATGTTATTCAAAAAACAAGTGAAAAATATCAGCAAGCATTTTTTAAGTTAACTGGAAAAAAAATTTAATTTAAAAAAAACCTGCCTAATGGCAGGTTTTTTTAAGAGCTTAATTATTAATTAGCCTAGTAACGGTACAATTAATAGTGCCACTATGTTAATAATCTTAATTAGTGGGTTAATTGCAGGACCAGCAGTATCTTTATATGGATCTCCTACGGTATCTCCAGTAACAGATGCTTTATGCGCTTCCGAACCTTTTCCACCATGATTTCCATCTTCAATATGTTTTTTTGCATTATCCCAAGCACCACCACCAGTACACATTGAGATTGCAACAAATAATCCGGTGATAATTGTGCCCATTAGCATACCACCAAGACCTTGTGCACCAAGAGGAGATAGACCAACTAATACAGGAACTACCACAGGTAGAAGTGAAGGCACGACCATTTCTTTTATTGCCGAGGTTGTAAGTAAATCTACTGCCTTCGCGTAATCTGGCTTACCTTTTCCTGTCATTATCCCTTTAATAGTTTTAAATTGACGTCTTACTTCCTCAACTACAGCAGTAGCTGCTCTTCCTACAGCTTCCATTGCCATAGCTGCGAATAAATATGGTATCAAGCCTCCAATAATTAAACCGATAATCACATTCGGATTACTTAAGTCAAAATTTGTTCCAATGCCTGCAGCATCTAATTTATGTGTGTAGTCAGCAAATAATACTAATGATGCTAAGCCAGCAGAGCCAATTGCATAACCCTTAGTCACAGCTTTTGTTGTATTACCAACAGCATCTAATGGGTCTGTAATATTTCTAACGCTTTGAGGCATGCCAGCCATTTCAGCAATGCCACCAGCATTATCTGTAATGGGACCATATGCATCTAAAGCTACAACAATACCTGCCATACTTAACATTGCAGTTGCTGCAATAGCAATTCCATAAAGGCCAGCAAAATCATAAGCTGTATAAATTGCCAAACAAACTGAAAGCACAGGGATTGCAGTAGATTTCATTGAAATTCCAATCCCAGCAATAATATTAGTCGCATGACCAGTTTCCGATGCTTTTGCAATATGTTGAACTGGCTTAAATTGAGTTCCAGTATAATATTCTGTAATCCAAACCAAAACAGCAGTTAAAACTAAACCAACAATTGATGAGTAAAATAATGACATAGCAGAATAGCTACCTGATTCTGTTGTAAATCCATCTACAAACATCATTTGTGTAACATAGTAAAAAGCTATTGCAGAAAGTATTCCTGCTATCGCTAATCCTCTGTAAAGAGCTGGCATCACGTTAGACATTTTTGGTGATGCTTTTACAAAGAAACAACCAACAATAGAAGCAACAATAGATACTGCTCCAAGATATAATGGATATAAGACAGCATCTCCACCACCTGAAACTATTAAATGTCCGAGAACCATAGTTGCAATAATTGTAACTGCATATGTTTCAAAAAGATCTGCTGCCATACCAGCACAATCACCAACATTATCACCAACATTATCTGCTATTACCGCTGGATTTCTAGGATCATCCTCAGGTATTCCTGCCTCAACTTTACCTACGAGGTCAGCACCTACATCAGCACCTTTTGTAAAAATACCACCACCTAATCTTGCAAAAATAGAAATTAAAGATGAACCGAATGCAAAGCCAATTAATGGGTTAAGATTATCTGGTGTTCCACCAAGATAACTATAAAAACCTGCAACGCCTAGCAACCCAAGACCAACAACTAGCATTCCTGTAATTGCACCACCTTTGAATGCAACATCAAAAGCTTGCACAATTCCTTTAGTCGCTGCTTGTGCTGTCCTTACGTTTGCTCGGACCGATACATTCATACCAATAAACCCACAAGCTCCAGATAAAAATGCACCTAAAACAAAGCCTATAGCAGTATCTTGACCAAGAAAAATTCCAATTAATACCGTTAAAATAATACCGACAATAGTAATGGTTTTATATTGTCTGGCTAGATAGGCTGATGCACCTTGTTGAATAGCCCCTGCAATGTTTTTCATTTTGGTGTTCCCAGATGGTAAGCTAATAATCCATTTTGACATTATTGCCCCGTAAAGTACGGCAAGAATTCCTGCACCTATTGCGATATTAATTACTGACATTGATTTCTCCAGAATATTTGGTTTTTTTTAAGTCTTATACAAGACCTAAAAAATGAATGCGTAATTATCACATTTTTTAATCTATCTAACAATACATATATTGCTAAAAATTTTTAAATAAATAAATTAAGATTGAGTTAAATTTAGTTAAACAACATCAAGAAACCAATAATTAATAGCAGAGATGAGAATAATTTTTTAACATTGACTTCAGAAATTTTTAAAAGCCAGTTTGCAGAAAGTTGAACAAAAATTAAGCTTGGTAGGGTAAGAAATACAATGGCTGGTAAATAAATAAATCCAAACATATTGCTATTCAGTGGCTCGATATATAAAGAACTAATAAAAATACTTATTGAGGCTCCAAGTCCAATTAAAAATCCTAATGCACTTGATGTACCAATAGCCAATTTAGCAGGTACATTATTTCTAATTAAGAATGGAACAAATAAAGTAGCACCGCCAATTCCAACTAGACCAGAAATAATAGAAAAGAAAAAGCTAGTTAAATTAGAAATAAAATTATTTGTAATAGCAGAATTATTTGTAATAGCAGATTTGTGGGTATAGGTCCTGTAAGCAATAAAAAAGGTATAAATAATGAAGAAATTCTTAAGGATCTGGCCAGGAAAGATATTAATAATATAACCAATTAATAATGATCCAAAGACAATACCAATTATAAATTTATGAATAATTTCATAGTCAATATTTTTATTCTTTGTGTGAGCATAAGTAGCCATTGCCCCTGTTATAACCATTGAAGCTAATGAAGTACTGATTCCAGTTAGTATTGCCTGTTCTAAAGGTATATTTGAGAATGATATTAGTGAGTATGTAATAACAGGAACGATTATTAAACCACCACCCAAGCCAAAAAGACCAGCAGCTATACCTGTAAAAATACCTGTAAAAATAAAAATATATACTTCAATCATTACTTATTCTGAAAAATTTTTTTTAAATATGTTTTAAGTGGCGAGTCAGAAATCTCATTAGATAGATTCTTCATTTGATTTATAGTTGATATCGATGTTTTATTTATTTTTCTTTTAGCGGTGGGATTTTGTACAGCAATTTTGATCTTTATTTTCTTTAATTTTAAGGAACTAGAACTACTTAATGTCTTGAGAATTGAAGATGAAACTATTTTAATCTTATGCCCTACAGTATTGTTTGTCACTTCAATAACAAGTATGTCTCCAACTCTATCTTTCACTTTTGCATATGGGCGGATTTTATCAGATATATTACTCAGAAATTCATTTTGCAGAATATCTAATTCAGATTTTTTTTTCCCATATTCATAAAAAACTTTAGCTTGGAATAACTTTTTTATTGGCTCCATACTATATAATGCTACATTAATTTTACTAAATAGATTAAGCCTTAATGAAAATAATTTTTATTGGAAAAAAAACATCTAAGCCTATAAGCTTAAGTCTTGCCTCATTTATTTCTATTTTATTTATTTTATTTATTTTATTTATTTATTTAGTTATTTATTTCCCTAATCATGAAAAAACGAATAACGTGAATAATTTTAAAATCACTAACGAAACATTAAGTAATGATAAATTTTTAGGCGCGCAGAATTTTAATATTTATGTTGATCAAATTGGAGAATTACATTCAAGAATTCTTGAAATTGATCAACAAACAGAACGTTTACAAAGTATCATTAAGAAGCAAATACTCGGAAAAGAAAAGTTACCAAAGTTAAAAAAGAAAGATAAATTAGATGGTAAAGGTGGTCCATTTAATGGAATGAAAACAAGCCATGTTGACATTCAAAAAACTTTAGCAATACTTATGGAAAGTATGGGAGTTAGAGAGGAGATTTATAATAAAATGGAAGCAATACTATTAAAACAATCAGTTCTTAAAGAAACACTTCCAACATTATACCCAGTTAATGTACCTTATACCTCGTCTTCATATGGATGGCGTATGGATCCAATTATAGGAAAAAGGGCATTCCATGAAGGAGTCGATTTTAGTGCAGCACACGGCGAACCTATATATGCAACGGCTGGAGGAATAGTTCTGAAAGCAGGTAAGCATGGAAATTACGGAAATTTAGTCACTATAAATCATGGCGGCGGCCTGCAAACAAGATATGCTCATATATCTAAAATATTAGTTAAAAAGGGTGATATTGTAAAAAAAGAAGATTTAATTGCCTACGTTGGCAATACTGGTCGTTCGACAGGCCCCCATCTGCATTATGAAATAAGACTCAATAAAAAATCTCTTGACCCTAAACAATACTTAAAAAGATAAATAAAATATGCTAAAAAAAATCCTTAATACTTTTTTTAATAGTCGAAATGATCGATTATTAAATCAATACTCCAAAAAAGTTAAACTAATCAATGAGCTGGAGCCAGAATTTAAAAAACTTAAAGATAGTGATTTTAAAGATAAAACAAAAGAATTCAAAGATCGTTATAAATCTGGGGAAAAATTAGAAGATTTAATTGTTGAGGTTTTTGCTCATGTTCGTGAGGCAAGTATCAGAACTTTGGGAATGAGACATTTTGATGTCCAATTAATGGGAGGTATGGCCCTTAATGATGGAAAAATATCAGAAATGCGGACCGGTGAAGGAAAAACCCTTGTAGCTACCCTAACTGTTTTCTTAAATGCTTTAACTGGAGATGGGGTTCATGTTGTAACAGTCAATGATTATTTGGCAAAGAGAGATGCTGAGTGGATGGGTAAGCTATATAATTTTCTTGGTTTATCTGTAGGAGTAAATTTATCTAGGATGGATCCAAAGGATAAAAAATCTGCGTATGAGGCAGATATTACTTATGGAACAAATAATGAATTCGGTTTTGATTACCTTAGAGATAATATGGTTTATACCAAAGAAGAAAGAGTGCAAAGACCACTTAGTTACGCTGTAGTAGATGAAGTGGATTCAATTTTAATCGATGAGGCTAGAACTCCATTGGTTATATCTGGCCAAGCAGAAGATAGTATCGATTTGTACTCTAAAATTGACAAGGTTGTTCCATTACTTAAAAGACAAGCAAAGGAAGATTTAAAAGAGGACGCAGAGGGAGATGCAAAGAGAGATGCAAAGGGAGATTTTTGGGTTGATGAAAAAGCACACCAAGTAGTATTATCTGACGAAGGACATGAGAGTGTAGAAGTTATTTTAGTTAAGTTAGGAATTTTACCAAAAGGTTCAAATTTGTATGACCCTGCAAATATTAATTTAATACACCATGTTAATTCGGCATTAAAAGCACATTATATTTTTATCAAAGATAAAGAATATGTTGTAAAAGATAATGCAATTACAATTATTGATGAGTTTACGGGAAGAATGATGCCTGGTAGGCGCTGGTCAGAAGGCCTTCATCAAGCAATTGAGGCAAAAGAAGGCGTTGATATTCAAAAAGAAAATCAAACTCTTGCAAGCATAACCTTTCAGAACTATTTCAGAATGTATAAAAAACTTTCAGGTATGACAGGAACTGCAGATACCGAAGCTGAAGAATTTAGTCAAATTTATAATTTAGAAACAATAATTATTCCTCCACACCGACCAACAATAAGAATAGATCATGGAGACAAAATATACCGTACAAATACAGAAAGGTATCAAGCTGTGATTGATGATATTAAAAATTGTCATAAAAAATCACAACCAGTTTTAGTAGGGACAACTTCAATTGAAAATTCTGAGTTTATTTCTAAGATTCTTACTAAAGAAAAATTAGAACATCAAGTATTGAATGCTAAGCAGCATGAAAAAGAAGCTCATATAATAACTCAAGCTGGCAAACCTAGGATGATAACGATAGCAACAAATATGGCTGGTAGAGGAACAGATATAGTGTTAGGTGGTAATATTGAGCCTGAAATTGATAAGCTTGACAAGTTAAAGCAGAAGAAAAAACTCATTGATTTGAAAAATACTTGGGAAAAAAGACATCAAGAAGTTATTAATGCTGGTGGACTTCATATTATTGGAACAGAGCGACATGAATCAAGAAGGATAGATAACCAATTAAGAGGTAGGGCTGGTCGTCAAGGCGACCCCGGTTCTAGTGCGTTCTATTTGTCATTAGATGATTCTTTATTAAGGCTTTTTGGTGGTGAAAGAGTGGCAACAATTATGGACAAGCTTAAACTTCCTGAGGGAGAGGCAATTGAACACTCAATGGTAACAAGGTCTGTAGAAAGTGCTCAGAGAAAAGTTGAAGCTAGAAATTTTGATAGTAGAAAGCAATTACTCGAATTTGATGATGTGCCAAATAACCAAAGAAAAGTGATATACGAACAAAGAAATGACATTATAGATAGTCCTAATATTAAAGAAAGTGTTAATCAGATAAGGGAAGATGTTATAACCGATACAGTTTATGAATATATTCCTCTTGAAAGTATTGAGGAGATGTGGGATATCAAATCTTTAGAAAAAAGACTCAAAGCTGATTATGCCGTTAAAGTAAATATAAACTCTTGGCTAAAAAAAGAACCTAATATTGCAATTGAAGAAATTGCTAATAGAGTTAAAGAGGAAGCTAATAAATTTTATCGATTAAAAGAAAAGCAAGCTGGTGGCGATGTTATAGCTCATTTTGAAAGGTCGGTTATCTTACAGATAATAGATCAGAATTGGCGTGCACACCTCTCTTCATTAGATCAATTAAGGCAGGGAATAGGCTTGAGAGCATACGGTAATAAAGACCCAAAACAGGAGTTTAAAAAAGAAGCATTTGTATTATTTGAGCAATTATTAGAAAAAATTAAGTTTGAAATAACTAGAGTTTTAATGCTTGTCCAAGTTAAGAATGAAGAGCAAGTAAATGAGATAGATAGAAAAAACGAAGCTAAAGTGAAGTCAGCTCAATCAGACGATAAACCAAAAAAAGTTTCTCGAAATAGCGCTTGCCCATGTGGAAGCAAGAAAAAATATAAGCACTGTCATGGAGCATTAGTTTGAGTCAGGAAGGCTGTGATGAGAATTTATCTCCATGCATTGGAGTTTGTCAATACAATGATGAGGATTTATGTAGGGGTTGTTTTAGGACATCAGAAGAAATTTCTCGATGGTTTGATATGACAGTAAAAGAAAAAAAGAGAATTATTAATTTATTACCGTCCAGAATGGAAGATCTGTTCTAATTTAATAAAGTCTTACTTTTGTATTCGCATAGTTCTTTAATTACACATTTAATGCAATCTGGGCTCCTAGCTTTGCAAATATACCTCCCATGAAGTATTAATAAATGATGCGCATCAACTAAAAACTCATTTGGAATTAGTTTAGTAAGTTTTATTTCCACAGCTAATGGAGTGTTGCCAGGTGCTAATTTTATTCTATTTGAGAGTCTAAAAATATGAGTATCAACCGCGATAACTGGCTCTTTAAAAATAGTATTTAATATTACATTTGCTGTTTTTCTTCCAACGCCAGGCAAATTTTCAAGGCTCTCTCTGCTACGAGGAATTTCACCTGAGTATTCTTGGTTAATAATTTTACTAGTCTTATGAATATTTTTAGCTTTAGTATGAAAAAGACCTATATTTTTGATTAAAGATTCTATCTTTGGAATTGATAACGAACTTATTTTTTCAGCAGTATTTGCTATTTTAAATAATTGGACAGTAGCTTTATTGACAGAAATATCTGTAGCCTGAGCTGATAAAATTACTGCGATTAAAAGCTCAAAAGAACTATTGTAATTAAGTTCGGTAGAAGGATTAGGGTTATTTTGTTTTAGAAGAGAGAAGATTTTTCTTCTTTTTTCAATGTTCATTTTTAATTTTTCTGGTCTATCCAGTTAACTAAAGCAATTAGTAGCGCAAGTCCTAGAAAAGCACCTGGGGGAAGAATGGCTAAAAGAAAGCCACTATATTGATCAAAGAAATTTATACTAATTCCGCTTAATGACTGGCCAAAAATTAGATCAAAACCTGAAAATAAAGTGCCTTGTCCAAGAAATTCTCTCATACCACCTAAAATTATTAGTACAAAACATAAACCTAAGCCCATAAATAAACCATCATAAAATGAAGGTAGGGTCGGATTTTTTGAAGCAAATGACTCGACTCTTGCCAAAACAATACAATTTGTAACTATTAGGGGTATAAAAATTCCTAGTGCTTTATATAAAGGCTCAGCAAAAGCATGAATAGATAAATCAACTACTGTTACTAGCGCCGCAATTACTAATATAAATATAGGCACTCTAACTTCATCAGGGACAAATTTTCTAATTGGTGATATGGAACTATTAGCAATAATCATAACAAACATTGTTGCTAAACCAAGGCTTAAACCATTTACTACACTGGTAGTAATTGCAAGTGTTGGACACAGCCCTAGTAATTGGATTGTTCCAGGGTTTTGTTTCCATAGCCCATCAATAACAGCTTCTCTAAACATCGATACCCATTTTTAATTTATTTTCTTTAAAAAAGTTAAGTGATTCATTTATTGCATTTACTACAGCTCTTGCAGTAATTGTAGCTCCAGAAACATAATCAAACTTACCTTGATCTTTTTGTACGGCCCACTCTAATTTTTTAGTATTTTCTAATGATGAATAAGTAAATATATTAATCCAATCACTTTTAGTAATATCAATATAATCACCAAGCCCTGGAGTCTCTTGATGCTTTACAACCCTTGTTCCCAATATATAACCTTTTGTATCAATTCCAACTAAAATTTTTATCTCGCCACTGTAGCCATCAGGAGCTCTTGTTTCTAGAATTACTGCGGTAACTTTATTATTATTTTTTGCAATGTAGCCTTTTATAGCTTCTTTATTCTTTAATTTTTTATTAGGCTTTATTTTTATAAAACTATTTATTAAATCATTATTATATATATCCTTAGAAATAACTTGTAGAAGCAACCTTTCTTTTGCTTCCGCCTCGCTTTTTATGATTATGGGATTAGCCTTCGTGTAAACAAATTCGAGAATTGTTGAGAAAATAACACCAAAAATTATCATCACTAGGACAGTTCGTCCTACTATTTTATTTTTTTTTATAAAATCATTCATGTCCGAATACTCTAGGTTGAGTGAGTGAGTCAATTAAAGGTACACATATATTCATCAATATAACAGCGAAGGCAATGCCCTCGGGATAACCACCAAATACCCTAATTAAATATACTAATAATGCGACACCAAAAGCAAAAAATATTTTACCTTTTGGGGTTGTTGGACCACTTACTGGATCAGTGATAATGAAAAATGCACATAGTAAAGTACCTCCACTAACTAAATGAGTAAGAGGTGATAGATAGCGACTAGGATCGATTATCCAGAATACAGCTGAGATCAAAATAAGACTGAGTAAAAATGTAACAGGTAAATGCCATGTAATTATTTTTTTAATCCACATGAAAATACCACCTATTAGAAAACAGAAACTAATTATAATTGAGGCATTGAAGTATGAATTAAGGGGCATTCCTTTAGTAAAATTTAACTCAAAAGGCTTATTTAAAAATATTTGAGTCTTAATATAATCGAGAGGAGTTGCACTAGAGACACTATCAATTAGGCTTTTTGTCCCATAAAAAAATGTTTCCATTTGTTGTCCTATATTAAAATCTAGTAAATGAGATATAGGTAATGGCCATTTAGTCATAATGGCTGGAAAAGATATAAGTAGTACTGCATATCCAACCATCGCAGGATTAAATAAATTAGATCCTAAACCGCCATACATATGTTTAGCAACAATTATTGTAAAGAGAGTTCCTATAACAATGATCCACCAAGGAGCAATAGATGGAATAGATAAGGCTAATAAACTTGCTGCTACTACAGCACTCCCATCAGTAATAAATAATTTGACAGGTAAGTTTCTTATTTTTAGAATAAAGTATTCCGCTATTACAGCAGTAATAATTGCAATAGTTATATTTAGAAGAACCCCAAAGCCAAAAAGAAATATATAAGCTATTATTCCTGGCACAAGAGCTGCCATCACTAACATCATAACCCAAGTTACACTTGGCGCTTTTTGAATGAATGGTGATTGTTGGCTAAACATTATTTAATTTTTTCATCTTTATTAATACGACCTAATGCAGCTGCAATTTCTGCTCTCTTTTCTTCAATTAATTTTGATTTATCATTACTGCTACTCTCCAATTTCCTCTTTGCATTCCTTTCAGCTCGTTCTTTCTTCTCCCTCTCCAATCTTAATATTCTGAAATCATTTCTATCTCGAGCAATACCTGCTTCTTCTTTTGCAATATTGTCCGCAATAATTTCACTTTTAGCATATCTATAAAATTGAACAAGTGGAATGTTGCTAGGACATACATATGAGCAACATCCGCATTCAATACAATCAAATAGATTGTAATTTTGTGCCTTCTCAAATTGATCTGATTTTGAGAACCAAAATAATTCTTGAGGCTGTAATTCTACTGGGCAAGCTTCCGCACATTTAGAGCATCGTATGCAAGGAAGAGGCTCATTTTTTTCTTCTATCATATCTTGCTCAGCACTTATTACACAATTCATTGTTTTTGTAACAGAAATATCAATAGAAGGTAATTTAAATCCCATCATTGGACCACCCATTATGAAAGTATTATTTTTATTTATTTGACCACCTGACTTTTTAATAAGGTCTTTTAATGAGGTACCAAATAATACTTCATAATTTCTAGGTTTATGAAGATTCCCAGTAATAGTGACAATCCTACTTAATGAAGGCTCGCCAAAATTAATAAAACGGTAGATTGCAATTATGGTTGCAACGTTAAACATTTGAATACCATACTCAGCAGCTCTTTTTTGTTTTGGTATTTTTATACCGTTGATAAGATAAATCAATCTCTTTGCGTCACCACTTGGATAAATGGTGGGTACAACTTTTGCTGTAATTGAGGATTTTTTATTAATGTAAAAATTTATTTTATCTAAGGCCTCAGGTTTATTATCTTCAATACCAATAATAGTTTCTTTAGCCCCTAATAATTCTTGAACTAATTGAATCCCCTTCATTAACTCTTCACTTTTTTCTCGCATCAACATATCATCGCAAGTAATATATGGCTCACATTCAGCAGCATTAACTATTAATGTATCTATTTTATTAGTTCGATTTAACCCTAACTTTAAGTGACTTGGGAATGCCGCTCCCCCTAGACCTACTATGCCAGAATTTAGTAATAATTTTATTGTTTGATCTAGCCCTATTTTTTTCCAATCAATTGACGATTTTTTAATCCATTGGTCTTTCATATCTGGGGCTATCACAATACAATAATCAGGCAGCCCTGACGGATGAGGAATAAGTAACTTTTCTATAGATTTAATTTCTCCAGATGTTGGCGCATGGATTGCAGCAGAAACATTACCATCTGCTTCGGCAATTAACTGTCCTTTAAGAACGTAATCACCAGTACTGACTTTTATTTTTGGCATATTCCCTATATGTTGCCTTAAAGGTAATATTAGTTTTTTAGGGATTTCAATCTTCTCGACTGCCATTGATGTCGAAATATTTTTTTTAGTTTCAGCATTAATTCCACCATTAAACTTGAATATTTTATCTATTAAATTCAATGAGATACCTTTGGTTTATTTGAATCAGTTTTATTAATGTTATAAACAGGATACTTCCATTTCCAATTTTCAGTATCCTCTTTGATTTCAGGCATAGTTATACAGTCAACTGGACAAGGTGGTAGACACAACTCACATCCAGTACATTCTTTTTCAATTATTGTATGCATCTGTTTCGCTGCACCTAAAATTGCATCAACAGGACATGCTTGTATGCAAAGAGTACAACCAATACATGTGTCCTCATCTATAAAGGCGACAGCTTTTGCTTTAGTTATTCCATGACTTTCATTGAGGGGTTTATATTCGACCCCCATTAACTCTGCAAGTGCTCGAACACCCGCCTCTCCACCTGGGGGGCATTGGTTAATATCAGCTTCTCCTTTTGCAATCGCAGTAGCATATGGTTTACATCCTGGGTAACTACATTGGCCACATTGTGTTTGAGGCAAGATAGAATCAATTTTTTCAATAATTGGATCTCCTTTTACTTTAAATTGTACTGATGAGAAACCAAGAACTAAGCCAATTATTACAGCTAAGAATAATATTATTAATATTGAAGTTAGCATTATCTATCTAGTCCAATAAAACCCATAAAAGCCAAACTCATTAGTGCTGCCGTTATCATAGCAATGGCACTCCCTTTAAAAGGTTGAGGAATATGAGCACCTTCTAATCTTTCTCGAGTTGATGAAAAAAGAATAAGTACAAATGAAAAACCTATAGCACCACCAAAGCCAAAAACAGCTGATTCAAGAAGTGTATGGCTAGCCTGAGCATTTAGTAATGGAATACCTAATACAGCACAGTTTGTAGTAATAAGAGGTAGAAATATTCCAAGCATTTTGTATAAAATAGGAAAATTCTTTTCCATTAACATCTCTGTAAATTGAACAACAGCAGCAATCACAACAATAAAGGTTAATGTTCTTAAATAAACAAGATCATTAGGCTCAAGAAGGTAATGATTGATAGCCCAACTAGTCATTGAGCCAATTGTTAAAACGAATGCCGTAGCTGCAGACATGCTAATAGAGGTTTCAAGTTTCTTAGACACGCCCATAAAAGGACATAGACCAAGAATTTTAGTGAGCACTATGTTATTAACAAGAACTGTACTAATTATGATTAAAAAGTAATTATTTAGCATATTCTAAATTATAGAGGATTAATATCTCCTAAGTCTGCCTTTTAAGTATAAAATTATTGAAACTATAACAATATTTTTATATGATAAAAAAGAATAATAAATTATTTAATTATACTCTTTAGTTATATAAAAAAAATATATAAAAATCTAAAATGTTAAATGTTTCCAGTAGAATATAAATTATTTTTTGAACTATGGAATTAATTATGTTTCAAGGTAGTATCGTAGCAATAGTGACCCCAATGAACCTTGATGGTTCAATTGATATAGGTAATTTTAAAAACTTACTTGATTTCCATATTGAAAATAAAACAGATGGAATTGTTGTTTTAGGAACTACCGGAGAATGTCCAACAATTGATTTTGATGAACACACCTTCCTCATTAAAGAAGCAGTTTTACATATAAAAGGAAGAATTCCAGTGATTGCTGGCACTGGGGCAAATTCAACTAAAGAAGCAGTATTTTTGACACAATCAGCAAAGGAAGCCGGCGCAGATGCCTGTTTGTTAGTTACGCCTTATTATAATAAGCCAAATCAGAAAGGCTTATTTGAACATTATAAAGCTATCAATGACGCAGTTGAGATACCGCAAATATTATATAACGTTCCATCAAGAACAGGTTGTGATTTAGAAAATAGTACTGTTGTTTTACTAAGTCAACTTTCAAATATAATTGGAATAAAAGATGCAACTGGAGAATTAGAACGTATCGACTTTTTAAAAGACAAAGTTAAACATAACTTTATCTTTATTAGTGGCGACGATCTTTCTTTCCTAGATTATATGGAAAGAGGTGGTTGCGGTGTGATTTCTGTAACAGCAAATGTAAAGCCCAACTTAATGCATAATATTTGCCATAGCATCTTGAATGGAAATAATGAAAAATCAAGGGTTATTAACGATCAGTTAGCCAGCCTCCATCAAGCAATGTTTATTGATTCTAATCCAATACCTGTAAAGTGGCTTTTAAATTATTTAGGGTTAATCAACCAAGGTATCAGACTTCCTTTAGTTGAGCTTGATAAGAAATACCAAGCTAAACTAGTTAAGGTCTTTGAAGCTATTAAATGAAAAATATCATTATAATTTTTTTACTCCCATTACTATTATCATGCGCTGATATGGATATATTAACGGATAATGAAATAGTAGATGCAATTACTCAACCAGATTATGTAAGTTCATCAAGGGCTAAAAAACTTGATATACCACCGGATTTAACTGATATCGAAACCAATACTGAATATGGAGTCCCTGGGGAGGCAGTATCTTATAAAGATTATGAAGATGCAAAAAGGGTAGGATTCACAGAGGTTAAAGTCCTTGAAAACCCCGAAGGAATGGAGATTGTTAAATCAGGAAATTTAAGATGGTTGGTGGTTAATGAGGAGCCTGCTAAATTATGGCCTCACTTAGAAAGTTTTTGGCAAGAGCTAGGTTTTGGTATTAAAACGTTAAATAAAAGAACAGGTGTAATGGAAACAGAATGGATTAAGTCATCAAAATTAAAGTTTGAGAATAAAAAAGGAATGGCTAGTAGATTTGACGCTTGGTTAGATGGATTATCAAATTTAGCTGATAGAAGAAAGTTTAGAACTCGACTTGAAAATGGGGTAGAAAAAAATACTTCAGAGATTTATATTTCACAAAGAAGTATTGTTGGAATGGATGATGAGGCAAAGGAGAGGATTAAGAGAATGAAAGAGGGCTCATATTCAACAGATATTTATAAAATTGAGGAATATATTCCTTCTGGAGAAGAGGAGGCACAAGAGATTACAGAAAAGCTTCAAAAAGAAATGAATATGGATGAGTATGAAATTAATGCAGAAATATTAAGAAGATTAATGACCAAGTTAGGAATGACAGATTTGGATGCAGAAAAGGTATTAGCAAATCCAATAGAAAAGAAAAACGCAACACTTGTTGAAAATAAACGGGGAAATTTTTTGTTACTAAATGATCCTTTCGATCGATCATGGAGAAGGTTGTCATTAGCCCTAGATATAATAGGGTTTATAACAGAAGATAAAAATAGGTCTAAAGGAATTTTTTATGTTAAATACAAAGATTTAGAGCTTGAGAGCTCAAAGAAAAAGAATAAAGGATTAATTGATAAATTAGCATTTTGGGAAGACGATGAAGAAGAGGAGCAGAGGATAAAAGAAGAGGAAGAAAGGCTAAATAATTCAGACGGAAGTGAGGAGGTAGATGTGATAGAAGATAAGTCATTAACAGAAGAAATTATGAGCTTTTGGGGATCTGATGATGAAAAAGGGCTTGGAAAGAACGAAAAAAGATATCGCATAAGAATTAAAGAGGATCAAAAAGGAACAAGGGTATTTATTGATTATCCAAATGGGAAACTAAATAATACACTCACAGCAAAAAGTATTTTAAATATTATCTATGAGCATCTGAGGTAAACTATTTTGAAAAATATCCCAGAAAAAAAAATAAAAATTGTATTATGTACAATATAATTCGATTTTTTTTATTCCTTTTTAATCCAGAAGTTGCGCACCATTTAGCAATGAAATCTCTAAAAATAGCCAATTATCTAGGGCTATTAAGGTTTGCGACTAAAAGAATTCAATGTAGGCCAAGATCTCTTATGGGCCTAAAGTTTGATAACCCAGTTGGTCTTGCAGCGGGACTTGATAAAAATGCTGAATATATAGATTGTCTATCTAAACTTGGATTTGGCTTTATTGAAGTTGGAACATTAACTCCAAGACCTCAGCCAGGAAACCCTAAGCCAAGATCATTCAGACTTACAAAAGAAGAGGGAATTATAAATAGATTTGGTTTTAATAATGATGGTATTGATAAGGCAATAGATAATATAAAAAAAACAAAATTTAAGGGTATTTTAGGTATTAATATTGGAAAAAATTTTGACACCCCAATTAATGAAGCTGTAAATGATTACCTTGTATGTTTCCGAAAATCATATTTATTTGCTAGCTACATTGTACTAAACGTATCTTCTCCAAATACTAAGAATCTTCGTAAATTACAAGAGGGGGAAAGTTTAGAAGAATTACTAAAAGTAATTAATAAAGAACAAAAAATACTACATAAAAAATATAAAAAATATGTACCTTTCTTGCTTAAAATTTCTCCCGATAATACAAATTTACAACTTTCTTTTATATGTAAATTGTTATTAAAGTATAAAATTGATGGAGTAATAGCAACTAATACTACCTTGTCTAGGAGTGGTGTTAGTTCTATGAAATCTGAAGAGGCAGGGGGCTTGTCCGGACTTCCCTTAAGATTAAGCTCATTGAAAACTTTAAAATACTTAAAAACAAAACTTAATGGAAAAATTCCAATTATTGGCGTTGGAGGTATTATGTCGGGAAAAGATGGTAAAGAGAAAATAGATAATGGAGCAGAGCTAATCCAAATATATTCAGGATTAATCTTTAAGGGACATAAGTTAATCTATGAACTATGTAGAGAAATTAGATAGCAATACATCAAGACCATATTTATTTTCATATAGGAGGTGCCCATATGCAATGAGAGCAAGGATGGCGCTTGTAGAATCTAATATTGAATTCGATATCTATGAGATATCTCTTCGAAATAAACCGAATGAAATGCTTACTATTAGCTCAAAAGGCACAGTTCCTGTATTAAAATTAAATAAATTAGTATTAGATGAAAGTTTAGAGATAATGAGATGGGCATATCAGAAGGGTGATTCTAATGAGTCATTCTTACTAGAGCCAAAAGATAAAGAAATAGCTAATGAATTAATCTCATTAAATGACGGTAAATTTAAAGAATCATTAGATCGGTATAAGTATTTTGAAAGATATCCAGATAAATCAAAAGTTGAACTTCGGGAAAATTGTTATTTTTTTTTGGAGGTTCTGGAGAGTCGATTAGTGAACACAGATTATTTAATTGGTGATAAAAGAACCTATATTGATATATCTATTTTTCCTTTTATAAGGCAATTTATGAATGTTGATAAGGCATGGTTTGATAATTCAGAGTATAAAAAAATAAGAGGATGGTTAAAATTGCTTATTGAGAGCGATTTATTTAAGAAAGTGATGGTAAAGCCCAACTTCGGTTAAACTGATATTTTTTCTTTATTTTTAAAATTTAGAATAATTTTATCTGTCTCGTCAACATCAATTTCAACTTCGCCACCATTTACAAGTTTGCCAAACAAAAGCTGATCAGCTAAAGATTTTCGGATAGTGTCTTGGATTAGTCTTGCCATAGGTCTTGCGCCCATTTGTGGATCAAATCCAGTTTTAGCTAAGTAATTTTTAAGTTTTTTTGTAAATGTAGCATCTACTTTTTTATCATGGAGCTGATTTTCTAATTGAATTAGGAATTTTTCAACAACTTTTAGAATTATATTGTTATCTAATGCACCAAATGAAACGATTGCATCAAGCCTATTTCTAAACTCCGGAGAAAATATTTTCTTTATTTCTACTTGTTCATCTCCAGTTTTTTTATTGTGAGTAAAGCCAAAATCTATTTTTGATAATGCTTCAGCTCCTGCATTAGTTGTCATAATGATTGTTACATTTCTAAAATCTGTTTTTCTTCCATTACTGTCAGTAAGATTACCATTATCCATTACTTGAAGAAGGATATTAAAAACATCTGGGTGAGCTTTCTCAATCTCATCCAATAATAGAACGGCATGAGGTGTTTTATTAATTTGTTCTGTCAATAAGCCACCATTATCGTATCCAACATAACCAGGGGGTGAACCAATTAGTTTAGATATTGAATGCCTTTCAATATACTCACTCATATCAATACGAATCAATTCGATACCAAGAGTATATGCTAATTGTTTAGCAACCTCAGTTTTACCTACTCCTGTGGGCCCACTAAAAAGAAAGCTACCAATAGGTCTATTTTCTGGACCAAGGCCGCTCCTTGCCATTTTAATTGCTGATGATAGCGAGCTTATTGCCTTATCTTGCCCAAAAATAACTGCTTTTAGATCGCGCTCAAGTGTTTTAAGTGAGTTTCGATCATCTTTGTTAATATTTTTTGCTGGAATTCTTGCAACCTTAGAAATTACTTCTTCTATTTCTTTAGCTCCAATCACTTTCTTTTTCTTATTGTTTGGGAGTATTCTTTGAGCTGCTCCAGCTTCATCAATAATATCGATAGCTTTATCTGGCAATTGCCTATCATTAATAAATTTTGCAGATAGCTCTGCAGCACTAATTATGGCATCAGCAGAAAATTTAACATTATGATGCTCTTCGAAGTGAGATTTTAAGCCTTTAAGAATAGCAATAGTCGTTGGAACATCTGGTTCTTCAACATCTATTTTTTGAAATCTTCTAGTTAATGCATGGTCTTTTTCAAAAACTGTCCTATATTCTTGATAGGTTGTGGCACCAATACATTTGATTTGGCCATTTGCGAGTGCAGGTTTCAATAAGTTTGAAGCATCTAAAGTTCCGCCACTAGCTGAACCAGCACCAATAATGGTATGAATTTCATCAATGAATAAAATCGAATTTTTTTCCTCGCTCAGTTGTTTCATTACTGTTTTAAGACGTTGTTCAAAATCTCCTCGATATTTTGTGCCAGCAATTAATGCCCCTAAATCAAGTGAGTAAATTGTTTTATTTTGAAGGACCTCGGGGATATCTTTTTCAACAATTTTCTTTGCAAGCCCTTCAGCTATAGCTGTTTTACCAACACCGGCTTCACCGACCAATAGTGGATTATTTTTTCTTCGCCTACATAAAATTTGAACAACACGTTCTATTTCAGCCTCACGACCAATTAAGGGATCTACCTTGTTCTCACCAACTAATTTATTAAGATTGATTGTATAACTCTCAAGACTCTTATTTGTCTTCACTTCAGGAGTAGACTCCTCAGAAGTTGTTTCTTTATTTCCTACTTCAGCTACTTTTGATATCCCATGAGCTATAAAGTTAACTACATCAAGCCTGGCAATACCTTGTTGATGAAGAAAATAAACAGCATGAGAATCTTTTTCTCCAAAAATAGCAACTAATACATTCGCGCCTGTAACCTCTTTCTTCCCAGAAGATTGAACATGAAGCATTGCCCTTTGGATTACTCTTTGAAAACCAAGTGTTGGCTGAGTGTCTACATCATCACTGCCAGAAACAATAGGGGTATGTTCTTCAATATGCCCAGCAATATCAGTACGCAATTTTTCAATTTTTGCGCCACAGGCATTTAGAACTTCTGATGCCGATGGATTATCAAGCATGGCTAATAAAAGATGTTCGACAGTAATTAACTCGTGCCTTTTTTGACGAGCATCCATAAATGCCATGTGAAGACTAACTTCTAATTCTTGTGCAATCATAAATTAAACTATATCTTTTCTATAATACATTGCAAGGGATGTTGTGATTCTTTTGCTAAATTTAAAACTTGATTCATTTTCGTTTCTGCTATCTCAAATGGGAATGTCCCGCAGATACCAATTCCCTCTGTATGTATCTGAAGCATTATTCTTGTTGCATCATCTTTAGATTTATTAAAAACACTTTGAATAACATTTGCAACAAACTCCATAGGTGTAAAGTCATCGTTTAAGATTATAACCTTATATATACTCGGAAGCTTTGGTTTAACCTTTTCGGGTTTTAACTTGAGACCTTCTGCACTATTATTTCGTTCCATTTTTAAATTTTACTTTTTATTAATTTACTATATATTTTCACACTTTTGACATTTTTATCTTGTGCATTAATTATTTGAAAAGTTATATTACTTATCTTAAAGCTTGTATTAGGCTCTGGAATATCTTCGAAAAAATCTAAAATTAATCCATTTAAAGTTTTAGGACCTTGAATTGGTAAATTAAGAGTTAATTTTTTATTTAACTCCCTAATGGAAATTCCTCCATCTACAATCCAACCATCTTCGTCAAAAATTATTTTGGATGACCTGGAAGGTAGTTCAATATTAAATTCCCCGATAACTTCTTCGAGTATGTCTTCCAGAGTAACTAGCCCTATAAATTCTCCATGCTCATTTACAATTAAACCAATCTTCTCTTGGTTGTCTTGAAATTTCTGCATTTGTTTATATATTGTCGTTCCTGACGGAATAAAATAAGGTGGATCGATTAAAGCAATAAATTGATCTTGATTTAAAGATTGCATATTCTCTTTAATATACAGCTTAAATAGCTTGTTAATATCTAAAACACCATGTATTTCTTCATTATCTTTCTTTTTAACTAGTATTCTATTGTGGTGAAAATTTTCTATTTTTATTAAAATATCTTCAATAGATTGGTTTAGGCTTATACATTCAATATTTGTGTGTGGCATCATGATCTCATCAATAGTTACTTTTTCAAGATCTATTAGATTTAATAATAAAGACTTATTTTTGTTTGGAATAAATTTACCGGAATCACTGATAATACCTTTTAGTTCGTCCATAGTTATTAGATTATTTTGAGTAAAATTAATTTTTACATTAAAAATTTTCAAAATTCCTAGAACAAAGATATTAACAAAAAGAACTATTGGGTAAAGAATTTTTAGTAGAGGGTAGAGTATAAAGCTACATGATAATGCTAATCTTTCAGGATGGGCTGCAGCAATAACTTTTGGAGATATTTCACTAAAAATTAAAATTAAAAAAGTTGTGATCAATGTGCCGATCATAATAATAATTTCTTGATCTCCATAAAGTTGAACAGAAATGACAGTTACTAAGGTCGCAGCAGCAGCATTTGAAAAATTATTACATAGCAATATTACACTTAATAACTTGTCTGTTTCTTTAAGAAGTTTTGTGGCCAACTTTGCACCAGTATTTCCACTTTTGGATAAGTGCTTTAATCTATATCTGTTTATAGACATTAAGCTTGTCTCAGAAATAGAAAAAAAAGCCGATACTATTAAGAGGATAGCTAAGAGAATAATTTGATTTGTAAGTGAAAAATTAAACACTGTGAGTATTTATAATTCTTTATTTCCCTTTTTTGTTTCTTGATTAAAGATTGCTAAATTAGTTTGATTAGTTCCGAGCCACATTGCTATAGGACACCCAACCATGATTGAAGAATAAATTCCAAATAATATACCTATTGTTAAGGCTAATGCAAAATTGTGAAGAATTTCGCCACCAAAAATTAACATTGAAATTACAACAGTTTGAGTTGAGACGTGAGTCATGATAGTCCGTGACATAGTTCTAGTGATTGCATTGTTTATTACTGCAGGAACATTTGCTTTCCTCATTTTTCTGAAATTCTCTCGGACACGATCAAACACTACAACAGACTCATTTACCGAGTAGCCTAAAACTGCTAATACTGCTGCAAGAACTGTTAAATTAAATTCCCATTGAAAAAAAGCAAAAAAGCCTAAGATAATAATAACATCATGCATATTTGCAATTATTGCTGCTATTGCAAATCGCCATTCAAACCGCATTGTTAAATAAAGCATAATCCCTATAAACACAAAAAGGACTGCTAGAGCACCACTTTCATATAGCTCGTCTCCAACTTGGGACCCAACAGACTCAACTCTACTTACCTCCATTGAGCTGTTCGATTGTTTTAGAGCGCTCGCAACTTTTTCTGATAGCTCAGCAATAGATAAGCCTTCTCGAATAGGTAAACGAATCAAAACATCTTCTTCAGTCCCAAAATTTTGCACTTGAGCATCTTCTAAATCTATATCTTGTAAACTTTGGCGAATATCATCAATATTTGCAGCTTCTGGGTAACTAACTTCCATCATCGTCCCACCAGTAAAGTCCACCCCGAGGTTTAAACCGCGGGCTATAATAAAGAAAACTGCTAAAATAAATGCAGTACTTGATATTACTGCAGATATTTTGCTGTATTTCATAAAAGGGATGTCTTTTTTTACTCTAAAAATTTCCATAACTTTAGTTGTTATCCACCTTAAATATTTCACCAATTGATAATTTACTTCTCTGGCGCTTATTACCATAAATATAGTTAACTATGGCGCGTGATACAAAAATTGCACTAAACATGGAAGTTAAAATTCCCAATACAAGCACTACTGCAAAGCCTTTAATAGGTCCAGACCCAAACATGAAGAGAGCCAGTCCAGCAATCATAGTTGTGATATTGGAGTCTAGTATAGTGCCCCAGGCCATTTTATAACCCATACTAATACTAGCTTGTGGTGTATTTCCATTTCTTATTTCATCACGAATTCTTTCATTAATAAGAACACTAGAATCAATAGCCATGCCTAATGTTAATGCGATAGCAGCTAAACCTGGAAGGGTTAATGTAGCTTGAAGCGAAGAAAGTAATGCTACTAAAAAAAATAAATTAACAGATAGTGTAATCACAGAGATAACACCAAAAACCATATAGTAAACAGCCATCATCATAATAATCGCAATAAAACCCCAGAGTGTTGACTGGACTCCACGAGAAATATTTTCTTTACCCATACTTGGCCCAACTGTTCTTTCTTCAATAATCTCCATTGGTGCTGCTAAAGAACCAGCCCTTAAAAGTAATGCAACATCCGTGGCTTCTTGAGGATTGGCCATCCCAGTAATTTGTACACGCCCCCCGCCTATTTCAGCTTTAATAACAGGTGCTGTAACTATTTCCGTTAGATTCTTTTCAATTAAAAGCAGCGCTATCCTTTTGCCTACATTCTCACGAGTTACTTGCTTAAAAACACTAGCACCTTTTGAATCTAGGGTAATTGAAACAATCGACTGCCCATTTTGATCAACTCCAGGCCCAGCGTCAGTAATTCTTTGACCAGTTAAGATAACCTCTTTTTTTACTAGAATATTGTTGCCAAATCGATCCGGAAGAATTTCTGAATTTAACGGTATCTGGTCTTCATTTCCTTCTTCAAAAATATCTGGATTAAAGTTATCTTCATTAACCATTCTCATTTCAAGCGTTGCTGTTCGACCTAAAATTTCTTTAGCCTTTGCTGTATCTTGAACACCAGGAAGCTGAATAACAATCCTATCAAGTCCTTGTTGTTGAATTAACGGCTCCGCCACTCCCAGCTCATTTACTCTATTGTTTAAAGTTTCTAAATTTTGTTTGATAGCAAATTCCGTGATTGATTTTTTTGTTTGCGCACTAATAATAACTTTAAGAATAATTTCTTTATTAACAAAAATTTCTTTAAAGTCAAAATTATTGTTAATACCCCTAATAATATTTTTACCTTTATTTAATTCTGCTTTAGATTTAAATTTAAGTTGGATGATGTCATTTTCTTTTGTGGCGCCGTAGTAACCAACTTTCTCTTTTCTTAATGCAGTTCTAAATTCACTTAAATAATTAGCAGTGGTTTTTTCAAGAGCTGTTGATAAATCTACCTGCATTAGAAAATGTACCCCACCTCTTAAATCAAGACCTAAATACATTGGAAGAGCTCCCATATTGGATAGCCAATTAGGTGAATTTGAGATTAAATTCAAAGCCACTACATATTGATTTCCTAACGCTTTTTGAATGAGACTTTTTGCTTTTAGTTGATCTTCGGCTGTTTTGAGTTTAACTTTTATATGGTAGTTTTGTAAAATTAAACCAGTATTTTGTATTTCAGATTTCTCTAATATTCTATCAATTGATTCCAATAGCGAAGTATCAATTTTTTCACCTGTTTTAATTGGCATTATTTGGATAGCAGGAGATTCGCCATAGAAATTTGGCATGACAAAAATCACACTTAACAAGATTGTTGTTAAGATTAAAAGATATTTCCAGCGTGGTGATTGATTCATTTAATTTGAATTAGTATCAGAATTCTTAAATTGATTTAATTGTACCTTTAGGTAAAAGACTTTGGATAGTTTGTTTCTGCAATTTCACTTCTACATTTTTAGCTATCTCTATTGTTGCAAATTGGTTATTTAACTTGGTAATTTTTCCTAACAAGCCACTATTTGAGACGATTTCATCACCAGCCTTAAGTGCATCTAATAAAGCTTTATGCTCTTTAGCCTGCTTCATTTGAGGACGAATCAACATAAAATAAAATAAAACAAAAATTATTATAAAAGGGAGAAAACTTGCTAGTCCTTCATTCATAATATTTTATCCTTTAAAAAAAGCATGATTCTATCATAAGTCACACATCTATTCATTAGCTTTGCGAGTTTTCAGGAAGAGAGTTTGGTATTCTTTAAATTTTTGATGCTTAATTGCATCTGATGCTTCCTTCATGAATGTCTTATAAAAAAATAAATTATGAATTGTATTTAATCTCAAACCTAACATTTCACCAATTTTAAAAAGATGATGAAGATAAGATCTGGAAAAATTTTGGCAGGTATAGCATGCGCAAGATTTATCAAATGGTAATAAATCATCTTTGTATCGAGTATTTTTTAACTTAATATCTCCAAATCGAGTAAATATCCAACCATTTCTTGCATTTCTAGTGGGCATTACACAATCGAACATGTCAACACCATGCTCAATTGCATGCATTATATCTTCAGGCGTTCCAACACCCATCAAATAACGTGGCTTTTCTTGAGGCATCTTTGGCGTTATAAAGGCAGTAATTTTTTCCATATCAGCCTTTGGCTCACCTACAGATAAACCACCTATTGCATAGCCATCAAAACCAATATTTGAAAGCTGTGCTAATGAGTCCTCCCTTAAATCTTCATACATCCCGCCTTGAATTATTCCAAATAGTGCATTTTTACTACCTAAAAAACTTTCTTTACTTCGATAGGCCCATTCTTGGCTTAGTAGCATTGAGATTTTAGCTTCTTCATATGTTGCAGGATAAGGGGTGCATTCATCAAATATCATCGCTATATCAGAATTAAGGTTTTTTTGAATCTCAATAGATTCTTCGGGACCAAGAAAGCATTCATTACCATTTATTGGAGATCTAAAGGTAACTCCTTGACTACTGATTTTTCTCATTTTACCTAAACTCCAAACTTGAAATCCACCAGAATCAGTAAGCATAGGTCTTTTCCAGTTAATAAATTGATGAAGTCCCTTATGTTTTTTTATAATTTCTAATCCTGGACGAAGCCAAAGATGGAAAGTATTCCCTAGAATAATTTCATAATTCATAGCTTCTAACTCATCAGGGCTAATTGATTTAACAGCACCATAAGTCCCAACTGGCATAAAAACAGGGGTATTAATTTCACCGTGTGAAAGTTTTAAAAGCCCGGCTCTTGCATTGCCATCTTGAGAGATAAGTTTAAATTTCATGTTTAGTGGGTAAATAGATAAATTTGATTTATTATCATTATAAATAGAATATCTATTAATAACGATGAATATTAAGCAATTCTAGGATAAAATTTATAATAAATATGGTTACTAACAAAGAAAGTTTAAAAAAAGACATTAGAGGGAAGAATAAATTTTACCTTCTCCCTAATTTATTTACGACAGCATCTTTATTTGCTGGATTTTACTCTATTGTACAGGCAATGAATGGCCGATATGATCATGCTGCTATTGCTATTTTCGTTGCATTAATTCTAGATGGTTTGGATGGAAGAGTTGCAAGGATGACAAGCACAGAAAGTGCATTTGGCTCTGAATACGATAGTTTATCGGATATGGTTTCTTTTGGGGTTGCCCCAGCCCTAGTAATATATGTATGGGCACTCCAGCCACTTGGGAAATTGGGATGGATCGTTTCATTTATATATTGCACTTGCGCAGCAGTTCGACTTGCTAGATTTAATGTTAAATTAGATATTGATAATAAGAAATATTTTTCTGGTCTTCCTTCACCCGCAGCAGCAACATTACTGGCTAGTTTTATTTGGATTTCGTTTGATAATGGAATCAGTGGAAATGAAATATTTCTAGGTTTTTTTCAGATGCAATGGTTTGCATTGATAATAACGCTTTTTGTTGCGTTATCAATGACAGCAGATGTGAATTTTTACAGTGGCAAAGATATCAATCTTAGGAACAGCCAACCTTTTGTTGTAATTCTTCTAATAGCTTTGTTATTTGGACTGATCTCTCACAACCCAGCAGAGGTTATTTTTATAATTGCATTTGGATATTCTTTATCTGGATACTTTAATTTATTAAGGGCAAAATTTAAAAATAGCAAAAATTTTTTAGATGTTGACATATTTGATGAAAAATAAATTAATAATATTTGATACTACATTGCGTGATGGTGAACAAAGCCCTGGTGCATCAATGACCCAAGAAGAGAAAATTAGGATTGCAAAACAACTTGAGAAATTAGGTGTTAACGTAATTGAAGCTGGCTTTGCTGCAGCAAGTCCTGGAGACTTCGAGGCTATTAAAGCTGTTGCAAAAACAATAAAAAAATCAACGGTTTGCTCTTTAGCAAGAGCACTTGAGCCTGATATTGAGAAAGCTGGTAAGGCTATTCAGCCTGCAGAAAATAAGCGAATTCATACTTTTATTGCAACAAGCAAAATCCATATGGAAAATAAATTAAGGATGGAGCCAGACCAGGTTCTGAATCAAGCTGTAAAAGCAGTTGAATGGGCTTTATCTTATACAGACGATGTAGAATTTTCTGCTGAAGATGCAGTTAGATCAGATATAGATTTTCTTATTGAAATATTCGACGCCGTTATAAAAGCGGGGGCTAAAACAATTAATGTTCCAGATACAGTTGGCTACTCTGTTCCAGATGTATGGGGGGAGCGTATGAGAATATTAATAGATAGGGTGCCTAGTTCAGATAAAGTAATATGGTCAACGCATTGCCATAATGATCTTGGGATGGCTGTAGCTAATTCATTATCAGCTGTTTTAAATGGCGCTAGACAAGTTGAATGTACAATTAATGGCCTCGGGGAGAGGGCAGGAAATGCTAGTTTAGAAGAAATTGTTATGGCTGTTAAAACAAGAAAAGATATTTTTAACCTAGAGTCTCAGATCAACACCCAACAAATTGTACCGACATCTAGATTGGTTTCCACGATTACAGGATATCCAGTTCAGCCTAATAAGGCAGTTGTTGGGGCAAATGCATTTGCTCATGAATCAGGCATCCATCAAGATGGTGTTTTGAAGCATAGGGAAACTTACGAAATAATGCTTGCTCAAGATGTTGGCTGGGGAGCTAATAAAATTAGCCTCGGGAAACTTTCAGGAAGAAATGCATTTAAAAGTAGATTAAGTGAATTAGGTATTGAAATTGAATCTAAAGAAACATTTAATGCAGCATTTGGTCGATTTAAATTACTAGCCGATAAAAAATCACAAATTTTTGATGAAGATATTCATGCCTTAGTTAGCGAGGAATATGTTGAAGAGTCCTATGATTTATATAAATTAATTGGATTAAAGACTGCTTCAGAAACGGGTAAGACTCCTATTTCTGAAATTGAGATGATGATGGATGGAAAAAATCATAAGTCTAGTTCGGAAGGAAGTGGCTCAGTTGATGCTGCCTTTAAAGCTATTGAATCAATTGTTCAATCACAAGCTGAGTTGTTATTATTTTCAGTAAGTAATATAACTTCTGGAACAGACTCACAAGGTGAAGTAACTGTTCGCTTATCCAGAGGTGGTAGAATAGTTAATGGTCATGGCTCTGACACTGACATTGTTATTGCATCTGCAAAAGCGTATTTAAGTGCGCTTAATAAATTACACTCAAAATATGAGCGTGCCCACCCACAAGTATAGAAGAGATATTTTTGAATTTAGCTATTTTTGATTTAGATAATACACTCCTTGATGGTGATTCTGACTACAATTGGGGACTATTCTTAGTTAAAGAAGGACTAGTCAATCAAAAAAGTCATGAAGCATCGAATAAGAAATTTTATGCCGACTATAATTCAGGTAAATTAGATATCTATGAATTTACTGAATTCCAATTTAGATTTTTTAAGAATAACCCAAGAAAATTCCTTGATAAACTTCTCGAACGCTTTATTGACGAAGTTGCAAAATCAATGATAACGAAAAAGGCAAGACATCTTATTCAGGAGCACAGAAATAATGGGGATAAATTATTAATAATTACGGCAACTAATAGTTATATTACAAAACCTATTGGAAATTTACTTGGTATAAGTGATTTAATTGGAACTGATCTTGAAGAGGTTAATGGAGAATTCAATGGCAAAGTTAAAGGCATCCCTTCATTTAAAGAAGGTAAAATAGATAGATTAAATTTATGGTTAAAACAAGAAGGGATTATTTTTAAAGATTTAGAACAAACTTTTTTCTACAGTGACTCTCACAATGATTTACCATTACTTAGAGTTGTTAGTAATCCTGTAGCAGCAAATCCTGATGAAATTTTAGAAAAAGAAGCATCTAAAAATAAATGGCCAATAATTTTTTTAAGATAAGTTATTGCTAAGTAGAATTTCTAAAACAAATTTTGTACCAAAATAAGATAATAGAAGAAATATAAATGCAATAAGAGAAATTACAATTGCTTTTTTACCTCTCCATCCATAATTCATTCTTCCTAACAACATAGTCCCGTAAGTTATCCATGCCATAAAAGAGAAAATAGTTTTGTGATTCCAAACTATTGAGCTACCAAAAATTTCGTTTGTAAATAAAATACCTGAAAATAGAGTTATTGATAAAAGGATAAAGCCAAACCAATAAATCTTAAATAAAATATCTTCCATTGATAGTAAGGAAAAGTTGCCATTGAAATCTTTTTCATCTTGATATTTCTTAGTAAGATTATTCTGAAATAATAGAATAAAGATTGAAAATATAGCACCTACAGTCAGAAGACTATAAGATAATATTGCAATAAAAATATGTACGATTGAATTTATTGACATCTGAATTACAAATGATTGATCATTTTTAAGAAGTGGGTGGGATAAAATAATCAATAAAGTTGGTATTAGAGTTAAGTTTTCCAATCCATTAGATTGTATTTTTTTATTGATAAGGTAATAAAAAAATACTGTTACCCAACTAACTATTAACAATGAATTAGAAAAGTTTAAATTAATACCATTAGATACAGTTGTTAGATAAATGAGTGAAGCATGAGTTATTAAACCAGTTATTAATGCTAAATTAACTATCTTAGTTTTTGTAGATTTATTAAAAACCAAAAATAAACATGGGATTAAGTATAAAAATATTGAAAACAGAAGTAATAAAGAATATTCCATAAAGTAATGTTTGTTCAAAAAATTAAACACAATTATAATGGATTTCTAATATAAACCGAAACCGTTAGATATTAAATTTAAATTGAGAATTTTAGATAATGCTTGAAAATTTAACAGAACGATTACAGACAGTAATAAAAACTATACGTGGTCAATCACGCTTTAGCGAAGAGAACATAAGTGAAGCTATGAGAGAGGTGAGAATTGCATTAATTGAGGCAGATGTTGCTTTACCTGTTGTGAAATACTTCATTGATCGAGTAAAAGAAAAGGTATTAGGCGCTAAGGTTCTTGAAAGTGTAAAACCTGGACAAGCAATTATTAAAATTGTTCAAGATGAATTAACTAGCTTGATGGGGGATGAGAACGTTGGACTAGAGCTTTCTACAAAACCACCAGCAGTAATCCTAATGGCTGGATTACAAGGGTCTGGAAAGACAACAACTGTTGCCAAGTTAGCTAAAATTTTATTAGATCAAAAGAAAAAGGTTTTGGTTGCAAGTGCTGATGTTTATAGACCTGCAGCTATTGATCAACTAAAAACATTGGCAGAGAGTCTAAATGTTGATTGTTTTGATTCGTCACCAAAAGATAAGCCTATTAAAATTGCTTTAGCAACTCTAGATTATGCAAAAAAATATTTCTTTGATGTAGTTATTTTTGATACTGCAGGTCGATTAGGTATTGATGAAGCTATGATGAAAGAAATAAAGCAACTGCATAAGGCATTAATGCCAATAGAAACTTTATTTGTAGTTGATGCAATGCAGGGCCAAGATGCAGTTAATACTGCTAAAGCATTCGGTGAAGCTTTGCCATTAACTGGGGTTGTTTTAACAAAATTAGATGGAGACTCAAGGGGAGGTGCAGCTCTTTCAGTAAGGCACATAACAGACAAACCTATTAAATATATAGGGGTTAGCGAAAAGCCAAATGGTTTGGAGGCATTTCATCCAGAAAGAATGGCCTCAAGAATTCTTGGAATGGGTGATATTGTTGGCTTAGTTGAGGAGGCACAAAAAAATGTTGATACAAAAGAAGCAGAGAAGTTAGCAGAAAAAGTTTCTTCAGGTAAAAGCTTTGATTTAAACGATTTTAAAAATCAAATATCCCAAATGCAGAAAATGGGAGGTGTCGGAGCAATGATGGATAAAATGCCTTCACAAATATCAGATGCTGCTTCAAAAATTAAGCCTGAAGATGGAGATAAATCTTTAGTTCAGATTGAGGCAATAATTAGTTCAATGACTATAAAAGAAAGAAAATATCCTGATGTAATTAAAGCAAAAAGAAAAATTAGAATTGCAAATGGGTCAGGAGTTCACGTCCAAGATGTTAATCGACTACTAAAGCAATTTGAAGAAATGCAAAAGATGATGAAAATGTTCTCCAAAGGTGGAATCGGGAAGATGATGCGTGGATTAGCTGGTCGATTCCCAGGCATAAAGTAAATTAAATCAAAAATGTCCATTGACCAAGTTCAAATATTACTGGATAATTTCGGTTTCCGATATTGGGGTGTTAGCTCAGCTGGTAGAGCACCGGACTTTTAATCCGATGGTCGGGAGTTCGATCCTCCCACACCCTACCATTTTTATCTGTGGATTCTGTTCTGCAGAATTCTTTAAAGTATGTTTAAATACAAAATAATAAAAACATTTTCACACACATCTAAACTATGACTAAACATAAAAATTTATTACTAAATAATCAACTTTGTTTTGCTCTTTATGCCGCAACAAATTCAATCATTCGTTATTATCGTATATATCTTAACGAGATAGGTATTACCTACACACAGTACCTGGTTTTGCTTGTTTTATGGGAAAATGGGGCTAGTAGCGTAAAAAAAATTGCAAATACTTTAAAGTTAGATTCTCCAACTATCACACCAATTGTTCAGAAATTAGAAAAAATGGATTTAGTAAATAGAAAGCGTTCTTCTCAAGATGAAAGAGTAGTTACAGTTACTCTTACGAAAACTGGTATTGATATAGAAGGGCAGGTGGCCGATATTCAGAATAAAGTCGCTTGTAAAACGCATCTGAACAATAAAGATTTTAATGAGCTTAAAAATACTTTAAATAAGCTTGCTGAAACTATGGCAGAAAAAGAACACAAATTAGATAGTTTATTAAAAAGTAAATAAAAAAGACTATGTAAACATAGTCTTTTTAGATTAAAAGTTTTACTTAAACTATATAAATATTAATTAATCCCATTGAAAGGGCTGTTGTAAGGACTCTTATAGTTAGCAATAGGGTTGGTTACAATATCACTTCTAAAGCTTTGAAGGTCTCCCATAATAGCCTTAATTAGATGATCGGGTACATCCCATGCATAGAATGTTTGAAGACATTCAACCATAATAATATCAAATTCACGATCAGTAATATTTAGATGAGGATGTGACGATTTCATATCTTTACCGCGTCCAAATTCATCTGGCTGATAAATTGGATTCCCACCCGTTCTTTCAACAACCCAATTAGTTAACATCACTTTAAATCCTGCTCGAGTATGATCTGCATCATGAACTGCCTTTAATGCAGGATTTTTATTTAAAGCTTTATTAACATAGATTTTATCAACTAAGTGATCAACAGTTAATGCTATATTATAAGTCCCGCCTAACTGCGTGTATATAGACTCTTCCTCACCCCCAGCTTTTACAACTGATGAAAAAAATCCTATTATTAATATCCCTAATATTGAACCAAACAACTTTTGATAGAAATTACTATTTTTATTTAACATCTTAATACTCCTCCTAAAAGTAAAAGAAAAAATGGCTTTTATTAATATTTATACATAGCCATCCATCATTATTAGCATACTAATCATTTGTATACAACATATATTAAATCAATATGAATTATTTCTTAGAAGGTTTGTCCTAAAGCATGTTAAAAAAATTCTATTTTTTATTATTAATTTTCTTCTCTCAATATTCAAATAGCTATCCTGCTCAGGCAGAATTGTTTGATTTAAGTAAATCAATGGTACAAGTATTTGTAACCTTTAAAGGAGGTGTGACGGGTTCTGGTTCAGGTATTGTAATTAAAGAAAATCATGTTGCTACAAATTGTCATATTTTTGCAGATAGTGATGGTGTGAATGTAGTAAAATTTTTTCAAACATACACTCCTATTTCTGTATATGCTGATTGGGAAAAAGATTTATGTATCTTGAAGTTTGATAACTTACCCTTGCTCCCTGTTAATTTGAGAGCATCAAAAGATTTAAACTATGAGGAGAAAGTTTTTACTTTAACATTTCCAAACGACAATCCAATGCCACTTCCATCATATGGAAAAATTAAAGCGTTATACCCATTTTTCAAAAGTAATATTATAAGATCTTCTTCAGGCTTTACAGTTGGTTCAAGTGGAGGAGCATTATTTGACCTCGATTTTAACCTTGTAGGTATAACAACATTTAAAAGTCCTGGAAGAAGACAAAATTATTACTATTGTCTTCCAGCGGACTGGATTAAAGAATTACTTCAAACAAAAGAGCAAAAAGATTTAAAAAGTAACGCAGCTCCATTTTGGAGTCTACCGGAAAATAGGAAACCTTTTTTTATGAAAATTGTTTTGCCAATGCAAAACGAAGACTGGCCATTAATGTTAAAAATAGCTAAATCATGGACTCAATCAGATGAGGAAAGTGCTGATGCATGGTATTACTTAGGTTTCGTTCAAAGAAAAATGTTAAATTTAGATTATGCAAAGTTATTTCTTAAGCAAGCGATAAGCTTAAATGATAAGCATTTAGATTCTTTGGTTGAATTGATTGAAATTTCAATTGAACAAAAAAATAAAGTTGAATTTAATAATACAATTCAGCTAATATCGGAGATAGATTCAGAACGCGGTAAAGTTTATTTAGAAAATACTGCAATATAAAAATGGCGCGCCCGAGAAGATTCGAACTCCTGACCCCTTGGTTCGAAGCCAAGTACTCTATCCAGCTGAGCTACGGGCGCAAAAAAATTATAATTGGCGCGCCCGAGAAGATTCGAACTCCTGACCCCTTGGTTCGTAGCCAAGTACTCTATCCAACTGAGCTACGGGCGCGTGCGCGATATTATAACTTAATTTCAAGAATAATTTAGGCACAAAGATTATCTACTTAGATACTGGAAGTGTTAAAACTGGACCAACTTTCTCTAAACTTCCTGATTGCAAAGCAGTAATTTGATTAAGAAGCATTAGTGTGTACTTACTTTCCATATCATTATCTTTGATAAAGAACCAATGCCCCCTATATTTTACTTTCACAGAAGCATTGATCGGTTTTTCTTTTTGCGAATAAACCACAAAAAGATCCGACAAAATATTTTGCCAATTAAAGTTTTGGCCATCTTTTGTTTTTGTGACCTTAACTCGTTTATTAATGATGTCATCATGAGGTATAAGAACTCCATGCGATAAGAAAAATTGTATGCCTGCTAATGACCTTAAATTAATTTCAATATTTTCTCCTTCTGCCCCACTGGAGAAACTCGTAGCCAATGGGATAATTGTATTTGAAGTAGATAATTTTAGGATAGCCATAAGGTCTTTAACTTCTTTTGATTCTTTAAATTTTGGCCTAATTAGAAGTGCAAGACCATTGTTATTACCTTCTATTTGATAACCAAAGCTAACGATATTTTTTTGGTGAAGTTGGTAAAAATTTTTAGCTAATACTTTAAATTGCTTGTAAGAGGGCTCAAAAATGGGTGTAGGCCCAGAGGCTTCTGATGCATTATTTATTCCATTAATTTTATTAGTTGTTAGTCTCAATAGTCTTTCTATACTCCATCCTGATCTAGTAAGGAGTAAGATAATTTCAGGTTGAATTGGACTTAATACATTTCTGACATAATCAGATCCTTGCAGGGGTAGGTAAGTGATGGTTGGCTTCTCACTATAAGATCCATCACTTCGGACACCAAGATTATCATTATCAGCACCTTGAAAAATATTAGCAATTAGTCCACCCCCTCGCTTCCATTCAAGTGAGGTTGATACACTATTTACCTCTAAAATTGCAATACTGTCGGCATACCTTCTTCTGACTAAATTTAACAACATTTCCTCGTCATTAGTATTTGCTAGTACTTTATTATATTCATTTCTTCCATTCTTCATGAAGTCTGGCCCAAGCTGAGAACAGCTAGATAGAAAAATCATCATAGTGATAACTAAGAAGATATGACGTTGATACACAATTTTTCTGAAAATTAGATTCACAAGAACATTATAGTTATTTTTAACATCCTTAGCTTTAAAATTGATATTTAAATAGCAGATTTATTTTGAGCAACTATAAAAACTGAGCGTGTAGCAGCAGTGAAATCACATTTAATAATATCCCAACCCGCATCTTTAACAGCATTTTTTAATTTTTTAAGTGGATAATTTTTAAAACCGATTTCCCATTGGTGACCCAATTGGCCATCTACAGGATCACCTTTTTTAAAACTCCTAAAACTATTTCTAAATTTGAAAGCTGTATTTTTTTTTATAGTGTGGGCATTTATATATAAATTAAAATTGAGTTGTGGGGCATTGTAAGGAACAGATAAAATTAAATAAGGAACTTTACTTTTATAAAATTTGGATAATAAATCACATGATTTTTCAAAAGGAAAGTGCTCTAATACCTCGCAACATAAAATACAATCTTGATTGGAATATACTTCAGGAGTAGCTTTCCATAGGTCAGCAATAATATGTGAGGAAGCACCTAAAAGATCGCGCTTCATAAAGTCTAATGTAGTTACATCGTAGCCTGCATTTGCAATTAATGCAGTTGGAACGCCATATGCTGGACCTATTTCTAAAATGCGTTGAACTGCTAAATTTTCTAAAAGCTTAACTTGAAACCATTGGTGTACGATTCTTTTTTCAGAATAGTACGCATACCATTGACGCTTGTGAGCATCTAATTGTAAATTTTTCATTTTAAAAGTCTTTATATTTAATAATATGTAAAAAAAAGTATAATAGAAAAATTAAAAAAAACACACACATGGAGAAGTAGCTATGGCTTTATCAATGTATGAAATTTCAATCCCATTATTTATTCATAATTTTAATATTCTATCTCGTATTTTATTAAAAGCCGAAAAAGATGCTAAAAAAAGAGATATTGATAAAACAGTATTTTTAAATGCAAGACTGGCTCCAGATATGTTTCCTCTAATAAAGCAAATTCAAATTGGAACTGATATGGTTAGGTTGGGTATTGGAAGATTAGCAAATATTAAAGCCCCATCTTTTAAAGATAATGAGATCACCTTCTCTGATTTACAGACAAGAATTAAAAAAACTATTACGTTCTTAAAGAAAATTAAATCAGAGCATATGAACGATTCTGATATAAAATTAATTGAATTTTCTATTCGTAAAAAAGTTTTTAAATTTAATAATGGATATATATATTTAAGTGATTGGATTATTCCTCATTTCTTTTTTCATATGACAACTACTTACAACATCCTAAGGGCTAATGGTGTTAATCTGGGTAAGCGAGATTTTGTAAAAATGTGAATGATATGAAAATAAAAAAATTATTAATCTTTTCTTTACTATTTTTTTCATCTTTTCTTATGGCTACTGAAGAACCAGAATTTATTTTAATACTCAAAAATGAAAATTTTGAGATTAGAGAATATAAGCCCAGAATTTTAGCTCAAGTAATTTTAAAAGAAGACTTTGACGATGCATCATCTAAGGGTTTTAGAATGCTTGCTGATTATATTTTTGGGAATAATTTAAGCGTTGATGGAAGTTCAAAGATTGATATGACAGCTCCAGTCATTGCACAGAATAATTCTGAAGTAATAGAGATGACAGCACCATTATTAACTGAAGAAGGCAATAAAGGATGGACTATTTCTTTTGTGATGCCTAAAGAATATTCAATAAACACATTGCCCAAGCCAAATAATAAAGACATAAGAATTACTAGTTTACCCTCAGAGAAATATGCAGTTATTGTTTTTTCAGGATTAGTAAGAGAGTCAAGTTATAGCAAACAATTTAAACTTCTTAATGATTTTATAATTAATAAAAAGCTTGTTGCTCTTGGACAAGTTCAAATAGCTAGATACAACCCACCGTGGACATTGCCTTTTTTCCGTCGTAACGAGTTAATGATTAGGGTTAAATAGACAGCTTATTCTGATTTATATTTACTTTGTAAAATCAAATTTTCTGACAAAGTGACAACTATAGCCATCTGGATTTTTTAAAATATATTTTTGGTGCGCTTCTTCAGCAGGATAAAAATTAGAAAAAGCAATAACCTCAGTTATAACTGGATTTACCCATTCTTTAGATTTATTAACTAAATCAATTGTTTGGTGCGCAATGTTTTTCTGCTCCTCATTGGTATAAAATATTGAAGATCTATATTGAGTTCCTTTATCATTACCTTGCTGATTTAAAGTTGTAGGATCATGCATTGTAAAGAAGTGAAAAAGTAAGTCTTCATAAGTTAGTTTTTTGCTATTAAATTCAATCTTAATACTCTCTGCATGGCCAGTATCGCCTCTAGATACCTCTTTGTAAGAAGCATTTTTTATGTGCCCACCAGAGAAGCCAACCTTAGTTTGCAAAACTCCAGGGATCAGCCTTATTAGCTCTTCAAGCCCCCAATAACAGCCACCAGATAAATAAGCAACTTGTGAACCTTGATTTTCTGTATTTGAATGTATTTGATTGGCCATAAGCATTAAAATTATAAAAAGTTTTTTCATCTAGGAGTCATTAAAAAATCATTATTTATTATCAATAAGTTTACATGATAGTACAGAATAATATTAATCAAATAGAATCTTAATTTTTTTTATTATTCCTATAAAAAAGTAGTGAAAAAATACCAAGTAAAATAAGTAAATAACCAATTTTTTCAGAATCATTAGGAACTTCACCAAGCAAGAGCCATGCTGATACTGCACCAGCTATAGGTGTCAGTAAAGACAACATTGATACAGAAGAGGCTTCAAGATGTTTTAATGCAAAAAACCATAATAAATAAGCAACAGCATTTACAAAAATTATATTAAATAAAACGATACTTATAAAATAATTTGTCCATAAGATTGGTCCTGAATTAATAATAAATAAGATTATAAATAAAGGAATTGATCCCCATAACATTTGCCATGCAGTCATAGTGAGAAGATCTAATTTTGGAAACTTAATATGAATTTTTTTTGATAGAATTACACCACAAGCCCATGAAAAACCAGAAGCTAAAGCAAGAAAGCAGCTTAAGATATTATTTCCTTCGTTGAAGGGGTTGAAAATTATACCTATTCCTAAAAAAGATATTCCTGCAGCAAGCCATTGCAAAGCAGTCAACCTTTCTCTCAATAATGGCCATGCCATCATCGCAACCCATAAGGGCATCGTAAAAACTAATATAACAGTTTTACTTGCATCACCTTCTATTAAAGCCCATATAAGAAATCCTGTAAATCCTGCCGTTTGAAAAAGACCTAGAATAAATAGCTTAGGCGCTTCTCTTATAAGTATTGGTTTTTTTAAAAGTATAAGAATTCCAAATAATACTACAGCACCAAAAAAATTTCGTAGAAAAGCAAATTCTGCGGGTCCAGAAAAATCTAATGCAGCTTTCATATAGGGGACATTAGCTCCCCATATGATAGATAATATAAATAATCCTATTATTGATAATAATTTATTATTTTCCATGAAATATTTGTAGAATTATTATTGAGTAAATCTTCTAAAGAAAGTTGCGATGTAATTTTCAGTATATAAAATAACAATTAATAATAAAATTAGAAAAACACTAGGCCGCTCTAATAAAAGTTCAGATTTTATTTTTTTTTGCGGCTTATTTTTAAGAATAGTTTTTACAAATGAATTTGAAATATCACCTTTAATATATTGTGATTTAATTTGAATCGATAGCTCTAAAAGGTAATCTTCATATAATTTTGATAAATAGCGGTCGTATTCTGCAGAAGCAACCGATGGGTCTGGTTCGTCTTTGCCAGTATCAGAACTTCTTTCTCCTGTCGCTCCTGGTAGAGAATCATAAATGTCCATACCCCAAAAACCAACGAGCATATTCCTCGAGTTATATCTTGGTACAGGAACATTTTTATCACCACCAATACCAATGAAAATTAGTTCGTTTCCTAAGCTGAAGTTATCTAGATTAACTTTATTAATTGCATTAACTTTAGGAGCCTCATCCCCATCAGTAAAAAAAAGAATTTTAGAGGGGAAATTAAGGCTATCTTGCATTTTAGCAGCAGACTTTATACCAAAAGTAATTCTTGAATTGCCTTTCCATGCCATTCTCCATTCAAGTTTTTGCACTGTGTCAATTAGCTCATCATAATTCTTACATTTCTCAACAGGTTCTATGATTGATGCGACATTATCAGCTGCAAATATATTTATACTAAAAAAACTTCCACATTCAGATGCATCAATAATATTTTTAATTATTAGTTTTGTGTATTCAATTCGAGAAATATTATTTTTATTGTACGTTAAGTCTTCTGCATTCATCGACTGAGAAACATCAACTAAAAACATATAGCTTGTGACTGATTTTTGTATTTTTAAAATTGGATTATTAATCGCGAGTAAGCAAAGAGAAATGCTCAATATAAGAACTAATAATTCTTTTCTATTTTGAATTAAATTTAATAATCTAAGTTTCATGGCAGTCCAATGGGTATATTACTGAGCTCTTGAACTGCTTTATCTGTGATAATTTCTGAAGGTTTATCCGGCATCGATGAATATAAAATACTTAAATTAAATTTAGATAATTTATTTAATGGATTTATTTCTAAAGCTTTCTCATAGGAAATAATCGCACTTTGTAACTTATGAAAATTTTCAACTGTTAATTTGCCATCATCACTTAATGGCTTGGATAAGCCATCTTGAAGGAATAGAGTTCCAATATTAAAATAAATAATATCAATATTATTAGCTTCAGGAAATAATCTTAAAAGGATATTATATTTTTCTATTGCATTGTCGTATTCCCCTTGTCGACCTAATAAGTATGCAGAAGAATATAAACTAATTTTTTCATATTGATCGTTAATAACTAGCTCATTGTTATTGATTTGGTAGTTAATTTTATTTATTTTTTTTAGTTTAATAAATTCATTTGCAGCTAAAAAAATACATATTAGTAAAATGGAAATAAAAATATAATTATTTAAATTGAATATTTTTTTTATGAATAACATCTTCTACACCTTAATATTTTTAATTAAAATTAATGAAAAAAGAAGAACTAACAATATTCTTAACAAGAACGGATTATAATTATCGCCAGGGATATCTTTTTCAATTTCGATTGGTCTTTTTTCCTTTGAGTCAATATCCTTAATTGCACTTGATAATGCATCTGGATTTTCTGCTTCATAAGCTTGATATTCTGTATTAAGAGACTTAAAAAACTTATCTAGTTTAATAATGGTTGGCTCTCTCCCTTCCAGATACGTATTATCCGAAAATAAGCTAGGGTCATTTGGTTCTTTTATAATTATCCAATATAAATTTATCTTCTTCTCAGATAAGATTTGAGCTATTCGATCCTTAACTCGCTTAGATATTTTTCCTGCTCCATCTGAGAGTAATACTAATGCTTGGGAGCCAGTAGTGGCAATCTCACTAAACATAAATAAACCAGCTGTCATTCCTGAGCCAATATTTGTTTGGTTAATGGAAGACTTTGTAGCTGCATCAATAGCCGCATATGTGTAATCTCTATTTTTTGTAATCTTAGAGCCATATAATGCTGAATTGGAAAAGCCTACGATACCAATCATGTCTAAAGGGCGATTACTGATAAAATCCTTCAAGATTCTTCTTGCTGCTGTTGATTTAATCTCTGATATTTTTTCATCACCTCCAATAAATGGTTTAGCCATACTGACGCTTCTATCAATAACAAATACTAATTGGGCACCTTTACCGATTTGGGTTATTGTTGAAGAATTAGACCAGGGATTTGCAAGAATCATAATTAATAAAAAAATTATGAAGGACATAATTAATTTAGTAGCTAGATTAATTTTTTTTGAAAGATTATCCTCGTGAAATACATAAATATTACTAATTAAAAATTTATCAGATACAGATATAAAGAATGGTAACAGTATCAATGGTAATAAAAAAAACCAATTTATATTTACAAAAGTCATCTATAACTTTCTTTCGATAGTTCTAAGTAACTTTGAAAAATTATAAATATCTTTAAAACGATTTTTTGTAAAATATGTTTTAGATGAATAAATTTCAGCAGAGGAAACCTCTACAAATATTTTAATTTCATTTTTAATCAACTGGTAATTTATATTTTTTTCAGTGAATTCATTTAGATTAGAAATATTAATATTCTTTCCAAAAGTTTTGTTGAAGCTATTAGTTAAAATCAAAATAGATTCAACGTAATTATCTTTTTCTTTTTTCTTAATTAAAATTTTAATTTTCCTATGTGCCTTTGCAAAAGGACCATTCATTCTTCTTAAGAATGGAATATCAATATTCTTATAAATTAAAATTATTGATATTAATAAAATAATAAATGCTAATAAAAAAGAGAATTGGTATTTAATTCCGAGTAAACTCGGTTTTTTTTGATCAATAGAGTTTTGTAGTACTTTGTTTAAAGATGAATTAGCTATTTTTGTGAACCAATACTTCTTTTGTGGCATTAAAATATTTTCATTATTAAATGTATATTTGTGAAGTGGTAATCTAAAATGACCATTATTTGTCTTTTGAAATATTTGATAAATTATTTTATTTATAAAAATAAATTTACCTTTATCTTCAATTATTTTATATGTTTGTTTAGTTAATTGTAGATGTATATCTTTTTTAATTATTAATTTTGGAGCTTTTGAGAATTTTTGATCTGAAATAATCTTGTCTTCAATGACAATCAAGTCACCTATTTGGAAACCATATTTTAAATTTATAATATTAGTTTCTGTTTCATAATTTTTCGAAAATACTAAAGTATGAAAACATAAAATAAATGTGAAAAATAAAATTTTTTTCATATGTAATTGCCTAAAAAGTATTTTTGGATATTTTCTAAATTAATATCTTCATTTATTTCTATTTGTTTTAGTTGCTTCTTCGAAAATATATTAAATATTATATTTTTCATATTTTTATAATCAGTTAATATTTTTTGTTTTACACTCGGCCTCAAGAATATTTCATGCTCTAAATTTTGCTCTGAATCAATAAACTTTCTGAATCCATAATTTGGCATTCTTTTAATTTCACTATCTGATGAAATAAAAATTGGAATTATATGATGGGCTGATAGTTTATTTAGTATTTCATCTATCTTTTTGGGAGTGTAATGAAAATCTGAGATCCAAAATATTAAAGACTTTTCTGCTGGCAAATATTTATTTATATCTTTTATTCCATTACTAGAGTTTTTACTTAATTCAAATGTTACTTTATCTATCCATTGATTTATGTACTGAAAATTATTTCCAGGCTCTAATATAAAATTTTTTTTAATCGAGTCGTTATAGCAAATCATACTGAACCAGTCACCTTGATTCACAGCTGAGCTTGCAACAATCTTTGATAAATTTTTTATTAACGAATCATTTTTTTTAGTTACAAACATTGAGCTTGATACATCACATAAGGCAACTAAATTAATAGGGTTATTTAAGTTGTATGTCTTAACGTATACATTTTCAAATGGGTCTGTAATTGAATTCTTAATGTCTATTCGAGTTAAATCTGGATGGTCATTAAAATTTTTGGAGCCACTATATTCAAAATCATTCCCAATCTTTGAGCTTAGATTATTTCCATATCTATTATTTCTTGATCTCCAGGAAATAGAATATGTAAATTGATTATTCTTCAATTTTAATCCAATACTGGAGTTGGAACTCTTAGAAGGATTTCGTGTGAAAATTGCTTGAGTAATTCTATTCTATTATTTTCATATATTTTATTTATCACCAGTCTATGTGCCATAACTTCATGAAAAATATAATCAATATCAATAGGTTCAATATGTGATCTATTATTTAACCATGCATTAACTTTAGCTGCTTTGATGAGCATTATCATTCCTCTTGGGCTTGCGCCTGCAATAACAAAGTCATCCATATCTACATCTTTAATGTTTATGTTGAATTTTTTTGGATCCTCAGTAGCTAACCATAAATTTTCCACATAGTCCTTTATGTGTCCGCTAGCTTGAACTTCATTTTGTATTTCAATGGATATTTTATTAAGCTCTTTGCATTCAAAATTAGCAATAGGGATTTCATTAACTAATTTACTAGTATCTTGGAATCTACTATTAAAAATTATTGAATTACGTAATGCTTTATCTTTTGGAGTTTCGATTGAAATTTCCATCATAAATCTATCTCTGGCTGCAGCAGGAAGTTCAAAAGTTTCATTTTTTTCTACTTGGTTGCGATCAGCGAAAACAACCATATTTGGTAAATCAATATCTTTATTAAATGCACTTACAGATTTTTCTGCCATTGCTCTCAAGAGCAATGAATGAACCTGGGGTCTTGCTCTGTTAATCTCATTAAAAAAGAATATTGATAAATCTTTACCTTTTTTAAGGAGGGGTCCATTTGAAATACTTGGTTTACCTTCGTCGTTAATAGATGCATGGTAAATAATGTCATTCGGCATTAAATCAACTGTTCCTTCTACGCGTTCATATTCTCCACCAATTAGTTTAGTAATAATTTGTAAAAGTGTAGTTTTACCTACCCCTACACCCCCTTCTAACAAAACATGTCCTCTTGCAAAAAGACTAATAACAATTAGCTTTATTGCTTTTTCTTGACCTAGAATAATATTATTTGCATCGAGTTGAATTTTTTCAGCATGAGTACGCCATGTTTGAATTAAAGCTTTTGATGAGACATTATTTAAATTATTTTCAGCCAAGTTGTATCCTTATTGTCTTAAATTATTGATTTTAATATTTACTTTAAGCAAGTATATTACACAATTTTTTTTAAGATTAGTTATATAAATAAACTAATTAATTGATAAAATAATAATATTAGCTTTTAACTTAATTTATCATCAGCAATATGGTATTTGGGGTCTTCAAGTACGTTTATTTCTACCATTTTTTTTGCGCTTTCGAGTACCTCTAGACAGTCTGGACTTAAATGGACTAAGTGTAACTTTTTACCAGCTAGCTTATATTTGTTAGCTAAATTATCAATTGCCATTAGTGCTGAATGATCAGCCACTTTAGACATTTTAAAGTCAATAATTATTTCTTTTGGGTCTTTTTTAATTTCAAATAAATCATTAAAGTTTTTAACGGAAGCAAAAAAAAGTGTACCTTTAAGCTCATATATCTTCCAGCCTTTTTTATTTTTTGAGGTTGTAACTTCAATTATTCTTGCATGTTCCCAAGCAAAGACCAGTGCTGATACAATAACTCCCAAAATAACGGCTATTGCTAAATCTGCAACAATAGTTACTGCCCCAACAAGCAAGCCAACAAAAATATCTTTTGTAGGTACTTTGCCAAATAATCTTAGGCTGCCCCATTCAAAAGTCTTTTCAGCAACTACAAACATTACCCCAATAAGAGCAGCTAAAGGAATCATCTCAATCCATTGTGAAAGAAATAAAACAAAAGATGCTAAGAATAATGCTGTTGCAATACCTGATAAGCGCCTAACAGCTCCATTATTAATATTGATCATACTTTGTCCGATCATTGCGCAACCACCCATGCCACCGAAAAAACCAGTTACAATGTTGGCACATCCTTGTGCCATAGATTCTTTATTTGGTCTACCTCTAGTATCAGTCATATCATCAATTAAGTTTAATGTAAGAAGTGATTCTATTAAGCCAATAGCAGCCAATAAAAAAGCATACGGTAGTGTAATTTTAAAAGTTTCTAAATTTAAAGGAACTAGTGGAAAATTAAAATTTGGAATACCGCCAGCAATGGAACCTAAGTCGCCAACCGTTTTACTATCAATGCTAAAAAAAGAAACAATGCCTGTTGTAAAAATAATTGCAGCTAGTGTTGATGGAATTATTTTGGTTATTCTTGGGAAGATATAAATAATAGCAACTGTCAGAGCAATTAAACCTCCCATAATAGAAAGTGGGAGACCCTCCATCCAAACAGATATTCCTTGGCTATTAATAGTTTTAAAGTGATTAAATTGTGCAATAAATATAACGATTGCTAACCCATTTACAAAACCAAGCATCACTGGATATGGAACCATGCGAATAAATTTACCTAATTTAAAAAGAGCAAATATTATTTGTAAAAATCCCATCATAATCACTGTGAAAAATAAATATTCAACACCATGCTGAACTACTAGTGAAACCATAACAACTGCTAGAGCTCCTGTTGCACCCGAAACCATTCCAGGACGACCACCAAATACTGATGTAATTAAGCAAACTAAGATAGCAGCATAAAGCCCTGTGAGAGGAGCCACTTGCGCAATAAGAGCAAATGCAATTGCTTCAGGAACCATTGCTAATGCAACTGTTAAGCCACTCAGTAAGTTAGTTTTAATTTCTGGAAGATTATATGTGAAAGACATTGAATTCGATGGATACTTTCTAAAAAATTTTTGTTTAAAAATAAGACGTGACAATCTACCACATCAAGCCCCTATATAAATTTTTATTTATAAATTTTTGTTGATTACTAGTTAATTTATAAGATATATTATTATTGTTTTATTAGAGATTTAGATTTAATTGATAGATCTAACTAATAAGGTAAAATTAAGATAATTACTTTTATTTGTGAGGTTATTATGTATACAGAAGAACACACTCAAATGTTAATTGAGATAGCAACACTCCTTGACCTTGAGATTGAGGAAGTTAAGAAATTTATTGAATTAATGCTTGGCGGATATAGTTTTGAAGATGGATTTAATGGTTGTTCATTAACAAAAGATGAATGTAAATTAATCTTATCCGAGATACAAAAGAGAAAACCAAAAGATTAAAAAAATTGTGTCCAACAGGAATAGCTTGTTAAGGCTGTTAGAATGGTTGCATTTTTAATGGAGTGAGTAAATATGATTTTAGAAGATGAACTACATACTGCTTACAAATTTGGAAATTCTTCTATTTTAACTTTCCCTTTTCCACATTTATATGTTGAAAATATTTTCTCAGATGATTTTTATTCTAAAATTCACGAGAATCTTCTTGACCCAAGTGAAATGATTTCTTTGGCAGATTTGTATAGCGATAATCCCCTCATGTCTGTTTATAAAGATAGAATGGTAATGGATTTTGATAAGAAAGAATCTATGCTAAAAGTTGGTAAGAATAAGCAAAAGTTTTGGACATCTTTTTATGAAAATTTCTGTCCAAATTTTAGTAATATTTTACGAGCCAAGTTTAAAAAATTCCTTGATATACGTTTTGCGCATTTAAAAAACCTATCTTATACACATACATTGCAAGTAGTAAATGATAAAAAAAATTACTCATTAGGGCCACACACTGATCAACCAAGTAAAGTTATATCCCTTTTAATTTATCTTCCAAAAAATCGTACGCAGATTTCAACTGGTACATCTATATATATGCCAAAAGATCCAAGTAAAATAAATCCAGAATTGCAACATTTACATTATCCCAGAGAGGATTTTTATAATGTTATTACAATGCCATATGCGCCAAATTCTGCTTTTTGTTTTATAAAAACAAATAACTCATTTCATGGTGTAGAAAAACTAGAAATGGAAGATACAGATCGATGGTCACTACAATATAATGTTCACATCACAAAAGATGTTGTAGATCAAGAAACAGCAAAAAGAAATGAATATCGAAGCAAAACGAAATAACCAGCACCTATTAATTTTTATATATTATTTAATTTTGGGCAGGTAAAGAGAGACTTTTAGGAACTATGACCTTATTTCTCATGATTTTTTCATTATTCGGTATCTAGAAGAGCGCATGAGGGAGTGGAATTTTAGAGGTTGTGTATTTAAAGCTTTAAGACCAATTATAGAGAGAAAGCCTTACATACAGGCTTGTATTCATTAATAATGGCGGAGAGCGAGGGATTCGAACCCTCGATACAGGTTTACCCCGTATGCTTCCTTAGCAGGGAAGTGCTTTCGACCACTCAGCCAGCTCTCCGGATATCGCCGTACGATACTTCAAATAGAATTACAAATCAAGATATTAGGCCGTTTCTAGATCAAATATTTTATGAAGAGATTTTACGGCTTTATCTAAAAGCTTTTCTTCTAGAATTACTGAGATTTTTATTTCACTAGTCGAAATAGTGGTTATATTAATACCTTCCTCTGCGAGAGTTCTAAACATCTTACTTGCAACTCCTACATTTGACCGCATACCAACCCCAACTATTGATAATTTAGCTATTTTATTGTCGCCGTTTATTTCTCGAGCCTTAACATGGTTTTGTACTTTCTCATTAAGGATGCTTAAAGTTTTTTTCATATCATTTTGATGAACAGTAAATGTAAAATCTGTTAAGCCGTCTTGCCCTACATTTTGAATAATCATATCAACATCAATATTTGATTCAGCAACAGGCCCTAATATTTGATAGGCTATGCCTGGCATATCAGGAACACCTAGGACTGTTATCTTTGCTTCATCCCTTTCAAAAGCTATTCCTGAGATAATTGGATCTTCCATATTTTTTTTATCCTCAAAAGTGATAATTGTACCCTCTCCAGATGATTGAAAGCTTGAGAGAACTCTTAATTTAACTTTATATTTTCCAGCAAATTCAACTGCTCGTGTTTGAAGGACTTTTGACCCTAAGCTAGCCATTTCTAACATCTCTTCAAAAGTGATTGAATCTAATTTCCTGGCTTCAGCTACAACCCTTGGGTCCGTTGTGTATATCCCATCTACATCAGTATATATCTGACATTCTTCAGCCTTAAGTGATGCAGCCAGAGCCACTGCAGTCGTATCTGAACCTCCTCTACCTAAAGTTGTAATATTACCTTCTATATCTGATCCTTGAAATCCAGCAACTACAACAACAAAACCTTCTTTTAAATCTTTTTTAATTATTTTTGAATCAATATTTTGAATACGAGCTTTTGTGTGTGATTTATTTGTAAGTATCTTTACTTGATGTCCAGCATAACTTCTAGCTTTAATTCCTAGATTTATTAATGCTAAGGCCGTAAGCCCACTTGTTAATTGTTCG
>JAOKBJ010000005.1 GCA_028244835.1 Methylophilaceae bacterium
CTTTGCAAGGATTCAGGCACAAAATGTTGCAATACAGAGGCAATATCAAGAAGAACTTGCTGCGTATAGAAAAGATTTAGCAGATGCAAGAAAACAAGCTGCTGATGAAAAAAGAAGAGATCGGGGTTTAAAATTACTTGAATTAGGCTTAGGCATAGCAAGTGGAAAATATGAGGCAAGGGGAATTAATTCCTCTTATTCTTCAAGACCATTACCAACTCCGCCTTCAATAAATCCTTATTCAAGATATAGGCTTACGTTCCCTGATAATAGTTACATGGATTGCGACTACAATAGTCGAACTAGAAATGCTGATTGCTTTTAAGCAAATTCATATGTCAATCTGAAATTCATATGTCAATTCATATGTCAAATGGCATGAGATTATAATACACAACAATGACTACTATGGACTACGTAAGATTATGAGTAGGGCGATTCCATTTGTTTAATACACAACTATGGAGGACTATACAGTCGAAACTGGTGCTCCCCAGCTCCACCAATTTTTAAACTTATAAATTCTTGACTATTTTACACTTTCCTTTGATTTGAAATGAGTCCCCAGTTTTTTTATTATTATGTTTGAGCCTAGTAACTCTATACATCCTATAACTTAAATCCTTTCTTCCCATTTCAATAAAATCAATTATGTCATGACTTTTATCTGTAAGTTTATTATGACAAGTCATCACCCAATTATTTTTTGTACATGTATATTTTTTATTTGTACGAATCTCAATTAGTAAGTCTTTTAACTCATCGTACTCATAGGATTCTTTATATAAGTCAGTATTAAATAATGATATATCTTCATAAATTCCAATTCCCTTTTCTAGCTTAACCTTGCAACTATAAATGAAAGTTTCAGCGAATACTTGAATAGGAATTAATAAAAATATAAGCAGGTATTTACTTTTAGTACTTAATATATTTTTCAACATCATAAGTGAAGCCTTTGTGTTTATTAAATGAAATCATATTTACAAAGAAAATATTATGGCGACACCCAAAATTCTTTACGACTATTTTTTGTGAATATACATTTAGCTCGACAATGGCCACTTGAAGATAATTGCAGGACATCCATTTGCTTAAATTTAATATTAACAACTTCAAATCTATCATTGGAACTATTAAACTCATAATCCCTAGCAGATGAAATTATCTTACCTGGAAAAGGAATAATCTTATAGTCATCTCTTTGCTTATCATTTAATTTATCCCAATAAGTTTTTTTATTTTCTACAATAGACGCCTCTCCATCAACTTGGACCTGTAGCTTTTGTTTCTGGTCCCAAAATAATAGCGAGCAGTTTTTATTATGATGCAATTGATAAAATTTTTGACTTTCACGATCTGTAAAAATCAATAATGAATGATCATACTCATCAAAGTTTCGCGCAACAACAATTCTTTGAAAAACTTTATTATTTAATACAGTTGAAAGAACTGGAAGTCGAAAAGATGATTTTCGATCAACCGTACCTCGCTGTATTGTTTTTAGAGACATCAAGATAAATTCTGAAATATTCATACTCAGTCCTTATTTGTTATATCTTTAGTCCTAGAAATCATCTCATTGTTCATTTATTTAATTTTAATATTAACTAATTATGAATTTAATGGTCAAAAATCCACTATAGTAAAAAATATAGCTTTTGTGAGCTAACAAATTTTACAAGTAAGTGTAATTTTTTTAAGGAATAACTTTGAGTTTATTTGATGTATTTGTGGCCAGTTAAAAGATATGTCTAAGAAAAAAAATACAAATATTGTTTGGCTTAAAAGAGATCTGAGACTTACCGACCATCTCCCTTTGCATCATGCAATTCAAAAACAAGAAAACTTCTTAATTCTTTATATCTTTGAACCCTCATTAATGAGGGATGTGCATTATGATAAACGTCACTGGAGATTCATAGAGCAATCATTAACTGATATTCAAGAAGAATTACAAGTATATGATAAAAAATTGACAGTAACTCATGGGGAAGCAGTTGAAGTATTTAAGCTCTTACTAGATAAATACTGTATTAAAAATATCTTTAGTCATGAGGAAACTGGTTTAAAAATTACTTATTCTAGAGATACTCAGCTTAACCTACTGTTTAAAAAACATTATATTACATGGAATGAGTATCCGTCTAATGCAGTTATTCGTGGCTTAACTAATCGTAAAAATTGGGAAAAGCATTGGAATGATGTAATGCGTGACGATATTGAGCGAATTAATTTGTTAAAAGCTAAAATTATCAACCATGATTTTTGTCCAAAAAGTTTACCAACTTTTACTACTGAAAAATCCTATCAAAAAGGTGGGTTTAAGAGTGCGCATATTGAGCTAAAAAGTTTTTTTATTGGTAGGGGTATCGAATATTCTAAGAATATTTCGAAACCAGAAAAAAGTCGATATACCTGTTCAAGGCTTTCGCCATACATTAGTTATGGAAATATAAGTATTAGAGAGATTTATAAAGTATTATTAAATTCATGGGATAAGCCTGGGTGGAGAAGGTCAATGAGAGCATTATCATCAAGACTTCATTGGCATTGTCACTTTATTCAAAAATTTGAAAGTGAAGTAACAATTGAAAATGAGCCTGTAAATAGCGGGTACAAAAATTTTCCATACTTAATTATTGATAAAAGTCATAGTAATTTTCAATTATGGGCTCATGGTAAAACGGGATATCCTATTGTAGATGCATCTATGAGAGCATTGCACTCAACCGGCTATCTTAACTTTAGAATGCGTGCAATGTTAGTTAGTTTTGCATGTCATTACTACTTGATTCACTGGAAATTAGTTGCGGAACATTTAGCGACATTATTCTTAGATTTTGAACCTGGTATTCATTACCCTCAAATACAAATGCAAGCAGGCGTCACTGGTATAAATACTATTCGAATTTATAATCCTATGAAGCAAGCACTTGAACATGATGTAGATGCATTATTTATAAAAAAGTGGGTAGAAGAGCTTCGTGGATATGACCCAGGATATATACTTAATTTACCCAGTAAAAATTATGATTTATTTTCTCAACCTGAATGCCATTACCCACAACCACTTTATAATTTCCAAGAGAGAATAAAGAAAACAAAAGATTTATTATGGCAATGGAAGAAAAGTAATAACGTTAAAAAGAATAATTTAAAAATATTATCAAAACATATCAAAGTAAGAAAAAATTCTAGGACACAACTAAGATTCTGATTTCTTCATTAGATAGATACTTAAAACTAAAAATAAAGAAACAATGACCTCAATAGCTATTGCCTTAATTAGGAAGTCTGCTCCATGAACTAATCCAGCATAAATCCGAAAAATTGCAGCAGAACCTAACAGGCTTAATGTTGTATAGAGCCAAATATGATGATTTCTATATGCACCTATGCAAGCCATCAATCCTGCGGTAAAAAAGAAGGCAGTAAAATCTCCTATTTGTGTGTTCATGCCCATAGTCGTATCTCCAGGGCCTTCAACTAACACCATTGCTAAACCCGCTGCGGCAGTTTCAGGATCTAAAATCCATCGAAATGCTGAGCTAAGTAAAACTAAACCAATTGACGCTGATATAAATCTTGCAATCATAATATTCTCCTATTTTATAGATTAGATATTTTTGTTAAATTTTCTTGAAATAATTTTAAATCTTCCCCAAGTATTTTTTTTGTTTTACTTTGTGCCTTTTTCCAATAGGGCAATATTTTATTAAGTACTTCGTTTCCTCTTTTACTTAACTTTGTAAACTTCATGCGTCCATCTGTTCCAAAATAAGTTTTTATCCAGCCTGATTTATCTAGAACCTTTAAATTTCGCGTCAAGGTAGTTCTTTCCATTTTGAGTATATTTGATAATTCACTGATAGTCTTCTTTTCAATCTGTGACAATACGACAAGTATTGATACTTGATTCGGATTAATTTTTTCGCCAGATTGTTGTAAATGTTCACTATATATTTGTGAGATATTTCTTGCAGACCTTCTAACACTATTGCATAAGCAATTTGTTAGCTCTGAATATTTTTCTCTATGTGAATTCATATATATATATTTGTTTACATTTTAATTTCTATAGTATACATTTAAATATTAAGTGTATATACACATAATTTGAGGTATTAAAATGAAAAGTATAAAAAAATTTAATCTAAATGATGGGACATATATTAGATACACAGAACAAGGATCTGGTCAGCCATTACTTTTACTTCATACTCTTAGGAATAGATTAGAGTACTCTGATGAATTATTACCTTATCTGACTAAAAAATTTAAAGTCTATGTTATCGATATACCCGGACACGGAGACTCACCTATCAATAAACAAACAAACTATGTCCATAGTTTCTTGACTGACTCCATTGTGTCATTTATTGAAAAATTAAATTTAAAAAATCTAACTATTGCAGGTGAATCGATTGGGGCTGTATTAGCTGCAACTATTGCAATAAAAATACCTAGCCGAATTAAAAAAATATTTTGTTTCAATGCCTATGACTATGATAAAAGGTTTGCACAAGGTGTGATGCGTGGAAACTTTGCAGCAACCTTTTTGCTTTTTCATGTCAGCCTTCCTCTTGGGATTGGTGTATTTTTTGATAGCCTACAATCTTATCCTATCCTATGGATGATCTTCCGAGGAGGCGTCCATAAGAAATCTGCTCTAAAAAGTGAATATTTAAAGCTTGCCTGTTCATCCACAAAAAAACCAGGCTTTATTTATCATCACAGAAATATGTTTCAGAATCATAAATCACGCTTAAACGATGGCTCTTTATATAAAGGCCTAAAAACACCCGTAAATTTAATTTATGGAGAAAGTGACTGGTCTAAACAAGATGAAAAATTAAATACGATGAAGGCATTAGGACTCGATTCTTTTCATACAATGAATGAAACAGGTCATTTTTCTTTTTTAGAATCACCTAAAGAAGTATCTGAAATTATTTTAAGTTAACTATCAATAAGGAACATTCATGGAAAAAGTCGCATTTATAAGTGGAGCAAATCGAGGGATTGGTTTTGAGACATCAAAAAAATTAGCTGAACAAGGTATAAAAGTTATATTGGGCTCAAGAGATTTAAATAATGGAAAAGAGGCCATTGAGAAATTAGCATCTCAAGGAATAGAAGCAGACTTAATCCAGTATGATGCAGCAGATCTTGAAGCACCACAAAAAGTTTATGACTATATTGCTGAGAAATATAATAAATTAGATATATTGGTAAATAATGCTGGGGTTCTTTTAACTGGTAATCTTTTTGTTACTAATACCTCGACTGTATCTGACAGCGATATAAAAGAAACATTTCAAACAAATCTTTTTTCAGTTATCTCTCTCACACAAAAATTACTTCCACTCATTAAAAAATCTGATGCAGGAAGAATAGTTAATGTTTCGACAATCCTGAGTTCCTTAACGCTTCACTCAGCTAAAGATTCTCCGATTGCACCAGCAAAAGAATTTGCATATAACGCATCAAAAACTGCATTAAATGCATTTACAATTCACCTTGCACTAGAATTAAAAGAGACAAATATTAAAGTGAACTCAGGTCATCCTGGATGGGTAAAAACAGAGTTGGGTGGGCCAAATGCCCCGATGGAAGTTAAAGATAGCTATGAAACCTCATTATATCTATCTACATTAAGTGAAGATGGACCAAGCGGGGGTTTATTTCATAAAGAAGAAACTTTACCTTGGTAGGTAAAATATTTAAGAATTAGATAGTATAGCTATTTTCTTTTGGACTCACCTAAGGAAGTTTCTGACATTGTTTTGGGCAAATAGCTTTTAAGCAAATTCGTGTACCTATTCGTGTACCACTTGACATGAGATTGTAATACACAACAATGACTACTATGGACTATGTAAGATTATGAGTAGGGCGATTCTATTGCCTTAATTAGGAAGTCTGCTCCATGAGCTAACCCTGCATAAATTCTAAAAATTGCAGCAGAGCCTAATAAGCTTAATGTTGTATAGAGCCAAACATGCTGATTTCTATATGCACCGATGCAAGCCATCAATCCTGCTGTAAAAAAGAAGGCAGTAAAGTCTCCTATTCTTACAAAATCAGTTTACCAATATGATTATATATTTGACAGCCATTTTAAAATATCATTTGAAATTTTAAAATGGCCACTTGGCTTCCAATGGCCATCTAATTCCCAAAAATCATTAAGATTTATCGAGTCTGTGCTATCAATATAATGTATTCCTAAATCCCTAAGATCATTTAATAAAAGATTTCTAGCATTATTATTGTTACCTTTGTTATCTTGCTCTTTTAGCGAGGAAGGGAAACATTGATTATATTCACATTTTGTTGGGGCCACAATAATAGAAAATTTAACATTTTGCTCTGCTAACCTATCACTTATTTTAGATAATATTTTTTTATTAACAACAGCTAGGTCTAGACCAAATGATTTGGAATTATTTGAATGATTTGGTTCATAGATATCCTTTTGATTTTCATCAGCGCCAAGATGTCCTGATTGACTATATTGTTTTTGATTCGTATATGTAAAATTACGGCCTATTTTTTCTGTATTTAGTTTTCGTATAAATAAATTAGTTAAATAATAAAGCTTAAATTTTTCAAGAAAAGAATTTAGAAATGGGTAAGTAGTTTCGATAGAATTATAAAATTCAGCAATCTTTGGGATAGGGTAGCCATAAATTTCTATTTCAGGCTTGTTATCCAAAATAGTAAATGGACCATAGTAACCATAACGGTTAAAAAAAACATTATCTGCAAAATCATTTCCTAGACAGAATGTTAAGAGGACAATGTCAGGATGAAATTCTAGTATTTTATCAAGCTGAATTAAATAACGAAGAGGACCATAACCTGAAACACCAAAATTTAGAACCTCATATTTATCATTACTTTTATTTTCGACGATATCTGTAAATCTATCTGAATCTTTTACACCTACTCCATAAGTAAAACTATCTCCCATAACTGCAATTCTTTTTTTATTGTTTAATCTATCTTTTTGAATTTCTTTGTATCTCATTCCCTCACTATTAGTGCTGACATTATATTTAAATTCCTCTCTTTCGAAAGTGCCACTATAATTGGATTTATTTTTCCACCCTAACTTACTATCGAATTCATGGAATTTATAGATATTATTGATTGGACCTTGTGAAGAGCTATCTACAAAGAGCCTAGCGATTACTTCTGCAATAATTAGTGCTATTAACAAAGAACAAAAGACAAGAAATACATTTTTCAATATTATGTTTAATTTTTTGCTAATCACAATCACATATCTCCTATTTATCCAAGATTCAATAATATCAATAATAATATTATAAAAAATCCAAATTATACCTATCTGTATTAATTAGCAAAAAATCGTCTTTTTAATCCAACTCATAACGATCCTCATAATTTTCTCTAAGTGCTTTGTCTTGTTCATCTTTTAAGAGAAGATAATTGCCAACCGCTAAGACATCTAATTCAGTACCCATAAAGCATTTAAAAGCATCAGTTGGATTGCAGACGACTGGTTCTCCGCGGACGTTAAATGAAGTATTAACAACAAGCGGACAACCAGTTTTTTCTTTGAACTTAGAAATTAGCGCATAATAGCGAGGGTTTGTATCTTCATGCACTGTTTGGATACGAGCTGAGTAATCGATATGCGTAATTGCTGGAATTGAGGAATTTGGTACGTTCAGCTTATCTATCCCAAACAAGGCTTTTTCTTCTACTTTCATTTTAAGGCGTTTGTCTTTTTGAACATTAGCCACAAGCAACATGTAAGGACTATCAATATCAATCTCAAACCAGTCAGAAACATCTTCTCTTAGAATACTCGGAGCAAAAGGACGGAAGCTTTCTCTGTACTTAACTTTTAGATTAAGCTGCTTTTGCATTCCGGGGGAACGAGGATCTGCAATAATACTTCTCCCACCAAGGGATCGGGGTCCAAACTCCATACGTCCTTGCATCCAGCCCACTGCTTTCTCATCTACAAGCGCAGAGGTTACTTGTTCAATCAAGTCCGATTCAGAAAGTTTTTTAAACTTTGCCCCACATAAATTGAGCTCAGCCTCAATTTCTTCATTGGTAAAGCTAGGACCAAGGTAGGCACCCTTCATTGCATCGCGCTCACTAGATATATTTCGATCTTTAGAGTGATGTAAATACCAAGCACATAATGCAGAACCTATTGCACCACCCGCATCTCCAGCTGCTGGTTGAATCCATATATTATCAAATATTTTTTCTCTTAAAAGAATGCCGTTAGCAACACAGTTAAGCGCAACTCCCCCTGCCAAGCAGAGATTTTTTTCTCCTGTATTTTTAGCAATTTCTTTAGCTATTAGAACAATAATATCCTCTGTTACTTTCTGCACTGATGCTGCTAAGTCCATTTCTCGTTGCGTTAAATCAGTCTCAGCTTTGCGGGGAGGCCCACCAAATAGTGTGTGAAACTTCTTGTTTGTCATTGTTAGCCCAGTGGCATAATCAAAATAACTCATATCCAATTGAAAGCTGCCATCTTCTGCAATTTTAATGAGCTTTTCTTTAATTAAGTCTGCATACTTTGGTTTACCATAGGGTGCCAAACCCATCACTTTATATTCACCAGAGTTAACTTTGAAACCTGTGTAATAAGTAAATGCTGAGTAAAGAAGTCCTAACGAGTGAGGAAAGTGAATTTCTTTGATAACTTTTAAGTCTTTACCTTTTCCTAAAGCCACAGAAGTTGTTGTCCATTCACCAACAGCATCTAATGTAAGAACGGCTGCACTTTTAAATGGTGAAGGATAGAAAGCACTCGCTGCATGAGATAAGTGATGCTCAGAAAACAACAAACGTTCCTGCCAGTTAATGCCTGCTCCAAGGGTATTCGTGAGCTCGTTAATTAGTATAGATTTTTGGAAAAGCTTATCTTTAATCCATGCTGGCATTCCTATTGTAAAACTTTTGAAGCCTTTAGGAGCAAATGCAAGATAAGTTTCTAGCAAACGTTCAAATTTTACAAAAGGCTTTTCATAAAAAACTACGTTTGCAACTTTATCAGCAGAAATACCAGCATGTTTTAAGCAGTACTTGATTGAGTGATGAGGAAAACTAGCATCATACTTTTTGCGAGTAAAGCGTTCTTCTTGTGCCGCAGCAATAATATCTCCATCCTTTAGTAAGCATGCAGCGCTATCATGATAAAAAGCCGATAATCCTAAGATATACGTAGACAAATTTTTTTCTTAAAATAGTGTATAAACAAATGGTGCAACTACTGAACCTTCCACCATTATTAATAGCATTCCCAACATAAGAATTATAATAATAATTGGGGCTAACCAAAGCTTCTTACGGAATCGCAGAAATAGCCATAGTTCTTTAAGAAATTCCATTAGCTCTTTCCATTTTAGAATTGATTTTTAAATGTGTTAGTTTGTGCATCCCCTTTATCACGTACTTTCCAATGCGATTTTCTATCAGTGATAAGTTTGAGACGAAGTTCATCACGTTTAAACAACTTCATCAATAAGCTCATAGGGGTAAATAATCCAAAGAATATAATCCCCAAAACAATTGGATTGATAATCATACCCAATAGTAAACCTAATTGCATCCACAGCTTATTCAGGGGTAACAGCGTATCGGGTTTAATTAATGTAGTAAGAAGAAAAAACACAGTGATTGCAAACATAACATAGGCTATCGGATTTAAGCCGACAAAAAGGAAATACAAGTTCAGCAAGGCAAAAACTGACGTAAAGAAGAATCCAAATTTACGGTTGGTTGGTAGTTTTATATTTTTATGAGATTTCACTCGCAGCTCCTAATTTAACTCAAGCTTAGCTATTTACAATCATTGATAGTTAGATTAATTGATGCAATATATTTATCACTCATATATTGATGTCTATATTCAATATCATAAGTATTTAGCATCAGAGTCATATCAGGCTTCGAGCACCACTTATTTATTTCGGTAGGCCTACGAGCATTAATGTCCTTTTTTGTGACCCTACCATCTAATATTTTATAATTATATATAAGTTTAACCTTTTCCTCTTTTTCCAAACTCGAGATACACATAGCGTTATCAAGTCTAGTTGTTTCATTAATGGTCATTGGAGCTGAATCATTTATATCAGAAGCTATTTTTTGACACATTTTAAAGTCATCGGCTAGAAGAATGCTCGGGAATAATGTAATTAAAAATAATATTTTTTTCATAGCGCTCAGTTTACTCTCAGAAAATTAAGTGAGCAAATTTAATTTCATAGCTGTATTGCAATTTGTATTACACTTTGACATGGATTAATATAAACAAATACGAACTACCAAAGCTTATGAGTAGGCCGTTTTCAGAGGCTTGATATACCAATATAAATAAAAATACAGGAGAGATTGGAGCCCCACCAATTAAATAAGGCTTAACCCTTTATATAATAGGTTTCAAGCTTATCTAAAAGGAGTAGTTTGAGTTGGAAAAGTCCATAACATCTTTAAATCCGTTAGTTGACAAAGCATTAAAAAAAAACCCTTTTGATTTTACCGATGATGCTGAAGGTATTAAGTCCTATTTAAATGAGCTCTTATTAGACAAAAATTTATTATTAGCATTTGAATTAATTATCTATATAGAGTTGAAAATTCAGGTCGAATTTGAAGTATATAAAGATAGGTTTATCAATTCTCTATTAGACATTGTGATGCAGCATAAGATTAATAATGAGCAAGATAAAATACCATCTTTCTTTGATAATTTTTTATTACGTCATATGCGAGAGGGAGATCCCAATGCCTTAAAAGCCTATGAATGGTTTAGAAGTATCTATTCTTCAAAGGTAAACCGCTTTAAAGATTACCAGATTCGGTCAGAAGAAAATTGTATTTATTCAAATCATCCTAGAACAAATGGTATGTCTGTAGTTCTTTCACAAGGAACACATGGAGTATTTACTTGGAAAGATCATATTGTTTTTAAATCTGTATTCGATTTAGCCATTTACTCAATGTTATTAGAGGAATTAAAGCCAGATGTAATAATCGAAATAGGGTCTGGAAAAGGAGGAAGTGCAGTTTGGTTGGCTGATATGACAAAAATCCTTGGATTAAAATCTCAAATATATAGTTATGATATTAATAAACCAGATTTTAGTTACCCTAATGTAAATTTTATTGAGTTTGATTTGAATAATTTAAATGACAATATAGATTTTCCAGAAAATAAAAATTGGGTTGGTTCGAAGTTAATTATTGAAGATGCACATGAGAATATTTCTAAAGTATTAAATAAAATAGATAGTAAGGTTGGTGCAGGAGATTATTTAATAGTGGAGGATAGTGATGGTAAGCAAAAAGAATTATTTAACTTCATAAAGAATACAAAAAATACTTATTTAACAGATCAGCATTATCTTGATTTATTTGGAAGGAATGGCACATCAGCAACTAATTCAATTTTTAAGGTAGTCTGAGGTGTCAACTAAAACTATTTGAAAAAATTGATATCAAATAGCAAATAATTACTCACCACTAGTTTGATATTTTAAATTCTTTCTTTAAAAATTTAATAATTTCAGTTGATTCATATAACCATTTAGTTTTAGAATTTATTTTTTCTATTTTTAAGCATGGCACTTTATGTTTTCCGCCTTCATTGACCAATTCTGATTTAAAATTTTTATTATTTTTTGCGTCCTTAAGATTTATTTTAAGACTATTTTTTCTTAAAAATCTTCTTACTTTTACACAAAATGGACAGGCTTCAAATTGGTAAATTGTTAAATTTTTCGTTTTTTTATCAATTCTATCTTGATCAATCTTTTTCCTTAACAGTGGCTTAGGTAAAGTAATTAAATTTAGAAAAAGAATTAATTTTCCTATAAACCATCTTATTAAACTCATATTATTTCCTTAATTTTTTTGCATAATATACTCTTAATCTTATTTTAATGTCGTATTTTTTTAAATAATAAATTAACTACCATTAATTTGCATGCACCATTAGTGAGTTACAATCTTAAAAATGAATATTGCTATTATCGGTGCAGGAATTTCAGCAATAACTATTGCAAAAAATCTTAAAAATATTGCTAATGTAACTCTCTTTGAAAAAAGCCGAGGCGTTGGAGGGAGGATGGCTTTTCGCCTTTCTGGTAATTATGAATTTGATCATGGAGCTCAATTTTTCACTGCTAAGCATCAAGATTTTAAAAATTTTATTGAGCCATTGATAAAAAAAAATGTAATTAAACGATGGGATGCTCGTTTTGCTGAATTTAAAAATAGTACACTTCTTAGAGAAACTACTTGGGATTCGGAATATCCTCATTATGTTGGTGTGCCTGGGATGAATTCTATTTCTAAGTATTTATCCAAAGAGCTTGATGTTAGATTAAACACGACAGTTAATAAAATATCTAAAAATTCTAATAATATCTGGAATTTATTTGACGAAAAGTTAAATAATTTAGGGGAATTTGATTGGGTTATATCTACAGCGCCTGCAATTCAATCTGCTGAAATTCTTCCAAAATATTTTAAGTATCATAAAGATTTGCTTAATAAGAAAATGGTAAGTTGTTTCTCATTGATGCTTGGGTTTAAAAAAGCACTTCCATTATCATGGGATGCGGCCCTTATAAGAGAAGCTGATATCAGTTGGGTGTCCATTAATAATTCTAAGCCACATAGAAAAAAATCGTTTGCTATGTTGATTCACTCAACTAATGTTTGGGCAGAAAAACACTTATCTGATGACCCTCAGGATGTTATCTCATTTCTAAATAAAGAAACTTCACGAATTATTGGCTATGATACTTCACACGCTGATCATATCGATCTTCATGGTTGGCGATATGCCAATATTAAAAAACAAAGCAAATCTGATTTATTAATTGATTATGAAAATAGGCTTGCTTCATGTGGGGATTGGCTAACTCAGGGAAAAGTTGAATGTGCTTTCGATGCAGGTTTTAGGATGGCAAAAGAAATTAATAAAATTAAACATGAATAAATTCGAGCCTTATTTTTATTACATTATTATTTTCTTTGGGTTAATTTTTGTTTTAGGGATTTTAATATTTATTGCTTATAAAGCTAATAAAAAAAAATAACACACTCACATGATCTAAACAGATAAATCTTAATTTTAGATTTAACTATGTAGGTGAAAAACCTTGTTCATTATCTTCCAATCACTATTAAGTTTTAATAAAGTAAACAGGTCTGTAAATTGATGCCCAGACCAATTGCTAGATTCCAGCCTAACAGTCGCGACAGTACCTTCTATATCAATATTAACAATATTGGCTTCAAGTTCATTTGCTGGTGGATTTTCATCAATCCAATCAAATAGATTTTTTATCGGACCAGAAAACAAGTCATCTCCAATGTAACCAAAGATTGTAGCTTCGATATGAAACGCTGGCTTCATATCATCACCATTTCCTGAGATAGCTCCATTTATATAATGCTGTATAGTTTTTTTAATTAATTCTTCATCACTCATTTTTGACTCCAAAATTTAATATGAAATTAGAACTAATTTACTCCTATTTTTCTGATATACAAATTCGTATAACATTTCTGAAAAGATTAAGTTGAGCGTTTAAAGTGTATTAGATATACAATATTACTTAAAGAAAAAATAGGATGTAAGGGCATGGCAAATAGCAGGGTAGTAATACCAATCAGAAATATTGACCCAAACCTCAGAATTTTGCAGGATAACCTCCTGAAAGATGGCAGCATTAATTTTGATGATATTAGTCTAGAAGAATTACTTAAAAAGTTACCTTCTGATGATTTAGTAACAAAGCTTTTGCATCCAGAAGTGAGATACGAAGTTACGGATCATTGTAATGCATCTTGTATTATGTGTCCCAGAGATGAGCATGAGCATGGACGTGCACATGGCATTATGGATCAGGATAAATATGAGAAAAGCATTGATGAAGTTGCTACCCTTGGAGCTAAACAGATTGTGCTTACGGGCTTTGGCGAACCAATGCTTGATAAAAACTTAGAATTAAAAATTGCTTACGCTAATAAAAAAGGATTATTAACCTACATAATATCAAATGGCTCAGTTCTTAATAGTAAGCGAGCACAAAAAATATTAGAAGCAGGATTAGATGAAATCCGTATTAGCTTTTATGGGATGGGTAAAGATACTTATAATACTGTAATGCAGGGTCTTGATTTTGAGAGAACGAGAGACGGGCTATTAAAATTTATTAAATTAAGAGATGAGCAAAATTTTAATACTAAAATTCAGATTTCTTATTTAACTCTACCTGAAAATGAAAAAGATGAGCAAGCTTTTCAAGATTTTTGGGAGCCTTTAGTAGATGCTATTGAGATTTGGAGGCCACATAACTTTGGTGATGGTCGAGATTATCGAGACCGTGATGAAGAGCAGACTGAGATAGTTAAAACAACCTGTGGTAGGCCTGAGACAGGGGCTTTACAAGTTCAGTGGGATGGCGAAGTGATTCCTTGTTGCTATGACTATAATAATAAAATAGTTTTGGGTAACGCTTTTGAACAACCAGTTCTTGAAATTCTTAATGAGAAGAAATATAGATTACTAAGGTACGCTCACAAAGTTGGACTTTTTAATTTGTTTCCTTATTGTGACCAATGTGATCAATTGCTTCCTCATGCAGATGCTCTTGTTTATACGAATAGACATAACCTACCACCGGAAGAAGCTGTTAAATTATCAAATACTGATTTATATAATCTTTCGGAAGGGTCTAATATTGACAAAGAAAATTTAAATGAAAAATATAAATCTAAAGTATAATTATTAAAAGCTAATATTTATCAGTGATTCCAAAGAAATAATTCCAACTCTATGTTTCTAACATGCTATAAAACTTCAATCTTAGTAAAACTAAATATCTATGTAAATTAAAATTCTTACCATCATTCTAAAAAAATAAAACTTAATTTGAGTTCAGAAACTTTATTTTAACTTGAATATTAATTATAGTTTTTTAAGGTTATGGGTAGCAATTAGATTTGTAATACACTTGAACATAGATTAGCATATGCTGATAAAAAATTAAATAATAGGGTGTAAGGGTTAGAAATGAATAAACAATTCGATTACTTAAAAAAAGAATTTCCAAAAACTTTTAAAGATATTGTTTTAAAACATAAAGCAGTTAACAAAGTCTTAACTTTTTGCGATGTTGATAATCAATATATCTTATTCACCGGTATGTTTTCTGAAGTTAATGGCGGTAAGGGAATTTCTGATGAGCTAGAAACTTATTTAGTTAACTTTTTAGCAGAGAAATATAAATCTAAAGCTTTTGCAAGGGCTGCGGCATACGTGTTGGAAGATCAAACAACTTTTATTGGGTACGATTTTAAAAGTATTGATGATGAAAAATGGTCGCAACAAAATATTTTCAATGTGGATAATGAAGGAAAGGTAATTGATGTTGACGATAAATTTACAAATAGCAGCAATAAGAATCATATATGTCCATTAGTAAATTCTTATTTTGAAGATATAGATTTTCCTAAAGATACGGAAGAATTCCTTAATAATTTATATGAACAAGTAAAGCCAAGTTTTCAAATAGTAAAATTAAAAAAATAATCTATTTTGCTTAATTATTTGCCCAAGGTCGCTTACATTTATACATTGAGAATGTAGCTTCACCTAGCTTAGAAGATTTATCTTTTACAAGTGTATTTGCCCTAACTGAAACTGCACTATTCTGTGCTAATTGTAATAAATCTCTATTAATATTTTCTTCACTTCTTTCAACATACGCAATTTCTGAAAGAACACTAACATCAACACTTCCTCTTGAGACGCAATCTGTTGGTCTTTCTTTTAACAATAATACTTTATCTGCCCCATCTTTGAGGTCAATATATTTTGCACATCCAGTTATTAATAAAAATAATGATAATATTAATACATTATTCAAAATTATTTTATATGTACCCATTTAAATTTCCCCTCATTTATTTATCAATTTAATTTTCATTATTTTTTTTAAGTTTTTCTTTTTTAAGTATTTATGATATTTATTTATCTTCACTAGGGTCATTAATAGTTCGTAAATATTCTTGATGCACTATGAAATTTTCTACATTATATTTTTCTTTTATATCATCAGATGGAATATGTGTAGGGACAATTACTTGCATACCTATTTGCCAATTTCCTGGTGTGGAAACATTATATTTTTCAGCCAATTGAAGGGCATCAATTATTCGAATAATTTCATTAAAGTTTCTACCAATATGTTTGGGATAAGATAGAATTGTTTGAATAGTTTTATCTGGATCAATTATAAAAACAGATCTAATAGTTGATTTGTTTACATCTCCAAATACACCTTCGCTCGGTTCGGCCTTAGGATGATACATCCCATAAGCAGTAGCTATCTTTAACTTTTTATCTGAAATAATTGGGTAATTAAGATTAGGTTTTTCCAAGCCTATTGTTATGGTATCTTTTTTATTTATTCTAATTAAATTTTTATATTTATCAATATGAGACACCCATTCTAAATGATCATTAAGACTGTCTGCACTTAGTGTAATAATTTTTGTTTGTCTATTTTTAAATTCTGGTTGAAGAAATGCAAGCTCTGCTAATTCAGTAGTGCAAACGGGAGTAAAGTCGCCAGGATGAGAAAATAAAATAGTCCATTTTCCCTTGCTCCATTCATGGAAGTTAATTTCACCTTTAGTCGATTGAGCAATAAAATTAGGCGCTTTATCTCCGATTTGAAGAGCATTGCTGGATTGCGAATAAATAAAGATTAATATTAAAAATAATTTTCTAAAGTTCATTGATTGAGTTTACCTCGCCAATTCTTTTTTTGCTAAAGCGAAGGCCGAGATAGCTTTATCTAAATCTTCTTTGTTGTGAGCTGCTGAAATTTGCATTCTAATTCTAGCTTTGTCCTTAGGCACGACTGGAAAGAAGAATCCTATTGCGTATATACCCTTTGATAATAATTTTTTGCTCATTTCTTGTGCTAAATTTGCATCTCCTAGCATTACTGGAACGATTGGATGGTCTCCGTCATCAACCATAAAACCAGCTTTTTGCATGCCTTTTCTGAAATAATGCGTGTTATTCTCTAGACGATCTCGTAAGTCTGAATTGCCACTTATCATTTCAAGCGCTTTGAGCGTTGCCGCGCATATAGAAGGGGCTAAAGTGTTAGAAAACAAATAAGGCCTAGATCTTTGCCTGAGCATATCAATAATTTCTTTCCTACCTGAAGTGAATCCTCCAGACCCACCACCTAATGCTTTACCGAATGTGCTAGTAATAATATCTACTCGGTCCATTACTCCACGATATTCATGAACGCCACGACCGGTTTTACCCATGAATCCAGTTGCATGACAATCGTCATGATGAACCATCGCATCAAATTCGTCTGCAAGATCACAAATCTTATCCAACTGAGCTATTGTTCCATCCATTGAGAAGACACCATCAGTTGTAATTAAAATTCTTCTAGCGCCATTTTTCTTTGCCTCAGTTAACTTATCCCTTAGGTCAGACATATTATTATTTTTGTAGCGATAACGGGCAGCTTTACAAAGTCGGACACCATCAATAATTGATGCGTGATTAAGCTCATCGGAAATAACTGCATCTTCAGCAGTTAAAATTGTCTCAAATAGTCCTGCATTCGCGTCAAAACATGCTGCATATAGTATTGTTTCTTCCATACCTAAAAATGTACTTACTTCTTTTTCTAATGTCTTATGTATTGTCTGAGTGCCACAAATAAATCTAACTGAAGCCAACCCAAAGCCCCATTTGTCGTAACTAGATTTTGCGGCCTCGATAATTTCTGGGTTATTAGCTAAGCCTAAATAATTATTGGCACACATATTAATCACCTTACTTCCGTCACTTAAGGTAATTTCACTTTTTTGATCTGAATTAATATAGCGCTCAGTTTTCCAGAGACCAGCAGCTTTAATTTCAGCTAAATCACTTGTAATGCTTTCACGCGCAACTTTAAAACTCATTATATAATCCAATCCTTATTAATATTATGTTTCCCAATTAAGAATAACTTTACCTGATTTACCTGATCGCATTACATCAAAACCTTTTTGAAACTCTTTGAAGTTAAAGCGATGAGTAATTATTTTCTCAAGCGGTAGACCACTTTGAACCATCATTGTTCCCTTGTACCAAGTCTCAAAAATTTCTCGACCATAAACGCCTTTAATAGTAAGACCTTTGAAGACGACTAAGTCCCAATCAATTCCTGATCCTGCTGGCATAATTGCAAGCATGGCAATCCGACCACCATTTATCATTTTACTAAGCATGTCAGAAAAAGCTTTTGGAGAGCCAGACATCTCTAAGCCAACATCAAATCCCTCAAAAATTCCCAAAGACTCCATTAATTCTTTTGATATTGAATTTTTTTCAACATTAACTGTAATCACTTTTGGTAAGATTTTTTTGATTAAATCAAGTCGGTATTGGTTTAGGTCTGTGATTACAATATTTCTTGCACCAGCATGATGCGCTACCATTGCTGACATTATTCCAATTGGACCCGCACCTGTTATAAGAACATCTTCACCAACCATATTGAATGAAAGTGCTGTATGGACAGCATTACCATATGGGTCGAAGCAGGCTAGTAGGTCTGTTGACATTTCTTGACTTGGTTTAAATATATTTTTTGCTGGAACAGATAAATATTCTGCAAAAGCTCCAGTTCTATTAACACCAACTCCGATTGTGTTTGGACAAAGATGTATAGTCCCAGCTAAACAATTGCGACATCGACCACAAGTAATATGTCCCTCGCCAGATACTATATCCCCAATCTTTAAATCATAAACATTAGAGCCAAGCTCTACAATCTCACCAGCATATTCATGACCAGTGATCATTGGGATGGGTATAGTTTTCTGAGCCCATTCATCCCAATTATAAATATGGATGTCTGTGCCGCAGATGGCAGTTTTTTTTATTTTAACTAGCACATCATTATTACCAATTTCAGGTTCGGGCATATCTTCAAGCCATATACCTTCTTTCGCATGTCTTTTTACTAAGGCTTTCATTAATTCCCCATTAAAATAGTTACATTAGAAATTCTTAAGAAGTTACCATTTTATTTAATTAAAAATAAAATGATAGTAATATCTTTTGAGTACTTTAAAGTATTATATGAACCAAATGATGTATTTTCAGACTTACTATCTTATGAATTCAATTATAAAAAATATACTACCTTTAATTCTATGTGTTTTCTGCATTTTTTCAATCCCAAATAGTTGGGCCCTGGAAAATTATGTTGGCGAGTTATTTAAAACTGATCAGCCTATTTCTCTTTATACGGCTACCCAGGCAAAAAAAGAAGAAATAAACTCTATTTTTTGGCAAATAACTGATCTTGAGGGTAAAAAACATTATTTATTTGGTACGATTCATACAGATGATAACCGGGTATCAAATTTCAAACCCATTGTTGAAGAAAAACTAAAAGAAATTGATATTTTTGTTATGGAGGCAGATGAGATTATTGATAGATCAATACTACAGGTTGATCCTAAATTATATGATGGCCATTTAAGTGAAGAAGAGTTAGAAAAAATTAACCTATTAGCAGACTTCCATACAATGCCTCGGGAAAATATTTTATCAATGAAGCCATGGATTCTAGCTGTTATTTTTGACTCCCCAAGACCTATAACCCCCTTTAATCAAGATAATTTATTAAAATCTAAAGCTGAGGATTTTATGAAGATTACCCAGGGGCTTGAAACACCTAGTGAGCATTTCAAAGCTCTAGATAAGTTTACGATTGATGAGCAAATGAATTTATTGAAAGCTGTTTTACAAAAAGACCTTGAGCAAAAAGAAATAAATTACGAATTATTATTATCAGCCTATTTATCTTTTGATACAGAAAAAATTCTTAATACTGATGTGCTGATAACTAAAAGTCTTGTTTCTGAGGCTACTTGGAAAAAAATGGAATACTATTTCCTTACGAGAAGAAATAAGTTTTTTGCTGAAAGAGCAAAGGAATTAATAAAAGGTAATAGAATTTTTATTGCCGTTGGTGCATCTCATTTGGGCGGTGAGACTGGCTTGCTTAATCAATTTAAAGAGGCTGGCTTTAAATTAAAACCAATGCAAGCGCTAGATTAATATCCCAATCATATGGAATAATGGGCATATGAATGAAAAATTAATCGAATCAAAGAACAATCCTTTTTTTAAAAAATTAAAAAAGATTTACTCAAGCTCGTCTTTTAGAAAAAATCAAAATCAGACTATTTTAGATGGCCCTCATTTAATAAAGTCATTTATTCAGCATAGTGCCCCATCTTTAGTTATTAAAGATTTAAGTAATGTTACTAATGAAATAGAAAATTTAATTGATAGTCTTGAATGCCCTTGTTATTCCTTAAGCCACGAATTATTTCTTCATCTAAGTGAGCTTAAAAGCTCAACTGGTATTTTAGCACTTGTAGACATTCCAAAAGTTACACCTTTAAAATTTGATGGACTTACTGTACTTTTAGATGGAATTCAAGATCCAGGAAATCTAGGAAGTATTTTAAGAACTGCTAAAGCAACTAATGCCAAATCTATTGTTATGTCAAAAACTTGTGCAGATTTGTGGGCACCTAAAACATTAAGAGGTAGTCAAGGCGTTCAATTTTCTCTTAAGTGTGTTGTTGAAACAGATTTAAACGAGTGGATTTTAAATTATAACCATGATGTGATTGCACTTACGACAAATGGGGAGTCATTATTCAACACAAAACTTGATTCAAATATGGCAATTTTAGTTGGTAGTGAAGGTAAGGGTATTTCAAAACCTCTCCTTAAAAATGTTGTTGGGACTGTATCTCTTCCTATGCACAAAGAGGTTGAATCGATAAATGTAGGGGCAGCTGTCAGTGCATTTATGTATGAGTATTATCGACAAGTAGTTTCTGGGTAGAACTTAACTCAATTTTTTTTATTTTCTGAAGCGGGGTGAGGTCCCAGTTTTTTACTGCATATTTAAGTATCTCTCTAGGGCTAGCATTTTCAATACCTCTTTTAATTTTTTGCTTAAGAAAATTAAGCCCCTCAATAAGTATTAAAGAAGAATTATTGTTATTTAATTTATTTCCATTACTTTTGCTTAATTTTTGATTATTTATTGTAGCAATTGGAATATGCATATAGATCTTCTCTGGAAAATTTAACACGTTGTTCATATAATGTTGTTTAATTGTTGAACTTAGTAAATCTGTCCCTCTAACAATATTAGTGACTGATTGTAATTGATCATCAATTACTACAGCTAATTGATATGAGTACAACTGGTCAGATCTTTTAATTATAAAGTCACCGGTTGAATCATTATCACACTGAGAGCCTTGAACTCTATCAATAAAATTAGTTGATTTATAGTCTGTAATCAATCTAATTGCAGATTTACTTGATGATGGATGATGCATACTCCTGCAATGATTGTTATAAGTTGATTCATTAAGATTAGATTGGTTTAATATAGCAATTTTTTTTCGACTACAATTACAATTGTAGGTAAGATTTTTATGCTCTAATATTTCAAGAATATTTTTATATTCTTTGATGTTTTCACTTTGTCTTGATATTTTATCATCCCATAACAATCCTAAACTTTCTAAACCTTTAAGGATACTCAATTCAGCACCTTCTACAATTCTAGGAGAATCAATATCGTCAATTCTTATCTTCCAGTACCCATTATTTTTCTTAGCATCTAAGTAGCTAGCTAAAGCAGTGATAATCGAACCAAAGTGCAGTGGTCCAGAAGGGGTAGGTGCAAATCGCCCGATATACAAAATTTATGTTTCTCTTTGTGGGTATGGGGGAACATACCAATCAGTAAGTGTTGAGCCTGAAATGGTAAGCTGGCAATGAAGCCTGTCATCATTACTTGCACTAACATTAAAGAAATAAACTCTTTTGATAGAGGGCCAATTTTCTGAAGTTCGGACTATAGTAATATTATTGCAATGAACTGTGTCATCCAATAATTGCAAATTGAATTGTTTTGCAATATTTTTACCATGAGAAATGGCCATTTCTCTTTTGGCTGATGTTTCAAACCAAAAACAAACTAGAAGTAAGATTAAAAAAATAAAGAAATAATCGAGCATTTTGTAATGATAAAACCTTTTTGTTAATAAATCTTTAATGGTTAGAATTGCACTAAATTATGGCATTTTATTGTATTTCTTGAAGATTGTATGAAATATCGCCTTAAAGTATAGAATCAAAATTGATTTTGTGGATAATAAATTTTAACTTAAATATTAGGATTGTATTAATGGAAAATTTAGTAGATCAAAGCAACGTCCTCTTTATACTTTTGGGTGCAATTATGGTGCTAGCAATGCATGCTGGTTTTGCATTTTTAGAAGTGGGTACGGTTAGAGAAAAAAATCAAGTAAATGCATTAGCTAAGATCATGGCTGATTTCTCAGTTTCTACTATAGCCTATTTTTTTATTGGCTATAGTTTGGCTTACGGAGTTAATTTTTTTGATGCTGCATCTGCGCTAAGTGAGAAAAGCGCGTATGAATTAGTCAAATTTTTCTTCCTATTAACTTTTGCAGCTGCAATACCTGCAATTATCTCTGGAGGGATTGCCGAAAGAGCAAAGTTTACTCCCCAAATGATTGCTTCATTTCTTTTAGTCGGTTTTTTGTATCCCTTTTTTGAGGGGGCAATTTGGAATGGTAATTATGGTTTTCAGGAATTTTTAACTAATAGTTTCGGTGCTCCTTTTAATGATTTTGCTGGATCAGTCGTTGTGCATGCTATGGGTGGTTGGATAGCTTTGGCCGCTGTAATTTTATTAGGTGCTCGGCATGGAAGATATTCAAAAGATGGGAAATGCAATGCATTTCCACCTTCTAGCATACCTTTTCTTGCTCTTGGCTCATGGATACTGACGGTAGGGTGGTTTGGTTTTAATGTGATGTCAGCGCAAACACTTGATGGTATAACTGGCTTGGTTGCAGTTAACTCTCTTATGGCAATGGTAGGAGGTACTCTTGCAGCTTTAGTGGTCGGTAAAAATGATCCAGGGTTTCTTTATAACGGCCCATTAGCAGGTTTAGTTGCCGTATGCGCTGGATCAAATCTTTTTCATCCGCTAGGCGCTCTTGCAACTGGAGCAATAGCAGGAGCTTTGTTTGTTTGGACATTTTCACTTACGCAAAATAAGTGGAAAATAGATGATGTGCTGGGTGTATGGCCTTTGCATGGGATATGCGGTGCATGGGGCGGTATAGCTGCTGGTATATTTGGCTTAACTTCGCTTGGTGGACTTGGAGGAGTAACTTTTTACTCACAACTAGTTGGAACTATCGTAGGTATTTCGGTTGCTTTTATTGGGGGCTATATAATTTACTCAATTGTCAAAAGTACAATGGGTATTCGACTTACTCAAGAAGAAGAATTTAATGGTGCCGATATTACTATCCATAAAATAAATTCAGTTTCAAGTGATAAGTAATTAACTTTATTCTTCGGCATGCTAAAATTTGGTATGTCAAAGATTCATGTAATTATTCCTGCAGCAGGATCTGGCTCAAGGATGGGCCAGGAAATTCCTAAACAATTTTCATCTTTTCATGGAAAAACATTAATCGAATGGATTGATTTTATTTTTTCAAATGTAACAATTATTGATTCGATTTCCATTGGTTTTAACTTGGATGAAAGAAATAACGTCGAGAATTCAAATTACACTTTTTCCCAAAAAACTAAAATTTATTATTCTGGTGGCAGTACTCGATCAGAGACTGTATTAAACACACTGAATTCAATAGAAAGTTCAACATTAGATGATGATTGGGTTCTTGTTCATGATGCAGCAAGGGTCGGTATTACCGAGTCTTTTATAAATTCTTTTATCAAGGAGGTAGGAGGGGATAGTGTGGGCGGTATTGTAGCTTTACCATCGGTAGATACAATAAAAAGAGTTGATCAATCAAATAAAATTATCAAAACTGAAGATCGTGACACTTTTTGGTTGGCGCAAACTCCACAAATGTTTAAATATAAAATACTAATTGAAGCGCTTAGTAATTTTCCTGGAGTGCCTACGGATGAAGCAGAAGCAATCGAAGCGCTAGGTTTAAAGCCAATGGTTTATAAGGGTTTGATTAACAACTTTAAGATTACCTACCCAGAGGATTTAATAAATATGAGTCAGGTTTTTAGCACAATAATTGAAGGAAAAATTAAATGAATAAAGTAGGGCAAGGATTCGATGTCCATAAGTTTGTATTAGGGAGGCTGCTCATTATTGGTGGAGTAAAAATTGACTATGAATACGGTTTACAAGGACACTCAGATGCCGATGTATTGATTCATGCAATCATAGACGCATTATTAGGTGCAGCAGGACTCGGTGATATTGGCCAACATTTTCCAGATACTGATAAGACGTTTAAAGATATCAACTCTCGTAAACTTTTAAGAACTGTTGTCGAGACTTTAAAATCAAATAATTATATTATTGGAAATATCGATGCAACAATTATTTGCGAAGCTCCAAAGATGCAATCATATATAAAGCAGATGATTGCTAATATTGCTGATGACTGTATGTGTGATTTGAGCAATGTTAACATTAAGGCAACCAGTACAGAGAAGTTAGGTTTTATTGGAAGGTCCGAAGGGGTTGCTGCGCAAGCAATTTGTTTAATTGAAACGGTTTAGTTATATTCTTTTAATAAAACTATAACTGCTCCACTACCCCCATCATGCCTTGGAGCCTGTGCGTATGCGATAACTTCATCTTTTTGCGCCAACCAATTCTTAACTTTATTTCTCAACACAGGTTCTTTATTCTTAGATCCAATACCTTTTCCATGAATTATTCTTATACATCTAATATGTCTTTTTTTACATTCTTGAATATAATCTACAATATAAGATTTTGCTTCTTGGGAAATCATTCCGTGAAGATCGATTGATCCTTGAACCACCCAGTAACCTTTTTTTAATTTTTTGATAATATCTGGCGAATGCCCAGATCTTAAAAATAATAAACCAGCTTCTAACTCACCATCTTCATAAATATAAGCATCACTTAGAGACTCAATTAATACCTCTCTTTCATCTTCTAAAGTTTTCTTAGCAATAGGTTTTGGTTTGGGCTTGTTGCTTGCTGCCTCAATAATTTTCGATTTTACTTTAAGAGGTTTAACATTTCTAACTGCCTCTCGAAAAAGATTTTCCTCATCATCCTTCATGATTAGCAAGATATCTTTCAGCATCAAGGGCAGCCATACATCCAGTTCCTGCACTTGTAACGGCTTGTCTATAAATATGGTCCTGAACATCGCCAGCAGCGAAAATACCTTTTATACTCGTTGCTGTAAAATTTCCTTCTCTTCCAGAATTGGTAATAATATAACCATTTTCCATTTCTAATTGGCCTTCAAAAATATCTGTATTTGGTTTGTGACCAATAGCAATAAACACGCCTTGTAAGTTAATTTCTTTCGTTTCATTAGATTTTATGTTTTTAATTTTAATCCCAGTCACACCTGTCTTGTCTCCAAGGACTTCACTAAGCTCATTAAAGAGCTCTAATTTAACTTTACCTTCTTTTACCTTCTCATAAATTTTATTCATCTCTATCATTTCAGCCCTAAATTCATCACGTCTATGTATTAGAGTTACTTTACTTGCAATATTTGCTAAGTATAACGCCTCTTCAATGGCTGTACTGCCTCCGCCAACAACTGCCACCTCTTGATTTTTATAAAAGAAACCATCACAAGTAGCACAAGCTGAAACTCCTTTACCAAGAAATTCTGTTTCACTTTTTAAGCCAAGATATTTAGCTGAAGCTCCGGTTGAGATAATTAAGGCGTCACATGTATATTCTTCATTATCACCTATAAGTGTAAATATCTTTTCTTTGAGCTTGCATGTATGAATATGATCAAATACTATTTCTGTATTAAATCTTAATGCATGTTTTTCAAATCGACTCATTAAGTCAGGGCCCATCACACCATCAGCATCTGCTGGCCAGTTATCAACATCTGTTGTTGTCATTAACTGCCCTCCTTGTGCTATACCAGTTATAAGTAATGGTTTAAGGTTTGCCCTTGCAGCATAGACTGCTGCAGAATATCCAGCAGGTCCTGATCCAAGGATAATAAGGCGAGAATGTTTTGACATAATTTATAGTTTCCAGAGTCTAATTCAAAACGTAATTCTAGTTTACACTGAGTATCTAATCAATTAATAATAATGATTTATTCAGACAATTGTTTAAATCATTTTCATTTGTTTTACTAATCTTTTATTTTATACATCTCGTGTTTTACAAATAAAGCCTAGTGGTATTTTCTAGTTTGTATACGATTACTGATAAATATACGAATATTAAAAAGAATAGGATAAAAAATATTTTTTTTTATGAGTTCAATTTTAGATTTAGCCTGATATAATTTAAAATATTTCATTGAGTATCTTTAATTGTTTTCACGACACAAATCAAAAAATAATAAGAATCTAGTAGCATCTAAAAAAGTCCCTAGAGATCTTGCAAGCAGAGTTATTAGGGAGGCTTCTTGGTTTAGCTTGTTATTTATTGGCCTATACATAACTCTTGCACTAATAAGTTATTCAGGAAATGATCCTTCTTTTTCACACAGTATAGATGTTAGTAAAAATATAAATAATTTAGCTGGAATAAGTGGCGCTTTTTTTTCTGATTTCTTTTTAAATTTTGTAGGCTTATCTGCTTGGTGGCTTGTTTTTTTAAGTATTTATAGTATTTTTCTAATTTATCCGAGAATTGAAAATGAGAATTATGAAATAAAACACTTATTAATTATTCATTATTTAGGCTTCCTTGTTCTTCTTTTATCATCATCAACTTTTGAGGCAGGCTATGCGATTAATTTCTCAGCGCAGTTACCCTCAGAGCAGGGGGGTTTTTTAGGAAATAATATCTATGAGTTTTTAGAGAGAGCTATGGGTTATATTGGAACCTTGGTATTTTTAGTAATCTCTTTTGCTATTGGATTTAGTTTATTTACCGGTTGGTCTTGGATTACAATTTCAGAGAGTATTGGTAATTTTATATGCAATATATGTAATAGTACTATAGAAAAATTTGTTGATTGGCAAGATCGTAAAGAAGGTAAGAAATTTGAGAAACAGAGAACTTCTTTTATTGAGGCTGAGAGAAGAAAACTTGAAGATCGTGCACCTGTTAAGATATTAGATGTAAAATCACCTGCTAAAGAAAGCGCCCGGGTAAAAAAAGAAAAACAAACGAATTTATTTGGCGATTCAGATTCAATATTACCACCTTTAAATTTGTTGGATCAACCATCAAGCCAAGTATCTTTACAATCACCCGAAACTATCGAGTTCATTTCAAGATTGATAGAAAAAAAATTATTAGACTTTGGTATTGAGGCAAAAGTTATCTCAGCTCAACCCGGCCCAGTAATTACTCGATATGAATTTGAGCCAGCAGCAGGAGTTAAGGGTAGTCAGGTTATAAATTTGGCAAAAGATTTAGCTAGAGCTTTGTCAGTTGTAAGTGTTAGGGTTGTTGAAACTATTCCTGGTAAAACTTGTATGGGTTTAGAGATTCCTAATCCCGATAGACAAATTGTTTACCTTTCTGAGATTGTTAGCTCAAAGACTTTTGCTGATACATCGGCTTTATTGTCGGTTGCTCTTGGTAAAGATATTTCTGGAAAACCAGAGATTGCAGATATTGCAAGAATGCCTCATATTTTGATTGCAGGAACCACTGGATCTGGTAAATCTGTTGCAATTAATGCATTAGTACTAAGTCTTTTATATAAGGCAACCCCTGATAAAGTTAAAATGATCTTAATTGATCCTAAAATGTTAGAGCTATCAGTATATGAGGGAATTCCTCACTTGCTATCGCCTGTGGTTACAGATATGAGGCAAGCTGGTAATGCTTTGAATTGGTGTGTTTCAGAAATGGAAAAAAGATATAAGTTAATGTCTGAATTTGGAGTTAGGAATCTAACTGGTTTTAATCAAAAAATAAAAGACTCCCAAGAAAAAGGCACTCCGTTAACAAATCCATTTTCACTTGATCCTGAAAATCCAGAATTATTAGAAGAACTCCCAATAATTGTTATTGTGATTGATGAACTAGCAGATTTAATGATGACAATGGGGAAAAAGATTGAAGAGTTAATTGCAAGGCTTGCACAAAAAGCCAGAGCATCTGGGATACATCTAGTTTTAGCTACTCAAAGACCGTCGGTCGATGTTATCACTGGCTTGATAAAGGCAAATATTCCTACTCGAATAGCATTCCAGGTTTCAAGTAAAATTGACTCCAGAACAATTTTAGATCAGATGGGGGCAGAAACATTACTTGGCAAAGGAGATATGTTATATATGCCTCCTGGAACAAGTTATCCGAATAGAATTCATGGGGCTTTTGTTTCTGATCAAGAGGTACATAAAGTGGTTAGTTTTCTTAAAGCAAAAGCTGAACCTAACTATATAGATGAAATACTTAATCCAAATGATAGCGCTAATAATATTTTAGGAGAATCAGGCCCGTCAGGTGAGAAAGATCCACTTTATGATGAAGCAGTTGAAATTGTTCTTAGAACGAAAAAAGCTTCAATTTCCTATGTGCAAAGAAATTTAAGAATAGGATATAACCGTGCAGCAAGAATTATTGAGGATATGGAAAAGGCTGGTTTGGTAACTCCTATGCAAAGTAATGGAAATCGAGAAATAATAGCAAAAAATAATGATGATTAGATTTTTTATTATTTTATTATTTTGTTTCCCCGTATTGGCTAATTCAGATTCTGAGTTATCAAATATACTTAATGAAATGAATTCACTCACTGGCAGCTTTAAACAAAAAGTTTTAGATCAAAATGGGGCAACTCTTCAGGAAGTTTCAGGCCAATTTTTTTTTAAAAAACCAAATTTATTTAAATGGGATTACTTAGAGCCTTCAAAAAGCCAATTAATAAGTGATGGCGAGTTATTATATTTATACGATCCAGACTTAAAACAAGTTGTCATTAGCCAATTAAAAAAGTTAGGAGGGGTAAGTCCAGCAATGTTGTTGGTAAATCGTGATATAGAAAGTCTTTTTGAGATTAGCATTATTCAAGATACAAAAGGAACTAATTGGTTTAAAGCCGTACCTCAAGAGCCCGAAAAAGCTAATTTTAAAGAAGTATTTATTAACTTTTTTCAAAAAGAATTAAAAGGTATGAAGATTATTGATGGTTTTGATAACACAACTGAAATCGAGTTTATTAAAGTTAGCCGCAATACAAATATTAACGAGGCTATATTTTTATTTAATACACCTGAAGATATCGATGTCATAAGAAACTAGATGGATACTCAATCATCAATCCCTTTAGCTGAAATTTTAAGACCAAAAGAAATTGCTGATATTGTAGGTCAAGATCATATCTTAGGTAAAGGCCAGTCACTTAAAGTAGCTATTGATTCAGGAAATTTACCTTCAATAATTCTATGGGGACCACCAGGAGTTGGGAAAACAACAATTGCTAGAGTGATAGCAAATAATGTTGATGCTCAATTTATTGCTCTTTCAGCAGTTTTATCTGGGGTTAAAGAAATAAGAGAGTCGGTTGAGAAAGCTGAATTTGTTGCTGAGCAACACAATAAGAAAACTATACTTTTTGTAGATGAAGTCCATCGCTTTAATAAAAGTCAACAAGATGCTTTCTTGCCACATATTGAATCAGGGCTAATAATTTTTATTGGAGCAACTACGGAAAACCCTTCATTTGAAGTTAATTCTGCTTTATTAAGCAGGTGTCAAACATATGTTTTAAAAACTCTTTCAGCAGACTCGCTAACAACTATTGTTAACAAGGTAATCGATACATATGAGAAAGTATCGTTAGATGTTTTAGCTAAAGAGATGATACTTACATACGCCAATGGCGATGCAAGACGATTAATAAATTTACTTGAGATGCTTATTAATTCACTAAAGCCACAAGTGGATGGCGTTATCAATAAAGAATTAGTTAATAAAATAATATCCGATAAAGTCAGAAGGTTTGATAAGAGTGGTGAGCAGTTTTACGATCAGATATCAGCCATGCATAAATCTGTTAGAGGCTCCAATCCAGATGCTTCAGTTTATTGGTTACTAAGAATGATAGACGGAGGGGCAGACCCTCTTTATCTGGCAAGAAGAATAATAAGAATCTCAATTGAAGATATTGGGTTAGCAGATCCAAAAGCTCAGACAATAGCTTTAGAGGCTTACCAAATTTTTGAAAGATTAGGCTATCCTGAGGGTGAGTTGGCTTTAGTAAATGCTATCTTATACCTTTCCTTGGCACCTAAAAGTAATGCATCATATATGGCTTATAATGAGAGTAAGGCATTTATTAAAGAGCATCAACAGTTTGATGTTCCTCTTCATTTAAGAAACGCACCAACTAAATTAATGGAAAATTTAGATTATGGAAAAAACTATCGTTATGCACACAATGAACCAAATGCATATGCCGCTGGTGTAAAATATTTTCCTGATGAAATGAATCCAATAAAATTTTATAATCCAACAAGTCGTGGCTTAGAGATTAAGATAAAAGAAAAATTAGACTATTTAAAATCATTAGATGACTCATATAAAAATAATCAGGAAAAAAAATGATTGATATAAATTTATTGCGAGAAGATAGCAAAGCGATCGCAAGCTTACTTAAAGAGAGAGGATTTGATTTTGATATTAAAAAATATGAATCCTTGGAAAAAGATAGAAAAGTTATACAAGTTAAAACTCAAGAACTTCAAGGACAACGAAATCAATTTTCTAAAAATATTGGTATTGAAAAAGGGAAGGGTAATGATGCTTCTGATTTGATGGAGCAAGTAAATATTATTGCTGAAACATTAAAGGAATTGGAAAATCAATTATCTATAATTCAAATATCACTAAATCAATTCTTACTTAATATTCCTAATATACCTCATGATTCAGTTCCAAAAGGGGTTTCAGAAAAAGACAATTTAGTTGTAAAAGAATTTGGTAAGCCCCAAAATTTTACTTTTGAAATTAAAGATCATGTAGATGTAGGATTAATTCATGGTTTAGATTTTGAATTAGGAAGTAAGTTATCAGGAGCAAGATTTGTCTCCATGAAAGGAGGTATGGCAAAGCTTCATAGAGCTATTGGACAGATGATGTTAGATGTTCAAACTCAAGAGCATGGCTATGAAGAGTGCTATACGCCATACTTAGTAAATGAAGAATCATTAATTGGTACTGGTCAGCTCCCTAAGTTCTCTGAAGATTTATTTAAAACAAGCAAGGGGGATGAAGACTCTCTTTATCTTATTCCAACAGGCGAGGTCCCTTTAACAAATTTTGTAAGAGATACTATAGTTAATGAAAATGACTTGCCATTAAAGTTCACAGCGCATACACCTTGCTTTAGATCTGAGGCTGGCTCTTATGGAAAAGATACAAGAGGCATGATTCGTCAGCATCAGTTTGATAAAGTTGAGATGGTGCAAATTAGTCATCCTGATTCAAGCTATAAGGTACTAGATGAAATGGTGGTCCACGCTGAAAATATTCTCCAAAAGTTAGAATTGCCATACAGAGTAGTTTCTTTATGTAAGGGTGATATGGGATTTGGAGCTGCTAAGACATTTGATCTTGAAGTTTGGCTTCCATCACAGAATACCTATAGAGAAATATCTTCTATATCTAATTGTGAAGACTTTCAAGCAAGAAGATTAAAAGCAAGATACAAAGATTCTGACGGTAAGAATAAATTTTTACATACATTGAACGGGTCAGGATTAGCAGTTGGTAGGACTTTAGTGGCTATCTTAGAAAATTACCAACAAGAAAATGGCGACATTAAAATTCCAAAAGCTTTAGTTTCTTATATGGGGGGAAGTAGTAAACTAACTTCTGACTAAGTAAAGCTATCAAAAATGGCCGCTTCCTCTTCGTCTATATAAACTCCAGGACCATAGACTTCAACCTTACCCTTGTTAGCAATGAGTACTGCATATACGAGTTCCTCATCAGACCTATCTCCCCCAAAAATTCCATGCTCGAAAACACCAGGAGTGTTTGATATTTCATCGGCTATCTCATAACTAATGTCTTCAATACTTTTAATTTTGCAATCGAGGACTAAATTTCCATAGGAAGTTATAGCAAAACCATCACCAGCAGTATTTTTTCTTAAATCACAACCCACTAAAGAATCTAGAAGCTTATTTTCAATAAGCCTTTTTGTTATTCTCCATGCGATTGGTGAAATCTCAATTGGTATAGGAAAATTATCACCAATATTTTTAACTATCTTAGACTGATCACCAATGATGATGAACCGATCACTTGTATAGGCTAATAATTTTTCTCTAATTAAATCGTAACCTCGACCTTTAAGAGCAAATTTTATTGATGGGTATTTATCTAAACCAGCTACTTCGTCTGCACCATCAACATATAAATCTATCATTTCAATTTGGTCTAAGGAAATATAAGCTAAACCTGCTTCAATTGCTTTAATTTGACTTGTTGTTGAGCTAGCTACAACTTTTATGTCCAGGTTCTCATTTTTTATTTTTTGGGCTAACCCATCAATAAAATAATTCGCTGTTGAACCCGTTCCAAGCCCAATTATTGTATTATTTTTTACAAACTTTAATGCAGCTTGTGCAACTATTTCTTTATCATTCATGTCATATATCCGTTATGTCATTAATAATTGTTTATAATGTTGCGACTCTAATAAAGATAGTAATGCATGCCTACAACATTAGTAAATAATAAATCACCTAAAAATCTTTTTTTTGAAGCGAATTCATCTCTAAGTCTCTCAATTGGTAAGTATTTTGAGGATTTTTTACAAGAAGATAAAAAATCATTGAATATTATAACCTGTTCAGTGTTTGATGCTATTCGCATAAAAGAAGAAATTGCATGGTTTTTTCCTAAGCTAAAGGTCAATCTTCTTCCAGACTGGGAAACATTACCCTACGATCAAATATCACCTCACCCAGACTTAACATCAGAAAGATTATTGACTTTATATCAAATGACTAAAAAAGAATTTGATATTAATTTAATACCAATTACTACGGCACTTCATTTCATGCCCCCAAGAGATTATATTGAAAAGTATAGTTTTCAATATAAAAAAGATGAAAATGTTGATATCGAAAGCTTTAAAGATAGACTGATTAATAATGGCTATTTAATGGTGGATAAAGTAATTCAACCAGGAGAGTATGCAACTCGTGGTGGTTTGATTGATTTATTTCCAATGGGTTCTATGGTTCCATACAGGATAGACTTTTTTGATACACAAATTGATTCTATAAGGACATTTGATCCAGACACTCAAAGAAGTTTGTACCCAACAAATGAAATAAAGCTATTACCTGCCAGAGAATGCCCAATTGATGAGTTAGGTATTAAAGTATTTCGACAAAATCATAGAGAAATGTTTGATGGCGACCCATCTAAATCTAAAATTTATAAAAGTATAAGTAAGGGAGTCCCTTTTGCAGGAATGGAGTGGTACTTACCTTTATTTTTTGAATCTACAGATACAATATTCGATTATTTAGACTTAAATGACCCTATATTTATAGTTGACTCTTTAGCTTCTGCATCTCAGAATTACTGGGCAGAAGCTGAAAAAAGATTCAGCTTATACGCTTACGATTTAGATAGGCCCATCCTTAAACCTAATGATTTCTTAATTCCTTCCGATATATTTTTTAAAAAAGTAGATAAATTTCAAAAGCTAAAAGTTAAGAAAAGAAAATTCAATAGCTTTTTTCCTGACGTTAGTATTGATAGAGGAAATAAACACCCATTGAATAAACTTCAATTATTCACTTCAAGTAATAAACATAAAGTGCTGATATGTGCAGAGGGCTTGGGAAGAAGGGAGGCACTGGGTGATCTTCTGAGTCAAAGTAAGATTGAATTTTCTGTGGTGGACGACTGGCAAAAATTTACTGATTCTAATGACAAGTTAAACCTTATTACCAGCCCACTTCATGATGGATTTATATCTAAAGACATTTGTATTATTACTGAAAATGAAATTTTTCCAAATTTTATAAAGCAACCGACTCGAAAGAATAAAAATAAAGATTTTAATTCGGACGGTATTGTCAAAGATTTAACTGAGCTTAATATTGGAGACCCAGTTGTGCATGAGCAATATGGTGTTGGTCGATATCAAGGGCTGACTAATTTAGATTTTGACGATAATCAAACAGAATTTTTATTACTTCATTACAAAGGCGACACTAAATTATATGTTCCGATTTCACAACTTCATTTAATATCAAGGTATTCAGGTGGCCCAATTGAATCAGCCCCATTGAACAGTCTTGGGAATACTAGTTGGGATAAGGCCAAGAAAAAAGCTCTTTTACAAATTCATGATACTGCAGCCGAACTTTTAAGTCTTTATGCAAAACGTTCTTTACAGAAAGGAACTAGTCAAACCATTGTTTTAAATGATTATGAATCCTTCATTGAGGAGTTTCCTTTTGAGGAGACACCAGACCAACTTGATGCTATTGAGAGTGTAATAAAAGACATGGAAGCCCCAAGACCTATGGATAGATTAGTTTGTGGTGATGTTGGATTTGGTAAAACTGAGGTTGCACTGAGAGCTGCTTTTATATCAGCAATGAATTCGAAGCAAGTGGTAGTTTTGGTGCCAACAACACTTTTAGCTGAGCAACATTTTAATACCTTCCTTGATAGATTTGCAAAATGGCCAATAAAAATTGAAGAAATATCAAGATTTAAAACTAAAAAACAACAAAATGAATCATTGGTAAAATTAAAAGAAGGTAAGGTCGACATTATCATTGGCACTCACAGGCTCTTGCAACCTGATATTGAGTTTAAAGAGCTTGGGCTTGTGATAATTGATGAAGAGCATCGTTTTGGAGTAAGACAAAAAGAAAATCTCAAGGCATTTAGAGCAAATGTTGATGTTTTAACATTAACTGCTACTCCAATACCGAGAACTTTATCAATGGCAATGGAGGGCTTAAGAGAGTTTTCAATTATAGCTACTCCGCCACAAAAGCGATTGTCTATAAAAACATTTGTGTACGAATTTAGTACTGGAACTATCCGTGAAGCTGTTCTTCGAGAGTTTAACAGGGGTGGCCAAGTCTATTTCCTTCATAACGAGGTCAATACAATCCAATCTATGTATGAAAGGCTTTTAAAGTTGATCCCTGAGGCTAAAATAGGCATTGCTCATGGGCAATTGAGAGAAAAAGAGTTGGAACATGTAATGCAAGACTTTAATCAGCAAAGAATCAATATTTTGTTATGTACCACCATTATTGAGAATGGTATTGATATACCCACAGCTAATACAATCATTATGAATCGTGCAGATAAATTTGGCTTAGGACAGTTACATCAACTTAGAGGACGAGTGGGCCGATCTCACCACCAGGCTTACGCTTATCTCCTTTTAGATCAAGACAAAAAAATATCATCTCAAGCTAAAAAAAGATTAGATGCAATTCAATTATTAGAAGATTTAGGCGCTGGATACTATTTGGCTATTCATGATTTAGAGATTAGAGGGGCAGGGGATTTACTTGGAGACAGTCAAAGTGGCCAGATTCATGAAATTGGATTTAATTTGTATATTGATATGCTAAATCAGACCATCAAAGAAATTAAGTTAGGTAAAAAATTAGACATCAACGCACCATTGACTAAGCATAAAGAAATTAATTTACATGCCCCAACAATTCTCCCCGAGAGTTATTGTCGCAATATAAATGAACGACTTATTGTTTATAAGCGCTTATCAGACTGCAAAAGTACTGAGAGCTTAAATGAATTAAAAGAAGAGTTAATTGATCGTTTTGGGATTATGCCTGAACAAACTAAAAATTTAATTATTACACACCAATTAAGGGTCGATATTGAAAACTATGACGTAATCAAGATAGATGCGAGTTCTTCATCTGTTGAAGTTACTTTTAAAAAAGATGCCAATATTGATGCAGTTAAATTAATCGATCTTATTCAATCTGATAAAGCATTCAAAATGAATGGCCCAGATAAGATCAAGGTAATGGTTGCTATCGATGATTTAAATAAGAGATCAGCGTATATAAAAAAATTACTAAGTGATGTAGTTTAAATTAAGACTAATTTACCTTGCTTAACAAAGTAAATAGCTTTTTGAATCGAGCATTCATCTTCAAATAGAGATTCATATAAATTTAGTTGTTCAGAATGAGTTTTTGCTTCCATCTCTAAATCTAATTCATCACCAAATACAGTTTTATAATCAATAATCCACCTAGTGCCATCTTCAATAAAAGTTCGATCAGGTATAAGTGTTTTAATTTCATCATTAATTCTATGTAGGTAATTAACCTCCATTCCTTCATTTTTGTGTAGTCGATAAATCCATTGGCCATTTTTACTATTTTGTAATGACAGTAAAGAATCTTCTACTACCTGCATAGCAGAATTTATTTCAGGCTTTGAAAATTTTTTCTTAACAAAAATATCATAAATATAACTTAATTTTTTACTTAATAAATAATCTATATCTAATTGTTTTTTAATAATTAATTCATAATAATTATGAATTAAACTCCCTGTAAAAGTATAAATATTATCCTTAGATATTTTCTTTTTTTCTATGTCTTTTATTTTTGAAATTTGGGTATTTGTCTCAAGTTCACGATCAAAATCTTTACTTTTAAGTCGCCTCAACTTAGGTACGAATTCTTCATCATCTAAGACTTCTTCATATTCTACTGTTATGTCTTGTGGCCATAAAATATTAAGAAAACTATTCTTAGGTGGGCTTATTTCGCCCTTTGAATTTTCTGTAACTGACCCAATCAAATGGCAATCTTCTTCTGCTCTTGTAATGGCTACATACAGTAATCTAATATTTTCATTATTCCGTCTTATCAATTCCTTACTTCGGTGGTAATCATAAAGGTTAAGTTCATCATCTCTATTATTGTTAAGAGATAAAATATCAATATCTTTATATTTATCTTTAGCGAGTAATGAGTGATCATCTGCTTTTGGAATTCGACCAAGACCAGGGATGATTACGCATTCAAATTGATCACCTTTTGCCTTATGAATAGTAAAAAATCGGACTGGGTTAGGGTCTGTAGATTTGTTATTAGTTTTTAAGTCTTCAATCAACCTTTCTAATCTCTCAAAATCAATAGACAGCGGTGAGCTTGATTGATCAACCAGATCGAAAAACTTATCAATACGTGCAATATCATCAGTATCTACAATTATTTTTTGACCTAATAGTTGCCTCCATATTGATTCAATAAAAAAGCGATGAGCAACTCTACCTCGAAATTGTATACTCTTACTTATAACCTTTTTTAAAAAAGCGAGTCTTTTTTGACCATCACTGGTTAAGTGTTTTACTATTGATGGAGTATTAATTATGCTCCAGGGAGTTTTGCTTTCATTAGCTTCAAACAAACAAGTTAAATCCTCAAGTTTAAGGCCACACCAAGGCGCCCTTAAGATGCCTATCCAGCTAACCCTATCATTAAGGTTGTAAAGTGCCTTGGTTAGACAAAGAATATCCTGGAATGATTGATTGTATTCAATGGAATCAATTTCAGTAGCCTCGATTGGAAAATTAGCCCTTCTCATAATAGTTAACAGAGCTCTTAGATGGGATCGGTTACGGGCTAAGACAACAATTTTAGGATCTTTTTTTGTCTCCCTTATCTTCCGTATTAGTTGAAAGATATAATCAGCTTCTTTTTGTTGCTCAGTGTAAATATGTTTCTTTTTATTTTTAAGTATGTGAAATTTAACGCCATCCCCTTTTATTAAATCTGTGAGAGGACTTTCACAAGACGAATGGTAGCTTATTAAGCCTTTATTCATATCATTATTCTCACCAAATGCATGTTTATAAATATCATTCAACCATTTGAGAATCTTTTTATTTGAACGAAAATTTACTTCTAACTTACGTGCTTTAATTCTGATGTCTCCGAACTTTTCGGTTTCTTGTAAGGTATTAAAAATTTCTACGTCTGCTTTTCTGAAACGATAAATAGATTGCATAGGATCTCCGACGGCAAAAAAAGATTTACTTGGATTACCTGAAAAATTATCAGTAAGGATTTTAAGAAATTTTTCTTGCAATTTATTTATGTCTTGAAATTCATCAATTAAAATATGAGAAACATTATCATCAAACAGATAAGCAACGTCAGTCTCATTTAGGGTAACAATGGCATTTTCGACTACTTGGGTATAATCTAATTCACCTCTGAGTAAAAATTGCTTTTGAAGGTTTCGTTCAAGTTCTGAAAGAAGGATTGCAAAATTGAGTACTTTTTTGGGCAAGATATCAGTTATATTTTTTTCATATATCACATTATTTAAATCTTCTAAAATATTGTTTATATTAGGATAATTTAATATTTTTAATAATTTTTCTTTATAAAATATACCTTCTTTATTTTTTATAAATCCCTCGTTTGGACCAAATCTTTTTCTTACCTTACCATCCTTGGTCATGACTAAATCTCTAAATATAAGCCAAAAATCAATGCTGTTTTCTTGCTTAGAAAAATTGGGGTTTAGGTAAGATTGAATGCTTTTGATATCTTTTATTTGGTCTTTTTTGAAAAAATCTCTGAGCTTTACAACCCAGTCTTTTATTTCTTTTGCGTAATATATTTTTGTTCTATCTTCAATTTTCGTGGGATTATCTATGTAAAAATATATATCATCTTTCCATTGATCTCTTATTTCAAGCTCAGCAATTAATTGTTTTTTTATCTTCTGGTAGTCATAATTCAAAAATGGAAATAAATCTGCTAGCTGCTCATTATCCTGCATTGTTTCATTTACTACCGCCTCATATATTTCATGAGGATCTTGAGTGATATTCATAAATAAGGATTTACTAAGAAGAGGGGCTTGACGAGTAATTTTTGAAGCAAGGCTATCAATTGTCATTATTTCTAATAAATCCATAAAACTTTCATCCCATTTACACTCTTTCGCTCTTGCTTTAATCTTTTTCACTACTTCTCTATTTTCCGGTGCATCATATTGCTTCATAACCTTCACATGCATTTCTGCTGCTGCTTTGTTAGTAAAACTAATCGCAATAATCTCTTTAGGGTCCTCCACGACAGTTAAAAGCTGAAGTATTCTTCTGGCTAAGGTCGTTGTTTTTCCAGATCCAGCAGGCGCCTGAACTAGAAAGGAAGATTTTGGATTAACTACCTCTTGACGCGTTTTTTGGTCTATTGGCTGTTGTCCTATTGATTTACTCATCTGACTTTTCCAGTTGAAATCGTCTTTCAGCTAATCTTAGGAGTGGCTTTACAGCACAATACTTAAGATCATTCTCTTTTTTAAAAGTGACTCTTACATCTCCACTTAAATAACCTGATGCAAGCTTATGAATTTCTTTATGCCATGAATTAATTAGGTTCGGCCATTGTTCCTCATCTTTTTTTGATAAAGAACAGTCTTTTAATTCTGCATCTATTGGATCTTGACCATACATTGATAGCCCTACTAGCTTAACGTTTCTATTATAAATGTAGCCAATTCCTGCTGCACTGATATTATTGATACCTGTAAAAGTTATATAAATAGGCATTTGTAATGATGATATTGGGAGTCTTGTCCACTTAGAAATAGACTCTTCGTTTCCTGTTTTATAGTCAATAAGAAGTCTTGATCCATCTTCGTACTCGTCAATTCGATCAATCTTTACATTAAAAGTAATTCGATCAATATTAATTTTATATTTTTCCTCAGACTCAATCACTTTAAACGAAGGCCTATTTATTTTTTCGAAAGAAAGCCATTGATAGGCTATATTTTTAAAGTAATTACTTTCAAGCTGAATTTGACGGGGAGTTAAATAAGGCTTGGTTCCTTTAAAAGTCAACATAACTTGATTAATTAGGGTATCTATATTTTGCTGGAGGACCTTCTCGGTCATTTTAGCTAAATTAGTAGAATTTTTATATTCCTTCCAAAATCTTTCTAAAAGCTTATGAATAAGGTTACCTCTATCCATCTTAGAGATCTCATCTTGTATGTCCTCATAAAAAGAACTGGCGTGGAGTCTATTTTCATAAAAAGCCCATGCAGGACAAACATTATAGTTTTCTAAAGATCTAAAGCCACCTGAAACAGAAATCTCAGAGCCTAAAATTTCAGGCGCTATATGATCTTCAATTTCTTCGCAATCATCACTTTTTATTTCATTTTTTTTAGAAGAAGATTTTTTGGGTTCTAATCCATCAAAATATCCACTCGTTGGAAATAATGTTGTTTCCCCGTCTTTCGTTGAATATGAAATTGTAATATCAGTACTCAAGTTTTTTAATCTTTTCAAGCGTATGGTATCTATTTTTTTTGTGTAAACTTCATCAAATATATGATATTTTTTTTGTAATTTTTTTGGAATGAATGGATTAAAGTTTCTTTTCCCTGGATAGTAGTTAGTATTCATATTCATTAGCCAAATGGCATCATATTTTCTTATTTGATTTTCTTCAAAACCGTTAATATCGATATAAGAATTATATTTTTCGGTAGGGGCAGGCCAGCCTTCTAATTGAGTAAAAAGTATTTCTAAATACTCTTCAAATGTACTTAATTCCTCAATGATTTGATTGTTACTAACTTGATTTAATGATTTAATTAAATCATATATATTATTGTTTTCAAATGATAATAAGTTATTTATTTCAAAAAGTTTAATTTCTTTCCAGTACTGCTCAGTAAGAGAAACCCACTCAGCAAGTGTCTTCTTTTTCCCCCATAATATTTGATTTTTCCTTATCAGAATCAAAGTACTTTCTAAAGAATTCAGATTTAAATGTTTTACTTTTACGTCATTTTTAATTAATTTAATTATTTGATTAATTGTTATTTTAGGAATTTTTTTATCGTTTATATAATTAGCAAGTTGCTCTCTATCACTATATCCATCCGCATCAATCCAATTATTGAACATTAGTGATTCAAAAAAATTCTTTGAATTCGTTTGGTGTGAATTATTTAGTTTTAGAAGGTTTATTGCCGCAGTTATTATCGGCTCCTTTGATAAAGGTCGCTGAAGGTTTGAATTATATATATTCTTTTTATTATATTCGTTATAAATATCAGGTTGTATCTGTCTATCTAATTCGTTTTGTAACTTTATTTGATATTTACTTAATCCTGGGCTTATTATCAGTAATCTTTTTTTGAGATTTTGTTTGATCCATATAATAATTTCCTTAATTTCATCTTCAACATCTTCACATTCTATTTTTTGTGATCGTTTTATTTCTTCTTCTTTGTATTCAAAGTCTCTTAAACTATTTGTTTTATTAAGAACATTAATAAGGTTCTCATAAAGCGGATTTCGATTATCAAATCCAACAAGTAATAACTCTTCGTTTTTAATAATATTATGTTTTATTTGTTTTTCAATAAAAAATTCTATGAAGCTTAATTTACTAATCAGGCTCTTCTGCTTGCAGTGACTTTTAAATTGATTTAGCCACTTATTAAATTTCTTTTCCTCATCACTGAACTCATAATCTTTTAACTCACTATTTTTAATCTTATGTTCTCTAATAATTTTATCGGCACTAATTACTTTTTCTGTAATACTTTCAATTTGTTTTTTTTGAAATTTTTGTTCTTTTAGATCTTTCTGAATTATCTTTTCCCATAATATTTTCTCTTCGATGCCATTTAAAACACTAAAGTTTTCATTACTTTCTGAAACCATACAAAATTCTTCATATTCTTTTATTAGCCATCTATGAATTGAATGAATAGGTGGTATTTTTATTGATTTTTTCTCAATCTTTTCTTTGAATAATGATTTAATATCCTGGACTTGACTGTCGGTCATGCAAATAATCGTATCAGTTGATTTTGGGAGCATATTTAATATTGTAATCTTAGTACGAACAATATGAAGTATAATTCACTGATTTTTTTAGCAATCTTAAGGTTTTTATGAAAACAGCTCAAGAAGTTAGGGTAGGTAACGTAATAATGGTTGATGGAGTACCAATGGTGGTTCACAAGGCAGAATATAACGTATCTAAATCGGGTAGAAGACAAAATGCAGCAATAGTTAAGATGAAAATGAAGAACTTGCTTACAAATAATTCAACTGAAACCATATTTCAAGCAACGGATAAATTTGATGTGGTTATTTTGGACAAAAAAGAAGTTTCTTATTCTTACTTCTCAGATCCGAATTATATTTTTATGGACTCTGAATTTAACCAATATGAAGTTGATATCGATAGTATGGAAGGTGCACTGAAGTTTTTGGAAGATGGGATGATTTGTGAGGTAGTTTTTTATGATGAGAGGCCGATTTCAGTTGAATTACCAAATTCTGTAATTAGGCAGATTACATATACAGAACCTGCTGTTAAAGGTGATACTACTTCTGGAAAAGTTATGAAGCCTGCAAATATCAGCACTGGTTTTGAATTAATGGTTCCGCTATTTTGCGAGAATGGGGACAAGATTGAGATTGATACCAGAACCTTAGATTATAAAAATAGAATTAAGTAAAATAAAATTACCTTTCCTTAGCTAAGTTTTTTAACCGGTCCCGCCAACAATTATATTGTCAATCTTCAGAGTTGGCTGCCCAACGCCTACAGGAACACTTTGGCCCTCTTTGCCGCAGGTGCCAACACCTGAGTCTAAACTCATATCATTACCCACCATGCTAACCTCTTTAAGAATATCGGGACCATTACCAATGATGGTTGCGCCTTTAACGGGGTAATCTAACTTACCATCTTTAATCATCCACGCCTCAGAGGCAGAAAAAACAAATTTCCCACTTGTAATATCAACTTGCCCACCTCCAAAATTTTCTGCATAGAGACCATTATCAACTGATTGAATGATTTCTTTAGGATCATATTTTCCATTTGGCATATACGTATTTGTCATTCTTGGCATTGGTGAATGCGCATATGATTCTCTTCGACCGTTTCCGGTTAAGGGCATATTCATTAATCTAGCATTAAGGGTATCTTGTAAATAACCCACTAATATCCCATCTTCAATTAAAACTGTTTTTTGTGTTGTATTACCTTCGTCATCTATATTTAGAGAACCACGCCTATGCTTAATTGTTCCGTCATCAACAACTGTTATACCTTTCTTGGCAACTTGTTTGCCCATCATATTGCTAAAAGCAGACGTTCCTTTTCTATTAAAATCACCTTCCAACCCATGTCCAATCGCTTCATGTAGAAGAATTCCAGGCCAGCCAGAGCCAAGAACAACAGTCATTGAGCCAGCAGGAGCAGCTTGCGCATCTAAATTAACCAAGGACTGGCTAACAGCTTTTTTTGCATAATCCTCAAGCATTTCATCTGTAAAATAATTGAGCAGATATCGACCACCACCTCCCGCTGATCCTTGCTCTCTTTTTCCATTTAGTTCAGATATGACACTTATTGATAGTCTTACTAAAGGTCTAATATCTTCAATTAATTGCCCATAATAATTTTTAATTAAGATAACTTCGTATTGAACTGCAAGTGAAGCAGAAACTTTTATAACTCGCTTATCAATTAATTTTGCAATTGATTCAATTTTTTCAAGTAAATCAATTTTCTTTTGGCTATCGAGCTCAGCTATCGGGTCATCATTTGTATAAATTATTTTTTTTGTGGTTCTTTTGGGGCCTGGTGTTGATATAGATTGCCCTTGTTTTTCGATGGAATTTATAATTTTTAGTGAGTCATTGAGAACATTTAATGAGATATCATCTGAATAAGTAAATGCAGTTTTTTCATCACTAATACTTCTAATTCCAACTCCTTGATCAATTGAGTAGCTTCCATTTTTAACTTCGCCATCCTCTAGGGACCAAAACTCATTTTTAGAATACTGAAAGTATAGGTCTGCATAATCAATATTCTTACTTTTAATTTTATTCATTATTCCTGATAAGTTCTCATGGTTAATGCCCGCTGGATCAAGAATAAATTTATTTGATAATTGAAAATTAGACATTTATTTTATATTTAGAAATTCTGAAGATGGTTTCAAGATTTCTTCATCAATCATTTTACCAAATCTTTCTGCAGTAGGAGTACTGATCTCTTCTGGCTCATCCCATGTTCCAATTATCTGATATTCGTCAGACAAAATTTTGTTTAATGGGTCTTTTAGAATTTTTTGAGCAATAAATGCAGCCGCACCTGCAAGGGGTCCACCTGCTAAAGATAACAGAGAGAGGCTATCGCTAATTCTTGGATTTACGACAACATGAATATTTTGAGTTTCTTCTATAATATTTGTTTCACCTTTAATTGATACTTCTGCTGCAGGGCCTTCCATTGTAAATCTATTTGATTTTAGAATTCCATTATTTACTATCACTCCCGCATTAATTCTATCAAAAATAAAACCTTTACTAAAAATATCACTAAAATCTAATGATAAACGCCTTGGTAAATTTTGAAGCGTTAATAGCCCAAAGAGTCGAGCAACTCCCGGTTTGGCTTCTTGAACTACTCCATCTGTTGCTGTTAATGAAAAGTTACCTTTTAAAACTGACTTATCAAAATCGAAAGGACTTTTTGGCCAACTCAACATACCAATAACACTTGCTTTACCATCCTTAATTAACTCAGGGTAGGATAGTTGATTAAAGGTTTTTTCGATATTGTTTATATTCCAACTAAAGTTAATAGATGTATTTGGAATTAATCCCTCATCGTCCCAAAGACCTGACCCATTAAGTACGTGTTCTGGATTACTTATTTTAAATTTTTCAATATTCCATACTTTATTTTCTTTATAGGCATCTAAACTTAAGCCACCGTAAACTTTATCATTTAGCGCTAAAGAATTTATTTTAATTTTTATCTTAGGGGGGTTAGAAAAGATAAATTTATCTTCTTCATCAGTAAGGCTATTATTTTTTTTAAGGTGTAATTTTTCAAAACCAGCTTTCAATAAATTTTCTTTGTGATTTAACAAAATATTACCTGATACATCATTAGATAAAATTTGAATACTTATATTTCCATTAGTTGGCACATACTTGATATTTGCATTCGAAAGTTTGTAACCATAGATATTAAATTCTTGAATATTTATATCTGCATTAGTGATAAAAGGTTCTGAGTTAAAGCTTTTAAGTAAAGAATTAATACTTTCTAAATTAACTTTGGATAATTCAGCAGAAAGCATTACCCCTTCTTTGGGCATTTCTTTTTGCAGGGAGTTGATACTTATTAGTCCATTCTTAATATCCATTATTCCCTCATTGTTTCTTTCTTTTATTAATTTTAAAGTTCCATATGTACTGATTTCAGCTTCAACCAATTCTGTATTTTCATTGATTGATTTTGATGTGAATAACACAGTTCTTACTTCATCTTCTTGTTTACCAAAAGGAGAGGGGAAATTTAACCCAAGCCCTTTTAAGTCGCTTTTAATTTTAATGTCAGTTGCTTTATCTGTTATTTCTAGCACTCCACTCCAAGGGGTTTCGCCAACAACATTCTTTCCCCAATCTTCCCCTATAGCCAAATTAATAAATTTCGAGTTAATGATTCCGTCAATATTAATTTGCGTTATATTTTTTATGTTTTTTAAACTAATTGATATTGGACTTCCGGACAAGTTTGCTATCGCCTGATTAATTTTTATATCATCTTGATTAAACTCTATTTTACCCAAAATATTGCTAATCTTTGGCATGCCCAAGGCGTTGTTAATTATAGAACTATTTTGGAATTCATATATCCCATTAAATAAAATATTATCTTCATCTTTGAGAGGTATTCTAAGGTTGACAGAAAGTTCCCCATCTCCTTCACCATCTAGTTCATCAAAAACACCCTTCATAACTTTTTTGATTGGACTCTTGTTTATTGCATTAATGATATTAGGTACAGGGCTATCTAAAACTAATTTGATATCCATAGTGGGCTCTTTAATGTTTGATGGCGTTATACGAGCAATCATTTTTTTTATATTATTATTTAAAAGATCACCCTTAATACTCTCAAAAAGAATGTTATTACTTTGAATATCAATTTTAAAATCAAAATCATTTAGCTCGGGCCAACCTATCCCATACTCAATAAAACTGTCAGTTACCATTGACTTAACTGAAAAAATACCTTTAGTAGAGTCTGGGACATTATTTTTATCTACAAAAGGGAAGTCTTGAATTTTACCTTTTAATTTTATGACTGTATTTTTTACTTTACCTTTTAAGAGAGAGGTATCGAGCCAGTGTAAGGTTTTATCTCCTAGTTGTAAGGGGTAATAATTTTTTAAGCTAGGTAGGTCTGCTATAGGTATCTTTATTGATAAATCAACAATGCTGTCTTGATGACCCAAGTATTTATAATTACCATTCATTGTTGAATTTATGTCATCATTTCCAATTACTATATTCTTAAAATTAAATAAATTATTTTTCCACTCAATCAGTCCAGAAAATTGAGAAAATGTTATCGGCTGTCTAAAGGTATCTTTTTTTATAATTGTTAAGTCTTTTGAAACTGATTTAATTGTCCCCGTACTTTTTTTTATATTTACAATACCAGTTAAGTTTTTAATACCAGGAAAATCTTTATAGGGATTTATGCTTACATTTAAAAGTTGTCCTTTTAACATTAGATCTGGAAATTGTTGACTAGAATCCTTCCAGTTTAATAATAAGTCCTTAATTTGGCCTGAAGGGGATATTTCTTGAATTATTGATTGGAGTGACTTTACATAAGGAATATGTTTAATTATTTCATGAGCAGATTGAAGATTGATTCTGTTTAATTTGATTTTAATTTGCTCAATTTTCTTATCTAATTTATCTATTAAAATTAGGAATTCACCCTCATCTATATTGATTCCGTTATCTGTAACTACATTCATTCTCGAAATATTTATTGTGGCGACATCTTTCTTTAAGGCATATGAAATTTGACCTTTAAACTTTTTTAAAGTTAATGTCTCTTCCTGTGACTGATTTATTTTAGTAATAAAATTCTTAACATCTAATTGGGTATCAATTTGATTAATCCGTCCGTTATTAAAATCACCTCTGATATTTATGTCTCCATTTGCTGAGATAATTTCATCTGGATAATCTATCCAGGGTCTAAATGTATTTATATCAAATTCTTCAACAGATAAACCCAATTGTCCATTGCTATTTTTTATTGTTTCAGCTGATACGCTATCAAAATGGCCATATATGCTAATTAACTGATTTTTTAAATTTGATAGTTGGCCTGTTACATTAAATTTATGACGATTAAGATTGGAAAGATTTGCAGCTGATTCATATCTTGCAGATATATTATCTATCAATAAAGGTTTTCCATCCCTTTTGTAATCCCGCCATTTTATTTTTCCATTAACTATAATAATTTCATCTTGATTTAGAATCCAATTAGACGCAGAAGAATTTTTCCCGGTTTGTATTGAGATTCCACCAACAATATATTTATTATTCTTAAGTCGTTCAATATCTAAATTTGGCTCATACAAAATAATTTCATCAAGGATTGGTTTGAATTTTAAAAGAGAAAGCCATGAAATATCAATACGTATTTTTTTAAGATCGAATGATTTTTCTAGGCTATTATTGAAAATGCTAAGATTGTAAAGAGTGAGGCTTGGATTTGTAATTCGCCATTGAGCTTCAATACTTTCAATTTTAACTTGCCTCTCAAATTGGTTGCTAATTTCTTGTGTTAATTTGTCTTTAAATCCAGCAAGGTTTGATTGAATAAAGAAGTAAAAAAATAGAAATCCGATTATTAGGAGTGATAGTGTCGAGACCCCTAAAAATATTAGGGTTTTTTTAAGATAAAATTGAATTTTATGATTCATTAAAGCCGAATAAATGTTTAATTTATCATTCTATAGACTTTCACTAAGTTGGTCTAATATTGCTGGATTTTCAAGTGTGGAAATATCAGTAGTCACTTTTTCACCTTTAGCCAAGGTTCTTAATAAACGGCGCATAATCTTTCCTGATCTAGTTTTAGGTAAATTATCACCAAATCGGATTTCATCAGGCTTTGCTATTGCCCCAATTTCTTTCGAGACCCATTGTTTAAGATCGTTGATAATATTTTCGGCATCAACTTTAGTAGGCCTTGCTCCCTTGAGAACAACAAATGCAACAATGGATTCTCCTTTGATATCATGAGGTCTCCCAACAACTGCAGCTTCTGTAACAATCTGATTTGCGACCAAGGCGGACTCTATTTCCATTGTGCCCAACCTATGCCCTGATACATTTAAAACGTCATCTATTCTGCCCATAATTGTAAAGTAACCTGTTTCTTTATCTCGAACTGCTCCATCACCAGCTAAATATATTTTGCCCCCTAATTCTTTAGGAAAATAGCTATTTTTAAAGCGTTCAGGGTCGCCCCATATAGTTCTAATCATTGAAGGCCATGGTTTTTTAATAACTAATAGGCCCCCATTCCCCCATTCTTGATCTTTACCCTCTTCATCAACAACATCAACTTCAATTCCTGGGAAGGGTAAGGTACATGATCCTGGCACTAAAGGTGTTACTCCTGGAAGCGGGGTAATGACATGTCCACCTGTCTCTGTCTGCCAAAATGTATCTAGTATCGGACAACGACTGTTACCAATATTTTCGTAATACCATATCCATGCTTCTGGGTTAATGGGCTCTCCAACAGTACCTAAAATACGAAGTGAGTTAAGGTCATAATTTTTAGGATGAGTTTTTGGGCTGACTTCTGATGTTTTTATAAGTGCTCTAATGGCGGTTGGAGCGGTATAAAAAATACTTACTTTATGTTTTTCAATAAGTTGCCAAAATCGACTCGCATCAGGATAAGTCGGAACGCCTTCAAAAATTAGTTGTGTTGCACCAAGAGCTGTTGGGCCATATGCAACATAAGTATGCCCAGTGATCCATCCAACATCTGCAGTACACCAATAAATATCTGTTTCTTGGATATCAAAAGTCCAGCGGCATGTATTAATTGCATGAAGAAGATAGCCAGCTGTTGAGTGTTGAACACCTTTAGGCTTTCCAGTTGAACCTGATGTGTAAAGAATAAATAAAGGATGTTCAGCACCAACGAATACAGGATCACAGTCTTTTGGCATATCCAAGATTAGATCCTTCCATAAGACATCATTTTTATTTATATTTATTTTTGTATCAGCTCTATTATAAATAATAATTTTATCTACAGACTCACATTTGCCCATATTTAATGCATCATCTACAGTAGATTTAAGAGGGATTAATTTTCCCCCTCGAAATTGAGCATCTGCTGTAATTACTAGTTTTGCTTTTGTATCTTCGATTCGCTCTTGGATACTTTTAGCAGAAAATCCTCCAAATATTACTGAATGTATAAGACCAAGCCGCGCGCAAGCCTGCATAGCCACAACTGCTTCAATGCTCATAGGAAGATATATAATTACTCGATCACCAATTTTTAAATTTAAACTTTTTAGTCCATTAGCAAATTGACAAACTTTTTCATACAAACCTAAATATGTTATTGAAGTAATTTTTCCATCATCAGCTTCAAAAATAATAGCTGTTTTATTAGGTTGTTTATCTAAGTGCCGATCAAGACAATTATAGGAAGCATTTATTTTTCCATCCTCAAACCATTTATAGAAAGGTGCATCATCATCGTTTAAAATTTTTGTAAACGGCTTATCCCAGATTAATAATTCTTGAGCTAGCTCTGACCATGCTCCTTGATAATTATTTTTAAATTTATCAACCAAGACATCATAACTTTTCATTCCAGAAACATGTGCATTTCTTATAATTTCATCGCTAGGATTAAAGACACGATCTTCTGTATTTATTGATTCTATTGACATTAACGCCTATCTCCTAAATAAATTTATTGATTAAATTTGTAATGTGTATCTAAGTAATTCATATATATCTTATATAAGACTTTAAAGTATTACAAATAATAATTATAATTATTATTTTTCATACTTTACAATGTAATTTAATTTTAATGAATATGCTCTATGTATTATTTCACTTGCATATGATAATAGGATTTCATTTAACTTTTTATATAATTTTAGTATATGACTCTTAGATTAAGATTTAACTTACTCATAACACTTATTATGCTTTTTCTGATAATAGCATTAGCAGCAGTAACAATGAGTTCATCTAAAAGATCAATTCAGGAAGGTGTAGAATCGGCAAATAAAGTTACCATTCAATATCTCGAAACTATTATAGTTAGATCAGTCCAGAATCCAGAGTGGGGAAGTACGCATGATGTTATTAGACGATTCCTCAGGCAATTAGGGTATGTTAGGAGTAATGATATTTTTCTCTATAATGACCAAGGAGATTTAACTTACCAATCACCTCCATCTTCTTACAAATTAGAAGTTAAACCCCCTCAATGGTTTATCAATTTTATTAGTCCAAACAAAGAATCTAATTCCAGGTTAATTCAATCCGGTAGATTAGTTGTTCAGTCAAATGCATCAGGAGCGATTAGAGGCGTGTGGTTAGATTTAAGAACATTATTTTCAACAACTTTAATATTTTTCTTATTATTTAATTTATTTGTTTATTGGTTGCTGGGTAAGTGGCTGAGACCAATAAATAAAATGCTTGATGCTATTGATAAAATAGGCAAGGGGGGCTTTGATGCCCGTTTACCTCATTTCAATGTTCCTGAATTTAGGTCTATTGCATTAAATTTCAATGCAATGGGATCTTCACTTCAGAAAACAATGTTTGAGAATAAGAGGTTGGCGCTGATTGCTCAACAAACAGCAGATGCAGTAATTATTCACGATGAAAAAATGAATATTTCTTTTTGGAATAGGTCTGCAGAGAGAATATTTGGTTATAAGAAAAAAGAAGTATTAGGTAAGACAGCTAGATTAATCGTGCCCGACTCCCTAAAAAAAGAATTAGATAAAAACCTTACTTTAATGAAGAAAAATAAATTTATACATGACTTTAAAACAAAAAGAGTAGCAAAAAATGGAAAATTAATTGATGTATCAATTTCAGCATCTCCTTTGATTGACCCTAAAACAAAAAAATTAATTGGTGATATTGTGAGTATGAGAGATATTTCTGAAAGAATCTTAGCCCAAAAATCTCGTGATGAGCTTAAGCAAAATAGAAAATTAACAACTATAATTCAAGGGCATATAGAAGATGAGAGAAGAAGCTTAGCAAGGGAATTACATGATGAATTAGGACAGTACGTTTCTGCAATTAAAATTTTTGCACAAAATATAAATAATAAATCTGAGGGAAATAAAGATATTAAGATGAGCGCATCCTCAGTAACTTCGGCGGCTAATCAGATATACGATGGGATGCATAATATTATTCGAAAATTAAGACCTGGTGCACTAGATAATTTAGGCTTAAGTGAGACTATTAAAGATGCAGTAAGTACTTGGAAGAAGCAACATAAAAATCTAAAATTTTCACTAAAGATTGTAGGTGAAATAAACGATTTAGGTGAGGCAATTAATATAAATATCTATAGAATGATTCAGGAAGCTATGAATAATGCTTTAAAGCATTCAAATGCTAATGAAATTACTATTAAATTAAATATTATAAAGAATAGCTTAAAATTAGAGTTTTATGATGATGGGGTGGGTTTTGATACAAAAATTCTTAAAGATTCAAAGCAATTTGGCCTAATAGGAATTAAAGAAAGAGTGCAGTCATTAAAAGGAACTTTTGATTTGCAAACGAGCCCATCAAATGGTGCAAGATTGATTATATTAATTCCAATAAGGCAACTAAAGGCATGAGTAAAATAAATATATTATTAGTAGATGATCATTCGGTGGTTAGAATGGGATTTAAAATGCTAATTGAAAACGAATCAGATATGACTGTTCTTTGCGAGGCAGAGTCTGGTGAACTTGGAATTTCTGCATTTAAAGAGCATAAGCCAAATGTTGTAATTATGGACATAACAATGCCAGGCATGGGAGGCCTTGATGCAATTGAGCGAATTATTGCATTTGATAAAAAAGCTAAAATTTTAGTTTTATCAGCGCATGAAGACTCTGTCCATCCTAAGCGCGCATTAAGTGCAGGTGCTTTAGGGTATCTAACAAAAAGAAGTGCGGCAGAAGAGTTAATTAAAGCTATTAGAGCTGTAAATAGTAGAACAAAATATCTAGAACCAATGATTGCTCAGCAAATGGCAATTACCCAACTGTCTGGAGAAAATAATCCTGTAGAAATTTTATCAGATAGGGAATTTGAAGTATTTATGGATCTTGCAAAAGGAAAAAGTACTAATGAAATTGCAGATACATTATGCCTAAGCCCGAGAACGGTTGGCACACATCTTTACAATATCAAACAAAAACTAAATGCAAATAATTCTGCTGAAATAGCTTTAATTGCTATTAGGTGTGGACTTTTAGAGCCATAATTTAGAACTATTACTTAAGTTTGGGACATTAAAAAAACAGATACTTATTTCCTTGATGCAAATATGCCACTTATAATAATTAACAATATTCCTAATGCAGTTTGCGAATCTATAAATTCATTAAACCAAACTGCACCAATTATGGTTGCAAAGATTATTGTTAAATAAGATAGACCAGCATTTCCAAGAGTATTTCCAACATGGTAGGCTTTAGTGATTGCAATTTGCGCAATGGTGGCACTTACTCCAAGGCCAAGAAGAATTAATACATCTCCAAACCGAATATTATGTATTTCGCTAAAGAGCATCATAAATCCAGAGCAAACTGTTGATATTAGAGTAAAGTAAAATATAGTCCTTAAGACTGGCTCTTTAAGTTGGCCGAGTTGAGTTACAAATAGATATGCCATTGCTGCTCCTAACCCTGAAATAAGTCCGATTAAGCCAGCAAAATAATTTTGATTTTCAAATGTGGGTTTGAGTATAAAAAAGACCCCTAAAAATCCGATCGTTACAGCCAAAAAAAGCCATTTTTTTACTTTCCTTTTTAAAATTAAAGGCATAAGTAACCCTAAAAATATTGGGGAAGTATAGTTTAGTGATATAGCGGTACTTAGAGGGAGGTGTTTGATGGCATAAAAAAAGAATAACAAAGAAATGAAGCCAATTGATGATCGAGTTAAATGTAATTTTATATAATTCGATGAATATGTAATATTATTCCATCTCATTATGGATATTATAAAGACTAAGCTTATAGATGAGCGATAAAAAACTAATTCAGTTGGAGCGAAACTTTCACCACCTAACTTCACAAAAGTACCCATTAGTGCAAAGAAGAAAGTTGCAATTAGCATCCATATAACACCTCGGTGAAAGATAAGCATAATAGATTCTCAGAATAAATAGATTAGCGCGCGATTTTTAAATTGGTAAATTAAGATGAATACTTCAAATATTTCATGTAAAATAACGCTTTTATTAAATATAATATCTTACATTAGGAGTGTTGGTTTATGAAAAATCCATTAGATTCAATTAAAGGTACAATTATCGCAGGCTTAGTGCTGATATTAATTTCTCTCGTTTATCTTGATTGGGGTGAATTAAGTACGACCGGATTGCTCGGGGACGCGAGTTCTGCATATTATGGATTTATGAGATTTTTTCATGTGATAGCTGGCACAGCATGGATCGGTCTTTTATATTACTTTAATTTTGTGCAAGTACCTGCTTTAAAAGATGCAGCAGCTGACGGCACGGGTGCAGGAATAACAAAGCACGTTGCTCCTTTAGCACTTTTATGGTTTAGATGGGCGGCTTTAGCTACATGGCTTGCTGGTGCAGCTTTGTTAGGGTCAAGCTTTACTGATACATTTTTACTAAGTGATGGTTATGAAGCTATAGGTATCGGTTCTTGGATGGGAACAATTATGTTGTTTAATGTATGGGGCTTAATTTGGCCTAATCAACAAAAAATACTTGGAATGAAAAAAGCAACTGACGAAGAAAAAGTAAAGGCGAGACGAGTAGCGCTTTTAGCATCAAGAACTAACACTATGCTATCTATACCAATGTTACTTCTTATGACTAACGGACTTTCTCATCGAGCATTGCTTGGTTTATAATATATCTTAAAGGATGCAAAGGCGACTTTAAGTCGCCTTTTTTGTTTGTACTATGAAATTAATGAATAAAAATTTGATGCCTACTTATAGCAGACTTCCTATTTCTTTTGAGAAAGGGAAAGGGGTGTGGGTGTTTGATAAAAACAAGAATAAATATTTAGATGGCCTATCTGGGATTGCAGTTAATACCTTAGGTCATAATCATCGAGGATTAGTTAAGGCTATATCTAAGCAAGCTTCAAAATTGATACATGTTTCAAATTACTATTATATTGAAGAGCAATCAGTGCTTGCTGATAAATTAGTAAAGCTTTCAAAACTTTCCTCAGTATTTTTCTGTAATTCTGGTTGTGAAGCAAATGAAGCAGCTATTAAATTAGCAAGGCTTCATGGACATAAATTAGGTATTGATTCTCCAAATATTATAGTTATGGAGGGAGGATTTCATGGAAGGACGATGGGAACATTATCTGCGTCTGGCGGAAGAAAATACCAGGCAGGGTTTGAGCCATTAATGTCTGGATATATCAGAGTTCCTTTTGATGAAATAGGTGCTATTGAGAAAATCGCAAGTAAAAAGAATAAAGTTTCTGCAATCTTTGTTGAGCCAATTCAAGGTGAAGGCGGAGTAAATATACCTTTCAATTTTAAGCAGTATTTAAGAAAATTAAGACAGATTTGCGATCAAAATAAATGGCTATTGATTTTTGATGAAGTTCAGTGCGGGATTGGAAGAACTGGTAAATGGTTCGCTCATCAACATTCGTCAGTTAAACCGGACGTTATGACCTTAGCTAAAGGACTTGGCTCAGGGATGCCGATAGGCGCATGTATTGCCAACAAAACTGCTACCAAACTTATGCAGCCAGGCAAGCATGGCTCAACTTTTGGCGGAAATCCATTGGCGTGTTCTGCAGGTATAGCAACTTTAAATGCTATTGAAAAAGAAAATTTAATTAAAAATGCATCCAACCAAGGATTATTAATAACAAATCTTTTAAAAGATAAATATAAAAAGGATAAAAATGTTGTCTCAATAAGGTCTTTGGGGCTTATGATTGGTATTGAATTAAGTATGCCTTGTAGTGAAATTGTGAATATTGCATTACGGGAAAAACTTTTAATTAATGTAACTGCAGATAAGGTTATAAGACTGCTTCCACCATTAATTATTAATCAAACAGAAGCTAAAATGTTATCCGATAGATTAATTAATACGATTGAGAGTTTTCTAAAAAATTTATGAATAAAATAAAACATTTTTTACAATTTAACGATTTTGGTAAAGACGAAATGGAGCTTTTGTTTGACAGAACAAAGTGGATAAAAGATCAATACAAGTCATATAAAAAATATTGGCCATTGGAAGATAGAACTCTTGTAATGATTTTTGAGAAGGCGAGCACAAGAACAAGATTATCTTTTGAAGCAGGCATGCATCAACTTGGTGGCGCTGGTATATATTTAAATACCAGAGACTCTCAATTGGGCAGAGGCGAACCAGTTGAAGATGCAGCGCAAGTGATATCAAGAATGTGTGATGCAGTTATGATTAGAACTTTTGAGCAAGACATAATTGACAGATTTGCAAAAAACTCGAGAGTACCTGTTATAAACGGACTTACCAATGAGTACCATCCTTGTCAAATTCTTGCGGATATTTATACTTTTATCGAAAAGAGGGGGCCTATTCAAGGTAAGACAGTTGCTTGGATTGGGGACTCTAATAATGTATGTAATACGTGGCTTCAAGCTGCAGAATTATTAGATTTTAATGTGCATGTATCAACACCAAAAGGATACGAGGTTGAAGTTGAGAGAGCTGGTTTATATAATGATAAACATTTTGAAGAATTTGAAGACCCAATGGATGCGGCAAGAGGTGCAGATATTGTCACAACTGATGTATGGACTAGTATGGGTTTTGAATCAGAAAAAAACGAGAGAATAAAAGACTTTACTGATTGGCAAGTTGATAGCGATATGATGAAGATTGCCGGTAAAGATGCATTATTTATGCATTGTCTTCCAGCACACAGAGGGGAAGAGGTAGCTGCAGATGTAATAGACGGACCTCAGAGTGTTGTTTGGGAAGAGGCAGAGAACAGACTTCATATTCAGAAAGCACTTTTAGAATATTTAATATTAGGGAAAATTAAATGACAAAGGACGTAAAAAAAATTGTACTTGCATACTCTGGAGGTTTAGATACGTCAGTAATTTTAAAGTGGCTACAGCAGGAATATAAATGTGAAGTTGTTACTTTTACAGCTGATTTAGGACAGGGTGAAGAGATTGAGCCAGCAAGAGAGAAAGCAAAAGCTGCAGGTGTTCAAGAAATCTTTATTGAGGACCTAAGGGAAGAGTTTGTCAGGGATTTTGTTTTTCCAATGTTTAGGGCTAATACAGTTTATGAGGGTGAATATCTCCTTGGGACATCAATAGCAAGACCTTTAATTGCAAAAAAACTAATTGAGATTGCAAAAGAAACAAATTGTAATGCTATTGCTCACGGTTCGACAGGAAAAGGAAATGATCAAGTTAGGTTTGAATTAGGAGCGTATGCTTTAAATCCAGATATTAAGATTATTGCACCATGGAGGGAGTGGGATCTTTTAAGTAGGGAAAAATTAATTAAATTTGCTGAGGATAATAATATTCCTGTAGATATGAAACATAAGGATGGGGGAAGTCCTTATAGTATGGATGCGAATCTTCTTCATATTTCTTATGAAGGTAGAGACTTAGAGGACCCATCTGTTTCACCTGAAGAGGCTATGTGGAGGTGGACGGCCAGCCTAAAGACTGCCCCAGATAGCCCTGAGGAAATTACTATTGAATTTAAAAATGGTGACCCAGTCGGATTGAATGGCAAAGCTCTAAAATCGCACGAAATTCTGCATCAATTAAATAAAATTGGTGGAATGCATGGTGTAGGTAGGTTAGATTTAGTTGAAAATAGATTTGTTGGGATGAAGTCGAGAGGTTGTTATGAAACTCCTGGAGGGGCTATTTTATTAAAAGCACATAGAGCAATCGAGTCATTAACTTTGGATAGGGAAGAGGCGCATTTAAAAGATGAGTTAATGCCTAAATATGCCTCATTAATTTATAACGGATTTTGGTGGGCTCCAGAAAGATTGGCTCTTCAAGCGCTAATAGATACAACTCAAGTTAGGGTTAATGGGTGGGTTAAAATTAGTTTATACAAAGGAAACGTTACTATTTTAGGCAGAGATAGTGATAATTCATTATTCGACTCAAATATAGCTACTTTTGAGGACGATAGAGGGGCTTATGACCAAAAAGATGCAGAAGGATTTATTAAAATAAATGCATTAAGAATGAGGATAGCAGCTAAACAAATTAAAAAGTAAATTAAGGGAGAAAATTAATATGCCTTCATTTGATATAACGTCAGAAGCAAATTTAGAGAATATTAGAAATGCAGTCGATGTATCAATGAGAATGATCGATAACCGATATGACTTTAAGGGGACGACTGCTAAAATTGATTTCTTAGAAAAAGAAATGGTTATTAATTTGTTTGGAGATGCAGAATTTCAATTAAATCAAATTAAAGATATCCTATTTCCTGCAATGGAAAAAAAGGAGCCAGATAGCTCAAAGCGAATTACTTCAAATATTATTGAATCTGTATCTGGAAATAAATCCAAACAGGTATTAGAGATTAAGAGTGGGATAGATATGGATTTAGCAAAAAAAATTGTTAAAACAATTAAAGATTCAAAAAGTAAGACACAAGCAAACATTCAAGGGGATTCAGTCAGAGTCTCGGGCGGTAAGCGTGACATACTTCAAGAATGTATTGCTTTAGTAAAAGCAAAACATAATGATTTCCCTTTAAATTTTGGTAACTTTCGGGATTAATATAGTGGGAATATCTCTATATGAAAAAGTATTTAATCGTCATGTGGTTCGAAAGGATAATGACACCTATTTGCTTTATATAGACAGACATTTAGTTCATGAGGTTACAAGTCCTCAGGCCTTTGAAGGTCTTCGCTTAGCAAATAGGGAAATCTGGAGAAAAAATTCTATTCTTGCTGTGCCAGATCATAATGTTCCTACAACTGATAGAACTGTTGAAATTGAGGATCCTGTCTCTAAAATTCAAGTTGAAACTCTCGATAAAAATTGTGAAGAATTTAATTTGCTTCAATTTAAAATGAATGACCAACGTCAAGGTATTGTTCATGTCGTAGGCCCTGAACAGGGATCAACATTGCCAGGAATGACAATTGTTTGCGGTGATTCTCATACAAGTACCCATGGAGCATTTGGTGCAATAGCAATGGGAATTGGTACTTCAGAAGTGGAGCATGTTCTTGCAACTCAATGCTTAATAGTTAATAAATTTAAAACAATGAGAATTAGTGTTAATGGTAAATTACAATTTGGAGTAACAGCGAAAGATATTGCTTTGGCAGCTATAGGTAGGATTGGAACAGCAGGTGGAACAGGCCATGCAATTGAATTTTCTGGGACTTCAATAGAATCTTTATCTATGGAAGGAAGAATGACTTTATGTAATATGGCAATTGAGGCAGGATCTAGGGTCGGTTTAATAGGAGTAGATAAAAAAACTATTGAATATATTAAAGATAAACCATTAGCTCCAAAAGGAGTTTTATGGGAAGAAGCTAAAAAAGATTGGTTAAATTTAGTAAGCGATAAGGATGTAATATTTGATTCTGAAGTTGAGATTGATGGCAATTTAATTGAGCCACAAGTTACATGGGGAACTTCTCCTGAGATGGTTTCAAGTATAACAAGTAAAATTCCAAATCCAGGGGATTGTAAAGATAAAACTTTGAGTTCTAGTTATCAAATAGCGTTAAAATATATGGATTTAAAGCCAAACACACCAATAAATGAAATATCTATCGATAAAGTGTTTATTGGATCTTGCACTAATTCTAGAATTGAGGACTTAAGGGCAGCAGCAAGCATTGTGGGAACAAAAAGAATTGCAAAAAATATTAAATTAGCATTAGTGGTCCCAGGATCAGGCTTAGTTAAACTTCAAGCTGAATCAGAAGGATTGGATAAAGTATTTAAAAATGCTGGATTTGAATGGCGTGAACCAGGTTGTTCAATGTGCTTAGCAATGAATGCAGATAAACTTGGGCCTGGTGAGAGATGTGCCTCTACATCTAATAGAAATTTTGAAGGTAGACAAGGGCAAGGAGGCAGAACTCATCTTGTGAGCCCTCAAATGGCAGCTGCAGCAGCAATTTACGGAAAATTTGTTGACATTAGAGAGCTTAATTAATGAATCCTTTTAATATTCATAAAGGAATTGTTATCCCTTTGGATAGGGCAAATGTTGATACAGACGCAATTATTCCAAAGCAGTTCTTAAAATCTATTAAAAAGACAGGTTTTGGGGTTAACTTATTTGATGAATGGCGTTATCTTGATCACGGAGAGCCAGGGCAAGATAATTCTATAAGAAAAATTAATCCGAATTTTGTTCTAAATATGCCTAGATATAAAGATGGCTCAATATTGATTGCAAGAGAAAATTTTGGATGTGGGTCAAGCAGAGAGCATGCCCCTTGGGCTCTTCTTGATTTTGGAATTAAAGTTGTTATAGCTCCAAGTTTTGCTGATATATTTTATGGAAATTGTTTTAAAAACGGTATCCTTCCTATTACTTTAGATAAAATCATTATGGATCAAATCTTTAAGAAAGTAGAAGATAAAATTGGCTATGAAATAACAGTTAATTTACAAAAACAAAAAATTTATTATGATTTAGAAATAGTATCTTTTGAAGTAGATAGTTTTAAAAAATCCTGTTTACTAGATGGTTTAGATGATATTGGATTAACTCTAAAAAATAAAATTGATATTAAAAATTTTGAAAAAGAATACCATGAAAGTTTTCCATGGTTAAATAGTGGGGAAAATTTAAAATGAAAATTGCAGTTTTACCTGGGGATGGAATAGGCCCTGAAATTGTTAAACAAGCTGTAAAAGTTTTAAAGTTTTTCGACTTAGAAAAGAGCCTAGATTATGCCGCTATTGGTGGTGCTGGTTATGAAGAATTTAAAGATCCACTTCCTAAATCTACTCTTGAGTTAGCACTTAAAGCAGATGCTATTTTGCTTGGTGCAGTTGGTGACTGGAAGTATGACAAATTACCCAGAGATATGCGTCCTGAAAGAGGCCTACTTAGAATTCGACAATCCTTAAATTTGTTTGCAAATTTAAGGCCCGCTATTATGTTTTCAGAGCTAATACATGCTTCAAGCTTAAAAGCTGAAGTTGTATCAGATTTAGACATACTTATTATAAGAGAGTTAACCGGAGATATTTACTTTGGTGAACCAAGAGGTATTGTGACTAATAAAAAAAATGAGCGTGAGGGTTTCAACACGATGAGATATTCTGAATCTGAAATCAAAAGGATAGCTCATGTTGCATTTAGGACTGCCTTAAAAAGATCAAAGAAATTATGTTCTGTAGACAAAGCAAATGTTTTAGAGTCGACTGAGCTATGGAGGGAAATTATAATTCAAACTGGAAAAGAATATCCCGAAGTAGAGTTATCTCATATGTATGTTGATAACGCTGCTATGCAATTAGTTAAAAATCCAAAACAGTTCGATGTTATTGTTACAGGAAATATATTTGGAGATATATTATCTGACCAAGCTTCAATGTTAACTGGCTCTATTGGTATGCTGCCCTCTGCATCATTAGATGCAAACAATAAAGGTATGTATGAGCCAAGCCATGGGTCAGCCCCTGACATAGCAGGCCAAGATAAAGCTAATCCATTAGCTACTATTTTATCAGTGGCAATGATGTTCAAATATACATTTAATGATCAAGATAAATTTAATTTAATAGAAAATGCCGTAAGAGGTGTCTTAAACCGAGGCTTCCGAACAGAAGACATATATTCTAATGGGACAAATTTAATTGGATGCGAGGAAATGGGCGATAAAGTTATTGAAAGGTTAGAAGTTTAATATGAAAAAAGTTGGATTTATCGGATGGCGGGGAATGGTTGGCTCAGTTTTAATTAAAAGCATGATCGACGAATCAGATTTTAAAAATCTTGAGCCATATTTTTTTTCCACGTCTCAAGCTGGTCAAAAAAATCCTGAATGGAATATAAAGTATAAAAATGAATTATTAATCGACGCATATAATATTGAAGAATTATCCAAAATGGATATTGTAATCACTTGTCAGGGTGGAGAGTATACAGATAAAGTTTTTTCTAAATTAAGAAAATCAGGATGGAATGGGCATTGGGTAGATGCAGCATCATCCTTAAGGATGAAGAAAGATTCAGTAATTGTTCTTGATCCCATTAATCAGTTATCAATTGATGAAGCTTATGATAAAGGGATTAAAAATTGGGTAGGCGGAAATTGCACAGTATCTTTAATGCTTTTAGCTATTCATGGTTTATTAAAAGAAGATTTGGTGGAATGGGTTTCATCAATGACGTATCAAGCAGCAAGTGGAGCAGGTGCAAAAAATATGAGAGAGTTACTTCTTCAAATGGGGCAAATATATTCTTCAGTTTCTGATGATCTTATTCAGAAAGATTTAAATATCCTTGATATTGATGGTAAGGCAATGGCTTTAATGAATTCAGGAAATTTCCAAAAAGATAATTTCAAGGTTCCTTTAGCTGGAAATTTGATTCCATGGATTGATGAAGATTTAAATAATGGCCAAAGTCGTGAGGAATGGAAGGGCCAATCTGAAACAAATAAAATTTTAAGCTCTGGTTTTAAGTCTATTAAGGTTGATGGATTGTGCGTTAGAATAGGTACAATGAGATCACATGCTCAAGCGCTTACAATTAAACTTAAAAAAAATATTCCGATTGAAACAATAAATAAAATAATCTCTAACGGAAATCAATGGGTAAAATTAATTCAAAATGACAAAAAATCCTCCATGAACTTATTAAGTCCTGCAGCAGTTTCAGGTAAGCTTGATATAGCAGTAGGTAGAATCAGGAAATTGGATATTGAAGAAAACTGCATCTCTGTTTTTACTGTTGGCGATCAGCTGTTATGGGGTGCTGCGGAGCCAATTAGAAGAATGTTAAAAATACTTATTAAAAAAGGAAGATAATCAGTAATGAAACTAAAATTTAAATTATTTATATTATTTCTCTTTTTCACCGTAACTTCCAATACTTTATTTGCGCTTACATTAAATAAAATGCAAGTGAATTCTAAACAAGACGAACCTCTAAATGCTGTTATTGATGTTGTTTATTCGAAAGGAGATAAAGCATCTAATTTAAAACCTGCGATTGCATCAAAAGAGAATTATGAGGCAAATGGCTTGTCGCGATTACCTATTCATTCAGATATTCAGATTAGATTAGAAGATAGTGCTAAGGGGGGAAAAATATTTCTAATAAGCCAGGATATAGTAAAAGATCCTTTCCTAGATTTATTAATTCAAATTGATTCAGAAAAAGGCAGAGTTTACAAAGAATATACAGTTCTTTTAGAGCCACCATCACCAAAAATATCTATAAAAGAAGTAAAAGAAGCTAAAAGTAAAGAAGAAGCATTAGAAAAGATAGATGAGGCAGTAAAAGTTGAGCCAGTAAAGACTGCACAACAAGAAGTAAGTGTAGAAAAAAAAGTAAAAGTTATAAAAAAGTCAACTAATGTAAAAGAAGACAACTTTAGAATAGTTAAGTCCACAAAAGGTAAAACCCTTTACCAGATTGCAAGAGAGAATAAACCCTCAGGAGTAACAACTGAACAAATGGTGTTGGCTATTTACCAGAATAATTTAAAAGCATTTGCTGAGGAAAATGTTAATACTTTAATAAAAAATAAAAAATTGAAGATACCGCCTTTAAGTTATTTTAAAAATCATACACATCTTGAAGCAAGAAAAATTTTACGGAATCAAAATGTTGAATGGAAAAGTAAAATAAAAAAAATAAAAAAATCAGTAATAGAAAAAAAGATTATAGATAAAGATGCGATAAAGATTAAGCAGCTAGAAAAAGAGCTTATTGAAACTAAGAAGAAATTAAAAGATATTTCAGAGTTAAATATCGAGTCCAAAACTAACAACTCAATTGATGAATTGAATGAAAATGTACCATTAAAAAATATATCTCTAAAAGACACTAAAGAGGTTCTAAGCGAAGATAAATCTGAAGAAGAGGACGTTGATGATGGGGTTTTTGTTTCATCGATATCTGATATTGATGAAAATAAAATTGAAGAAACTAAAATTGATACACCAGAAAATAGCGGATTAGAAACTATTCATTTATTATTGCTTGTACTGTTTTTTGTTCTTTTATTAGGGTTGTTTGTTATTGTATCAAGGAGGAAAGCCAAAGAAAAAAATCAGACACTGAGAAGTTTTATTGATGATAGCCCAGCATCAGAACCTTTAAAAAAGGGAGAAGGGAGTAGTGACTCTAACGAAGGACAACATGATTCTTACAAAGATGACACAAGTCAAAAAATTAAAAAAAATTATCTACCCATAGCAGATGATGATTAAACTATAGCTGCATCATGTATCATTCATTAATATTTTTTTCTGGGATGCTTTTATTGGTTATATTATCGAGTTTCGACTTAATAATTAATTTAACTATTTTTTGTTTGTTTCTAATCATCTCTATTATTTTAAAATTGCCTTTTTTGTTTGTTATTAGCAAGATAAAATATTTTATTCTTGCCTTATTAATCATTTACTCATTATCAACTCCCGGTGAAATATTATTTTACTATTCACTTTTTTCAGTAACACAAGAAGGTTTTTATTTAGGATTAAATAATTCATTGAGAATTATGAATACATTTTTGACCATTATGTTTCTAATGAAATTTATTCCTAGAAAATTTTTTATTAATTTTATTATTAAGATTTGCTACCCTTTAAAATATTTTGGTTTAAATATGGATAATTTTACTTCAAGAATTTTTTTAACTTTTGATTATCTTGATTTCTATAAAAAATATTCTTTTACGTTTTCTAATTTTATTCAAGTTATTAATAGCCAAATAGAAAATAAATCTCCGGTTGTGGGTATTAAGAAACTTCAAAGAGTTACACCTTCAACAATTGATTATTATTGGATTATTGGTTTTTTTTCTTGTTTTATTCTAATTCAATTTATTTAGTATATGAGATATGCTGCTTCTGTAGAGTATGAAGGAACAAATTTTTTTGGATGGCAACGGCAGTCATCAGTTAATAGCATCCAAGAAGAAATTGAAAATTCCATATCACAAATCACCCAGACCAATATCAAGATTCAGGGCGCAGGAAGAACTGATGCTGGTGTTCATGCTTTAGGGCAAGTATTTCATTTTGATACAGATATCGCTAGGCCTATCAAATCCCTTACTAAAGGTGTAAATTCTTTTCTCCCTGATTCAATTAGAATTAAATGGGTTAAGAAAGTTACTGATGAGTTTCATGCTCGTTTTTCAGTAACGGCCAGAGAGTACCAATATTTATTAAATAATGCTGCTATTAATTCTTCAATTTGGTCAAATCATTGTGGATGGACTTTTTATGACTTAGATTCTTCTCTTTTAAAAATTGCCTCTAAGAAATTTGAAGGACGTCATGATTTTACTTCTTTTCGCTCTTCTGAATGTCAAGCAAAATCACCTATAAGATCAATTGATTATATAAGAATGGAAAAATTTAATAACTTTTATTTATTTACAATTAAGGGTGATGGTTTTCTTCACCATCAAATTAGAAATATGATTGCAACAATCGTCAGTGTTGGAAGAAAAGAAATGAGTATTGATTATATTGATACCTTATTCCAAAAAAAAGACCGGAGTCTTACTCCAGCTACTTTTTCGCCTAATGGTTTATATCTGACAAATATCAAGTATGATAAAATTTGGGGTTTTCCTGATAAATTAAATACAATAAATATCTTTAATGCTAAAAATTAATTAAAATTGAGAACAAAAATTAAAATTTGTGGGATTACAAACCCTAAAAATGCTATTGAGGCTGCTAAATTAGGAGTTGACGCACTTGGCTTTGTTTTTTTTAGTGAGAGCCCTAGATACATTGAGCCAAAAAAAGCTCGTGAGATAATCGACCTAATGCCTTCATTTATTTCTAGAGTTGGCTTATTTGTTAATGCTTCAAAAAAAGAAGTTTTATTGGCAATAAGTGAGTCAAGAATAAATATGCTTCAGTTTCATGGGGATGAAGACGAAAATTTTTGCAATCAATTTGATTTGCCATATATTAAAGCTATTTCACTCAAGGACGGAATTAATTTGCTAGAATATTGTCAAGCATTTAGTTCTTCCTCGGCAATCTTAATAGATACTTACTCCCAGGAAGTGAGGGGTGGGACTGGAAAAACTTTTAATTGGGACTTAATCCCTAAAAATTTGCCATCACCACTAATCATTGCAGGTGGTTTGCATAGTGATAACGTTTCTTCATTGATTCATTCTGTCAACCCCTACGGAGTTGACGTTAGTGGTGGAGTTGAGTTGGTTAAAGGAATAAAGGATCATAAAATGATGAAAAATTTTGTTTTAGGAGTAAATAATGCAACCATATGATTTACCTGATGATTTTGGGCACTTTGGCCAATTTGGAGGAACTTTTGTTGCTGAAACTCTAATTGAAGCTCTAGATGAGTTGCGTGATATGTATGCTAAATATAAAGATGACCCAGAGTTTCTTGCAGAATTTCATCATGATTTAAAACATTTTGTTGGTCGACCAAGCCCTATTTACTTTGCAGAAAGATTAACTAAAAAAATTGGCGGAGCGAAAATTTATTTAAAAAGAGAGGACTTAAATCATACAGGTGCTCATAAAGTAAATAATACCGTGGGCCAGGCTTTGTTAGCAAAGAGAATGGGAAAACCTCGAGTTATTGCTGAAACAGGTGCAGGACAGCATGGGGTAGCAACAGCAACAATTGCAGCAAGATTAGGTTTGGAATGTGTAGTTTATATGGGGGCTGAAGACATAAAAAGACAATCACCCAATGTCTACAGAATGAAGCTACTGGGAGCTAAAGTTGTCCCTGTTGAGAGTGGTTCAAAGACCCTAAAAGACGCATTAAATGAAGCTTTAAGGGATTGGGTTACAAATGTATCAAATACGTTTTATATTATCGGTACCGTTGCTGGTCCTCACCCGTATCCAATGATGGTTAGAGATTTTAATTCAGTAGTTGGTAAAGAGTGCAAAATTCAAATGCCAGAACTTGAAAATAAACAACCCGATGTAATAGTTGCCTGTGTCGGTGGGGGTTCAAATGCAATGGGTATTTTTTATCCTTACATAGATGATAAAAATGTACAGTTAGTGGGGGTAGAGGCAGCAGGGGATGGAATTGAAACAGGTAAGCATGCTGCTCCATTAACATCAAATAGCCCAATTGGTGTTTTGCATGGAAATAGAACGTATTTAATGCAAAATGACGAAGGCCAGATAATTGATACCCACTCCGTATCTGCTGGTTTGGATTATCCAGGGGTTGGCCCGGAACATTCTTGGTTGAAAGATTCTGGCAGGGCTAGTTATGTTGCTATTAAAGATAAGGAAGCTTTGGAATCTTTTCATAATTTATGCTTAATCGAAGGAATTATCCCCGCTCTTGAAACGAGTCATGCTTTGGCATACGCAGAAAAAATTGCTGCAAAAATGTCCCCAGATGAAATTATTTTAGTAAATTTATCAGGTAGAGGGGATAAAGATATTAATACTGTTGCAAATATTTCAGGAATTTCTTTATAAAAAATTATGTCCAAAATCCAAGCTACTTTTAAAGCATTAAAAAATAACAAAGAAAAGGCATTGATCCCTTTCATTACAGCTGGCGATCCTCATCCTGATAAGACAGTTGAAATAATGCATGCCCTTGTCGAATCTGGAGCTGATATGATTGAACTTGGAATTCCATTTTCCGACCCTATGGCCGATGGTCCAGTTATTCAAAGAGCAAGCGAAAGAGCATTGAAGAATAATGGCGGAATCTCAAAAACCATAAAATTAGCTGCAGAATTCAGAGTAACTAATAAAACAACGCCATTGATTCTTATGGGATATGCAAATCCAATCGAGGCTATTGGTATTGATAACTTTATATCACTAATTAAGGAAGTTGATATTGATGGAGTTATAACAGTTGATTACCCGCCAGAGGAATCAGAGCTATTTGTTAACAAGTTAAAAGAGAATAATATCGATAGTATTTTTCTTATATCACCAACAACAGAAGACAAAAGAATTGAGTTAATAATTAATCAAGCTACCGGGTTTTTATATTATGTATCCTTAAAAGGGGTAACTGGTTCAGCGAATATAGATATTAATCAAGTGACAAAAAAAGTTCTTAATATTAAAGAGTTTTCAGACCTTCCAATTGCAGTTGGTTTTGGAGTAAGAGATGCGAAAACTGCGAATGAGGTTGCATTGATTTCAGATGCTGTGGTGGTTGGAAGTAAAATAGTGCAAGAAATTGAAAATTCGAATGAGGATGATTTAATTGATAATGTTAAAAATTTAATGCTCGAATTGAAAAATTCTATTAATGATGGGGCAATTATAAAATGAGTTGGTTGAAAAATATTATTCCACCCAAAATAAAAAGAATTGTAGGGCGAGTTAAAAAAAACATTCCTGAAGGGTTGTGGCATAAATGCCCAACATGCCAAACTGTTTTATATAAAACTGATTTAGAAAAGAATTTAGAGGTTTGTTCAAATTGTAGTTTTCATAATAGAATTTCTGCAAGATTTAGACTAGAAATACTTTTAGATACCCCGAACCAATTTGAACATGGAACAAAAATAAAGCCAACAGACCCATTGAACTTTAAGGATACAAAATCCTATAAAGATAGGTTAACCAAAGCACAAAAAGAACTTGGAGAAAATGATGCTTTGATTGTGGTTGAGGGAAAAATTGAGTCTATTCCAGTCGTTGTAGCAGTATTTGAATTTAATTTCATGGGCGGCTCAATGGGGTCAGTAGTGGGTGAAAAATTTGTTCTAGCAGTTAATACTGCTATTAAAAATAAATGTCCACTAATATGTGTTGCTGCAAGTGGCGGCGCTAGAATGCAAGAGGGATTGCTTTCCCTAATGCAAATGGCTAAAACAAGTGCGGCCCTCACAAAACTAAGCGCTTCTAAATTACCATTCATTTCAATTCTTACAGATCCGACAATGGGGGGAGTTTCAGCAAGCTTTGCAATGCTAGGCGATGTAATTATTGCTGAACCAAAGGCTTTGATTGGTTTTGCTGGTCCGAGAGTAATAGAGTCTACTGTAAGAGAAAAGTTACCTGAAGGATTTCAAAGGGCTGAATTTCTATTAGAACATGGTGCAATTGACTTGATTGTTGATAGAAGGCAAATGCGAAAATCTCTCGTTGGACTCATTACCCATTTAAGTGCTAATTGAGTAAACTCCAAGATTATATAAATAATTTATATCCTGATACTACTAGTCAACCAATAAAATTGGGACTTGATAGGGTTTCAAGGGTAAAAAGTCTCGTTAAGATTGAGCCAAATTTCCCAATCATCATTGTTGGTGGAACGAATGGAAAAGGCTCAGTGTGTTCTTTCTTAGAAACAATTTATAGTAAAGCAGGATACTCGGTTGGTTGCTTCACCTCTCCACATCTTTTTAAATTTAACGAAAGAATAAAAATAAATTTAGAACAAGTTGATGATGAAACTATTCTTGAATCTTTAAATATAATTAACACCAAAAAAAAATCAATAGAGCTTACTTATTTTGAAATAACTACGTTGGCTTCTATGAATATATTCATTCAAAAAAAGATAGATATTGCTATCTTAGAAGTTGGCCTTGGTGGAAGGCTGGATGCAGTCAATATTTTTGATCCAGATTTATCTATCATCACCTCAATAGGTTTAGATCACCAAGAGTATTTGGGAGATACTATTGAAGAAATTGCACATGAGAAATCTGGAATATGTAGACCTAATAAGCATACAGTATTAAATTTTGAGAATATACCTAAATCAATGATTATGGAATTGAATAAACTCAAAGTGCCACTATCAATTCTTAATGATGATTATTCTTATAAGTTTGAATCTGAAAGATACAATTATGTAAGTGATAACATCTCAATGAATAATTTGCCTAAGCCACATTTAAATGGAAATAGCCAGTTAATAAACTTAGCGGGATGTCTTCGTGCAACCAATCTTCTCCAAAATATACTTCCTATTACATTAGATTCAATTAAAAAAGGTATTAGAGATACAAGGATAAAGGGTAGACTTCAGGTTTTATCAAATAAGCCCTACATCGTAGCTGATGTAGCACATAATGCCGATGCTGCAATTAACTTATATAATTTTATAAGCATATCAAAGAGAAGTGGTAAAGTTTACGCTGTTTTTGCGATATTAGAAGACAAAGACATTGAGAAAGTTTTGATGCCATTTGTTGGCATTGTTGATGAATGGTTTGTAAGTGAAGTAAATAACCCTAGAGCTCAAAAAATAGATGTAATTATCGATAGACTTAAAAAATATAATCAAGAAGTAGTTATTAATCAGTTTGATAATTTAACTCAAGCTTATAATAATGTATGCAAAAAATGCAGCCTAAATGATAATATAATAATTTATGGTTCCTTTTTCACTGTAAGTGAAACACTGAATGGAGTAACAATTTAATGGTTGATTCAAAAGAATCCTTTCACGAGAGCGTGATAATGAAAAGAGCTAAAAGAAGACTTATAGGCGCAATTGCAATTTTAATTATTTTATTTACGCTATCATTATTTTTTGTAAAAAACGCAGGGCAAACAGAAGTTCAAAAAAAGGAAATAAAAGTTTCATTTTTAGAGATGGGTCCAGCAAGCTTTAATAGCCAAAAAAAAATAAATAAAATTGAGACTTTTAAATATAGCACTAATGAATTTGAAAAAAAAACAAATTCGGTCAAAAAAGAAAAAAATTTTACAGTACAAATTGGAATATTTAGTGACAATTTTAAAACTCAACAACTTAGTAACCAAATAAATAATATAGGATTTAAAACTCAAATAAAAAAAATTACCCTTTCTGGTCAAGAAAAAATAAAACTTACAACAGAATTTTTTGAGTCTGAAAAAGATGCACAAAAAGCTTTGCAAAAATTAAAGAATTCTAATTTTCCTGGTTTAATTAAGCGTCAATAGTTAAATGAGTTATTTAGATTATTTTTTTATTTCTATTATTTTTATTTCCCTACTAGTTGGATGCTATAGAGGTTTTACCCGAGAATTATTTTCTTTAATCGGTTGGATATTTGCCTTCTATTTTGCAAACCTTTTTACTGGTGATCTTTTGAAATATGTATCTTTTGAGTTTGGTGAACATATAAACTTCATAATCATTTACGCGACTATCTTTGTTATTATTTTATTATTAGCATCTATTTTAGCTGCTATATTTAATAAATTAATAAAGAATATCGGATTAGGATTTTTAAATGTAATTATAGGTAGTATTTTTGGCTTTATGAGAGGGATCTTGATTAGTTTTATAATAATTTTTCTCGTTGAAAAAACATTATTTATATCCGAAGAAAAATTAGCTGAGTCTATAACAATCCCTATTATTAAATTGGTCATAAAAAAAACTTTATCTTATTTACCCTATGAATGGAGTAACAAGGTAAAATACGATGCTATTCTGACCTAATTTTTAAGAGATGTAATTATGTGTGGAATAATCGGTATTGTTGCTAATAATCCTGTAAATCAAATGCTCTACGATGGTTTATTAGTTCTTCAACATAGAGGTCAAGATGCAGCTGGTATAGCTACCTGTAGTGCAGGTCGCATCAAAATGCATAAAAATAATGGTCTTGTAAAAGATGTTTTTCATACAAGGCATATGAAAAATTTAACTGGCAATATTGGCATCGGCCATGTTCGCTATCCAACAGCGGGATCTTCTTCTCCAGCTGAAGCTCAACCATTTTATGTAAACTCCCCTTATGGAATTGTTCTAGGCCATAATGGAAACTTAACTAATTCCGATCGACTCAAAAATGACATGTTTAAAGAAGACCTTAGGCATATTAATACCAACTCAGACTCAGAAGTTTTATTAAATGTTTTAGCTGATTCAATTGGAAAATCTACCAAAAAAAATGTTTTAACGTCTGATGTAATTTTTGAAGCAGTTAGCTCTGTATATAATAGGTGTGAAGGTGCCTTCGCAGTTGTGTCTATGATTAATAATTTTGGATTGCTAGCTTTTAGAGATCCGAATGGTATTAGACCTTTAGTTATCGGTGTAAATGAGACAACAGACGGGCCTGAATATATTGTAGCCTCAGAAAGTGTAGCTCTTGATTTTTTAGGCTTTAAGCTTTTGAGAGATGTTGAACCAGGAGAGGCGATTTTTATTGATATGGATGGTAATTTTTATTCAAAGAAATGTATGCCAAATATCAAGCAATCACCATGTATTTTTGAGTATGTTTATCTAGCAAGGCCAGATTCAATGATTGATGGTATTTCTGTTTATCAAACTAGACTAAATATGGGCAAATCACTTGCTAAAAAAATTAAAAAAGAGTGGTCTGATATTAAAATTGATGTTGTTATACCTATTCCTGACACAAGTCGACCAAGTGCCCTTGAAGTTTCTCTGATGCTAAATGCAGATTTTCGTGAAGGTTTTATTAAGAATAGATATATTGGAAGAACTTTTATTATGCCTGGGCAGGCGTTAAGGAAAAAATCTGTCAGACAGAAATTAAATCCAATTAAGGTAGAGTTTGAAGGTAAAAATGTTTTATTAATTGATGACTCCATTGTAAGGGGAACCACAGCAAGAGAGATTGTTCAGATGGCAAGAGATGCAGGGGCTAAAAATGTTTATTTGGCTTCTGCGGCCCCCCCAGTGAAGTACCCAAATGTATATGGTATTGACATGCCCTCAAGATTGGAGTTAATTGCTTTTAATAAAGCTGACAAGGATATATGTAAAGAAATTGGGGCAGATGGGTTGATTTATCAAGATTTGGATGAATTAAAGAAAAATATCACTCAAGAAAATAAAGATTTGAAAACGTTCGACTGTTCCTGTTTTGATGGAATATATGTCACAGGAGGGATTGATGAAAATTACTTAACAAAACTTGAGTCGTTAAGATCAGATAATATTAAAAATACTGACGTATCAATAACAACCTCTCAATTAGACTTTAGCTTCTCACTCCCTGAGAATGAGGAAGGGGAGCCGGCTTAACCCTAAACATACTTGTAATTTTTTTATATAAAGAGGATACTATTTTTGTACGCTGTTTTGATTCAGATTGCAGGGCGTTAAAAAAAACTGCTAAACCGATTGATACCCGTTTTGGCAAATTAATGCTCAACGGGTTTTTTATTGGATTAAAGCTGTAATCAGAAATATAAATATTTGTAAGAAAGAAAGGTGGATTTATTCCAACTTGCTGCGCCTAGACACTTGTCAAAGTAGCTAAATAGGAATTAGAAAATTAAATGAAAAATAAAAAAAAATTTGAAACAAATTCAGTAAGAGCTGGATCAATAAGGTCGGATCAAGGTGAGCATTCTGAGGCTCTATATTTAACCTCAAGTTTTGTGTTTAAAGATGCAAAGGAAGCTGCTGCTAGGTTTGCTAATTCTGAAGAAGGTAACATATACTCACGCTTCACCAACCCTTCGGTAAAAATGTTTGAAGACCGCTTAGCAAGTCTTGAAGGTGCAGAGCAATGTGTTGCAACCTCCACTGGTATGTCAGCAATTTTAGCCAGTATAATGAGTCTTTGTAATACAGGTGATCATATCGTAGTATCTAAAAGCGTATTTGGAACAACGGTAAAATTATTCGATAATATTTTAAAAAAATGGGGGCTAGGCGTAACCTATGTTTCCCTTACTAATTTAAATGAATGGCAAAATGCCGTTAAAAAAAATACAAAGTTATTTTTCGTGGAAACTCCCTCAAATCCATTAACAGAAATTTGCGATATTAGTGCTTTGGCAGATTTAGCACACCAGTCAAACAACCTTCTTATTGTTGATAATTGTTTTTGTACCCCAGCCCACCAATTACCAATTCAATTTGGTGCTGATGTAATAATTCACTCTGCAACGAAATACCTTGACGGTCAGGGCAGGTGTCTCGGTGGAGCAGTTTTAGGTAAAAAGGGTCACATGGAGCAGGTTGCGAACTTTTTAAGATCAGCCGGAACATCAATGAGTCCATTTAATGCCTGGATATTTTTTAAAGGATTAGAAACTCTTAAAATAAGAATGGATGCACATTCTGCGAAAGCAACTGAATTGGCTATATGGCTGGAGCAGCAAAAACAGGTAACAAAAGTTTATTATCCTGGATTACCCTCTCATCCTCAATATGAACTAGCTATGAAACAACAAAGTGCTGGTGGAGGAATTGTATCTTTCATAGTTGATGGAAATAAAATAGATGCATGGAATCTAATTGATTCAACTAATTTAATTTCAATTACAGCTAATTTAGGAGACACAAGATCAACCATTACTCATCCAGCAACAACCACTCACTCAAGACTTTCTCAGATAGAAAGGGATAAGACAGGTATAGGTGATAATCTTATTAGAATTGCCGTTGGGTTAGAGGATATTGATGATATAAAATCAGACTTATCAGCACTCTAAATTAAGCAATTCCTAGTAATATTTTCAGCTATATACATGCTAAAATAAAGTTAATATCTCCTTCAAATTAATAGTTAAATTTTAAAAAAATATGGATGAATTCGCAAAAGAAACACTCCCTGTAAACCTAGAAGATGAAATGAAAACTTCCTACTTAGATTACGCAATGAGCGTAATTGTTGGTAGAGCTTTACCTGATGTTAGAGACGGTCTTAAACCAGTCCATAGAAGAGTTCTATATGCAATGCATGAATTGAGCAATGGCTTCAACAGGCCTTATAAAAAATCTGCACGTATTGTTGGCGATGTTATTGGTAAATATCACCCTCATGGAGATACTGCAGCTTATGACACTATAGTTCGAATGGCTCAAGATTTTAGTTTGAGATATATGCTAGTTGACGGCCAAGGCAATTTTGGTTCTGTTGATGGTGACAATGCAGCAGCAATGAGGTATACCGAAATTAGAATGTCAAAAATATCACATGAATTATTGGCTGATATTGACAAAGAAACGGTTGATTTTGGGCCTAATTATGATGGATCTGAATTCGAACCTTTAATTATGCCTACCCGTATTCCAAATTTATTAATCAATGGGAGTTCCGGCATTGCTGTTGGCATGGCTACAAATATACCTCCTCATAATTTAGCTGAAACAATAGATGCAGCTTTGGCATTGCTATCAAATCAAGAAATAACTATAGATGAATTAATAAAATTTATCCCCGCGCCTGATTTCCCAACGGCAGGAATTATTCATGGAACAAGTGGTGTGAAAGAAGGCTATAGAACTGGAAGAGGTCGAGTTGTTATGAGAGGCAGAGTTCACTTTGAGCCACTTGAAAAGGGAAATCGTGAAGCCATAATAGTTGACGAACTCCCTTACCAAGTAAATAAAAAGAACTTCATTCAAAAAATTGCAGAATTAGTTACCGAAAAAAAAATAGAAGGTATTTCTGACTTAAGAGATGAGTCAGATAAATCTGGAATGCGGGTGGCGATCGAGCTAAAAAGAGGAGAAATTCCTGATGTTGTATTAAATAACCTTTACAAACAAACACAACTTCAAGATAGTTTTGGGATGAACATGGTCGCTTTAATAAATGGCCAGCCTCGATTATTAAACCTAAAAGAAATTTTAGATGCTTTCTTGAAGCATCGAAGAGAAGTTGTAACCAGAAGAACAACTTTCGAACTCAAAAAGGCTAGAAACCGTGGACATATTTTAGAGGGTTTAGCTGTTGCATTAGCAAATGTTGATGAAATGATTAAAATTATTAAAGCAGCTCCAACACCTCCTGAAGCTAAAGAGGGGTTAATGAAAAAGTCATGGGATTCACCTGTTGTTAAAGCAATGTTGAAAAAGGCATCAGAAGATTTATCAAAACCAGATGGCCTCCCAAAGCAATTCGGTTTAAAAGACGGGGGATATAAATTATCTGATTTACAAGCCCAAGAAATACTTCAGCTAAGACTTCAAAGGTTAACTGGATTAGAGCAAGAAAAAATTGTAAGTGAATACCAAGAGGTTATGAATACCATAGTTGATTTATTAGATATTTTATCTAATTCTAAACGTGTGACAAAAATGATCAGTGACGACCTTGAAGAAATGAAGTTGGAGTATGGAGATAAGAGAAGAAGTGAGATTGTTGAAAATGCTGAAGACTTATCTATTGAAGATCTAATAACACCTCAAGAAATGGTTGTGACCTTATCTAATTCTGGTTACATTAAAGCTCAAGTTTTAGATGATTATAGGGCCCAAAAAAGAGGAGGTCGAGGTAAGCAAGCAATGACAGCTAAGGATGATGACTTTATTGAGCAAATGTTTGTTGCAAACTCACATGACAATATCCTTTGTTTTTCAAGTCGTGGACAAGTTTACTGGTTAAAGGTTTACGAGGTTCCTCAGGGAAGTCGAATAAGTAAAGGTAAGCCTATAATAAATCTATTTCCAATAATGCCTGGAGAAAAAATAAATGCAATCCTGGCTGTAAAAGATTTTGTTGAAGACCAATATATTTTTATGGCAACGTCTAAAGGCACAGTTAAAAAAACACCCCTTTCAGATTTTGCTAACCCTAGAAAATCAGGAATCATAGCAATTAAATTAGACAATGGTGATTTTTTGATTGGCGCACTAGTAACAAACGGAAGTAATGATATTGTATTGGTATCTAATGGAGGAAAGGCTGTTTGGTTTGACGAAACAGCTGTTAGAAGCATGGGTAGAAATGCTCGTGGGGTTAGAGGTATGAAACTGCCTGAAAAGCAACAGGTTTTATCACTTCTAGTAGCTTTTTCAGAGTCCGAATCAGTTTTAGTAGCGACAGAGAATGGGTATGGGAAAAGAACGCAATTATCAGAATTTAGACGATCCGGAAGAGGAACTCAAGGAGTTAAGGCAATCCAAGTGAGCGATAGAAATGGTATTGTAGTTGCTGCAAGATTAGTAGGAGATCAAGATGAAATTATGCTTATTACAACTGGCGGAGTTTTAATAAGAACGCGAGTTAGTGAAATACGTGAGCTTGGAAGAGCAACTCAGGGTGTCACTTTAATTAATCTAGGTAAGGATGAAAAGCTATCTGGATTAGCAAAAATTGTTGAAACAGATCATATAGATGACGACGGCCAAGATGAGTTGCAAATTTAATTTTTCTGCTGGACCAGCAACTCTCCCTAAGGATGTGTTAGTTAAAGCACAATCTGAATTTTTAGATTGGAATGGAACTGGCATGTCAGTTATGGAGATGTCTCACAGGGGAAAAGAGTACGCTCCTATTTTGCAAAATGCAGGCGCAGATTTAAAAAAGCTGTTAGATTTACCTGAGAATTATAAAGCATTATTTCTTCAAGGTGGGGCCGTAACACAAAACTTTATGGTACCAATGAACTTGTTGGATAAAAGAACAGCAAGTTATGTGGTTTCAGGTTATTGGTCAAAAAGAACTTTTAACGATGCACAACCTTTCTCAGGAATTAACATCGCTGCTTCTTCTGAAAGCATAAACTATACCAAAGCCCCAAAGATTGAGTCGTGGGAGTACAAAAAAAATGATGCGTATATTCATTTTTGTTCAAATGAAACTGTGGACGGGGTAGAGTATTTTGATGACCCAAATATTAAAGATATACCAATTGTTTGTGATATGTCTTCAAACATATTGTCGAAACCGATCAACATTTCTAGTTACGGTGTTATATATGCTGGAGCCCAAAAAAATATTGGACCTGCAGGCCTAACTATACTAATTGTAAGAGACGACTTATTAGATTTTGCAGATAAGAAAACTCCTTCAACATTAAACTGGAAAATACAATCAGAAAATAATTCTATGATTAATACACCTGCCTCATATGGAATTTATATTGCAGGATTAGTATTCGATTGGTTGATAAAGCAGGGGGGCTTAGGCTCTATTGAAAAGATTAACATTAAAAAATCAAATTACCTTTATGATTTTATTGATTCAACTGATTTTTACATTAATAATGTAGATAAAGTAAATAGATCAAGAATGAATATAACATTCAATATTTATAATGATGAATTAACTAGTGATTTTTTAGCTGGTGCTGAAAAAAATGGCTTGTTTGGCTTAAAGGGACATCGAGCAATTGGTGGGCTAAGAGCTTCAATATATAATGCAATGTCATTTGAAGGCGTCATTGCTCTGGTAGACTATATGAAAGAATTTAAAAATACCCATTAGATGAAAAAAAATCTTGATAAACTTAGAGATGAGATAGACAAAGTTGATACTAAATTATTAAATTTAATATCAAAGAGAGCTTGTATTGCTCAAAAGGTCGGTAAGCTTAAAAATGATGGGGTTATATATCGACCAGAAAGAGAGGCTCAGGTTCTTTTGAGATTATTAAAAGAAAATAACGGTCCACTTTCAGATGAAAGTATAGCCAATATTTTTAAATCAGTTATTTCTAATTGCCGTGCATTAGAAAAAAAATTAAGTGTTTCTTTCTTGGGGCCACTAGGAACATTTAGCGAAGAAGCAACTATTCGACAATTTGGCGAGAATATTCAAACCATTCCAACAGATAGTATTGATGAGGTTTTTAATGACGTTCAGTCTGGAATTGCACATTATGGAGTTGTTCCTGTTGAAAATTCTACTGAGGGAGCAATTAGCAGAACCTTGGATTTGTTATTAACTAAAGATTTAAATATTTGTGGGGAAATAATTCTTCCTGTGCATCATTTCTTTCTGTCAAAAAATAATAATATTAAACAAATTAAAACTATTTATGCTCATGGACAATCTTTAGCCCAATGCCATGATTGGCTTATGAACAAAGCTCCCGATATAAAAAAAGTTTCTGTAATGAGTAATGCCGAAGGTGCAAAACTTGCTTCAAAAGAAAAAAATACAGCAGCAATTGCAAGTAGCAGAGCTGCTGATTTATTTAATTTAAAAATGTTATTTGAAAATATTGAAGATGAACAAAATAATTCAACCAGATTCTTAGTTTTATCTTCACAAAACGTAAAACCTTCTAATAATGATAAAACTTCAATTGTGGTTGCAACAAAGAATAAGCCAGGTGCTATAGCTGAATTAGTAGCCCCTTTTGCAAAAAATAAAGTTAGTATGACTAAGCTTGAATCAAGGCCAGCTAAAATTGGCATGTGGGAATATGTTTTTTTCATTGATATTGAAGGACATCAAACTAATAAATCAGTTAAAGCTGCCCTAAACATAATTGAATCAAAAGCATCTTTTATGAAGATACTCGGTTCTTATCCTAAAAATTAATTTTTTGTTATGTCTATTGAAGTTCCAAATTATATTTCCAACATAGATCCTTATCAGGGTGGAAAGCCAATTAAAGAAGTAGCACGTGAGATTGGTATTTCAGAAGAAAAGATTATTAAACTAGCTTCGAATGAAAACCCAATGGGCATAAGTCCTTTTGCAAAAAAAGCATTAAAAAATGCCTTATCTGAAGTTCATCGATATCCCGATGGGAATGCATATTATCTAAAAGAAGCATTGAGTAAAAAATTTTTCTTAGATACAAATCAACTCATAATTGGTAATGGTTCAAATGATATTTTAGAGTTAGCTGCAAGAACTTTTGTTACCAGAGGAGATCAGGTACTTTATTCTGAACATGCTTTTGCGGTTTATAAAATAGTAAGTCAAGCTATTGGCGGTGATGGTATTGAAGCTCCTTCTGCTAATTACTCTCATGATTTAGATGCTTTTTTATCATTGATTTCTGATAAAACAAAATTAATTTTTATTGCTAATCCTAACAACCCAACTGGCACTTTAATTAGTAAGAAAATTTTAAAAAACTTTTTAAGTAAGGTTCCGGAGAGAATCGTTGTCGTTTTAGATGAGGCTTATGATGAGTATCTTGAAGATAGTTTAAAATCTGATTCATTTGAGTGGCTTAAAGATTATAAAAATCTTTTAATCTCACGAAGTTTTTCAAAAGCATATGGCTTAGCAGGTTTAAGAATTGGCTATGGAGTTGCGGCACCTGAACTAATTGAAGTAATGAATAGAGTGCGACAACCATTTAATGTCAATCATTTTGCTCAAATTGCAGCAATAGCTTCTCTTGATGATGAAAATTTTATTGAAGAAAGCCGAAGCATTAATAATTTGGGTATGAAACAATTGACCAATGCTTTTAATGCTTTAAATTTAAAATTTATTCCATCTTATGCTAATTTTGTAAGTTTTAAATTAGAAGACGAAAAGATCGCAATGATGTATTATCACCATTTGTTAAATAATGGGGTGATAGTTAGACCCATAGCTAATTATGACTTACCTGAATTTTTAAGAGTTAGTGTCGGTTTACAACGTGAAAACGAAATATTTATTAAATACTTAAGTAACTGTAATATATAGGATTTTTATGATTATAGTAATGAACAATTCAGCAACAGAAGAGCATATTGATAATGTTCTTAAAAAAATTAAAGAAAAAGGACTTGAAGGGACGGTTTCAAAAGGAACTGAAAAAACAGTTATTGGAGCAGTAGGTGACGAGCGACTTCTGGATTCTGAGTTATTACAATCTTTACCCGGGGTTGAGCAAGCACTTAGTATTGTAAAGCCCTATAAGATTGTTGGGCGTGAATGGCACCCTGAAGATAGTGTTGTGGATGTAAAAGGACATTTAATTGGTGGAAATCATATTCAGATTGTATCCGGCCCGTGTTCTGTTGAGACGCCAAAACAGATGAAAGAATCAGCAGATGGTGTCAAAGCTGCTGGTGTTAAATTAATGCGAGGAGGGGCTTTTAAGCCGAGATCAAGCCCTTATTCGTTTCAAGGTGCTGGTTTAGATGGGTTAGATATGTTTAGGAAGGCTGCAAATGACTCGGGCCTTCCAATGGTAACTGAGCTTTTAGATGTTAGACATCTAGATGCATTTCTAGAAAAAAAAGTTGATGTTATTCAAATTGGCACAAGAAATATGCAAAATTTTGAATTACTTAAAGAAGTAGGGAAAATAAATGTACCAGTAATTTTAAAAAGAGGAATGTCGGCCACAATATCTGAATGGCTTATGGCAGCAGAATATATAGCTATAGGTGGCAATCATAATATTATTTTTTGTGAGAGAGGAATAAGAACATTTGAAACAGCATATAGGAATGTTTTAGACGTTACAGCAATTCCAGTTTTAAAAAAAGAAACACATCTACCAGTTATTGTAGATCCTTCTCATGCAGGAGGTAAGGCATTTATGGTTCCCGCTCTTTCACGTGCAGCTATAGCTGCTGGTGCAGATGGGCTTTTAGTTGAAATGCATCCAAACCCATGTGAAGCATGGTGTGATGCTGATCAAGCAATCACTCCCGAAGAATTAAAAACTTTAATGAAAGATTTAACTGCAATTGCTAAGGTTTTAGGACGTTCTATATCAGAATAACTCATGGATATCATGAGTTTTCTTTAGATATTTTCCCCTGTCTCATTCAATAGCTATCATTCAATATTCTTCTTTAATAATATTTAAGGTAATTCATGCATATAAGAGTTTTAGGTTCAGGTGCTGGTGGAGGGTTTCCGCAATGGAATTGCAATTGTGAAAACTGTGCGGGCTTAAGAGCCAGAAATCCAAATTTAAAAGCAAGAACACAATCTTCTATTACCTTAAGTTCAAATGGTGAAGATTGGATATTATTTAATGCGTCACCAGATATTAGAGCTCAAATTGAATCCTTTCCTCCTCTCCAGCCAGCTAGAAAAATTAGAGATACGGGAATTTCATCTATTGTAATTACTGATGGGCAGATTGATCATGCCACTGGATTATTAATTTTAAGAGAGCATGATAAACCTTGGGATATTTACTGTACAAAATCAGTATATGAAGACATGACTACAGGCTACCCAATTTTCAATATATTAGGTCATTTTAGAGGTGTTAATTGGCACGAAGTTTCAACCGAACAAGTTCCATATACAATCCCAAAAGCAGATAACTTAATTTTTACAGCTGTCCCACTTAAAAGTGAGGCTCCTCCATATTCTCCTCATAGGCATAATACTGTCCCTGGTGATAATGTTGGATATAATATTGAAGATACTAAAACTGGCAAGACTCTTTTTTATGCTCCAGGATTAGGTGTTATTGAAAAACATGTTTTGGATTATATGGGTAATGCCGATGTAGTTTTAATTGATGGAACTGTATGGACAAATGATGAGATGTCGAGGCATGGTATAAACGATAAATTAGCTAGTGAAATGGGCCATTTGGATCAATCAAGCAAAGGCGGCATTATGGAAACCCTAAGCAGTCTTAAAAAGCCACGTAAAATTTTAATTCATATTAATAACACTAATCCTATTCTTAGAGAAGATTCTGACGAGCGTAAAATTTTGAATTCTCATAATATTGAGGTGTCCCACGACGGTATGGATATTATTATTTAAGGACTATTTGATGAGTAAACCTTGGACAAGAAAAGAGTTTGAAGACAGGTTGAGAGAGAAAGGGAAAGGGTATCACATATACCATCCTTTCCATGTGATGATGTATGAAGGTAAATTATCAAAAGAACAATTACAAAGCTGGGTGTTAAACAGATTTTATTATCAAATCAGCATCCCCTTAAAAGATGCTGCAATTCTATCCAATTGCCCAGATCAGGCGATTAGAAAAGAGTGGATTGTTAGAATTCTCGACCATGATGGTGAGGGTGAAGTTGAGGGAGGTATTGAAGCCTGGATTAACTTAGGTAAAGCCGTTGGCCTGTCTAGAGAAGATGTGATTTCACTTGAGCATGTTAGTCCAGGAGTTAGATTTGCGGTTGATGCTTACATTAATTTTGCTAAACAACGTTCCTGGCAAGAATCAGTTTGCTCATCGCTTACAGAGTTATTTGCCCCTCACATTCATCAACAAAGAATTAGTTCTTGGCCTGAGATGTATCCTTGGATAGATGAATCGGGACTGACTTATTTTAAAAAGCGTTTAACTGAGGCAAGAAGAGATGTTGCGCATGGACTTGGAGTGACATTAGATTATTTCAGCGAAACAAGAGAAACTCAAAAGCAAGCCTTAGAGATTTTACAATTTAAATTAAACGTTCTGTGGGTTATTGCAGATTCAATTATGCTTGCGTCATCAAATATAAAAGTAGAAGATAGAGATTATTTAAGACAACCAGTAATTAATTATGACGATTAAAACTAAAGATATATATAAGATTGCAGCACACCATCGTTTTCAATGGGAGAAAGCACAGGATTGTTATGTAATTTTATTTCCAGAAGGTATGGTTAAACTGAATGGTAGTGCTGGAGAAGTTTTAAATTTAGTCAACGGTGAGTCAACTGTTGAATCAATAACAGAGTTGTTAAGTAAGAAATTTACAGATGCCCCAAATATTGCTAAGGATATTGTAGGAATGATAGAGTTAGCCTTAGATAAGGCATGGATTGAAAAGGTAAATTAGGAAAATGGAAATAAACAAAAAAAATAATGGTGTTTCAGCTTCAACTACAGCAACGCAACCATTGTGGTTACTTGCAGAGATTACCTATCAATGTCCACTCCAATGTGCTTTTTGTTATAACCCAACAGATTTTGATAAACATACTCAGAATGAACTAGATACTGATTCATGGATTAAGGTCTTAAGGCAAGCAAGAGATCTAGGAGCTGCTCAACTTGGAATTTCCGGAGGAGAGCCATTACTGAGAAAAGATATTGAAGAGATTGTGACTGAAGCCAGCTCATTAGGTTATTACAGTAATCTAATAACATCTGGTGCAGGTATGAATGAGAAAAGAATCGATGCACTAAAGGACGGTGGTCTTGATCATATTCAGTTATCAATGCATGATATCACCGAAGAAATTAATAATTTTATAACTAACACTAAAACATTCAAATTAAAACAAAAAGTAGCAGCTATGATTAAGGATAGAGGCTATCCAATGGTGCTAAACGTTGTTATGCATAGATACAATATTGATCATATTCAAGAAATTCTTGAAATGGCAGAAGGTCTAGGTGCGGACTATATAGAGCTAGCGAATACTCAGTATTATGGATGGTCATTGGTGAACAGAGATCAGTTGATGCCAAAAAAAGAACAAGTAGAGAATGCATTAAAAGTAACGAACAAGTTTCGAGAGCGTGTTGGAAATAAGATGAAGATATTTTTTGTGGTCCCAGATTATTTTGATGATAGACCAAAAAAATGCATGAATGGATGGGGGGAGGTATTTATGATAGTTACTGCCAATGGAGATGTTCTACCATGTCATTCTGCAAGAGTGATTCCAAATTTAGAGTTTCCTAATGTTAAAGATTCACCTTTAAAAGGTGCCTGGTACGATTCACCAGCTTTCAATAAATTTCGTGGGGATGATTGGATGCAAGAACCCTGTAGAAGCTGCTCTGAAAAAGAAAATGATTTAGGTGGCTGTAGATGCCAAGCACTTTTATTGACTGGAAATGCCGAAGGTGCTGACCCAGTTTGTTCAAAATCTCCAGATCGGCACATAATTGATCAAGCAATAAAAGATTCGCAAAATCCTGGTGTTGAAGCTAAACCTATTATGTTTAGAACAAATGAAAATTCTAAAAAAATAGATAAGGGTGATGAAAAAGATAGGTTAGCAAAATTTCACGCAACTCCTTAATTGCAATATAATTAAAGTTGTATGAGTCTTTTTCTCAATCCAAGAGTAATAACACTAGCTGCCTTAACATCTGTAGCTCCATTTGCTATCGATACTTATTTACCAGGATTTCATATCCTCTCTAAAGATTTATTAGCAACTCCAGAAGCAATACAACAAACTCTTACTTTCTATCTTCTTCCCTACACAATAATGCTTTTGTTCCATGGCCCAATTTCAGATGGGGTAGGTCGTATTAAAACCATGCAATGGGGCTTGATGCTTTTTTTATTTGCATCTCTGGGCTGTGCTTTTTCAACAACGGTTGAGTCTTTATGGTTTTTCCGGGCTTTGCAGGGTATTGGCGGCGGAGCTGGAAGTGTAGTTGCAAGAGCTATGGTAAGAGACCTCTACAAAGGCGCAGAGGCGCAAAGAGTAATGGCTACCGTTCAAATGTTATTTGGTATAGCCCCAGCAATAGCACCAATGATAGGCGGACTTCTTTTGGGTTTTCATTGGCAAAGTATATTTATATTTTTAGCACTTTATGCTGCAGTAGCAATATTTATGGGTTCAAAAATTTTACCCGAAACCATGAAAAAAAATATGCTCGTCCCAATTTCTTTTAATAGCATAATTACAAGATACAAATTATTATTAACAAATAAAGAATATATTTGTTTGATTCTTTCTCTTTCTGCAAATTTTTCTGCATTTTTTATATATGTATTAGCAAGTCCTATTTTTTTAATTGATCACCTTGGCTTTACTACTCAGCAGTTTGGTTATCTATTTATACCAACTGTATCTGGAATGTTAATTGGCTCATTTATTGCTAAGAAAACTGCTGGAGTTGTAAGGTCATCATTGGTACTTAAATATGGTTATTATTTTATGTTTTTTATTTCGTTATTAAATTTGTTATTTTGCAGCTTAATGCCTGATAATGCTTTTTTTAATATTGGATTTATTGCTCTTTACAATATTGGCATGGCTTCTGTAATGCCTATTATTTCACTGGCTGGTTTAGATTGCTTTCCCAAAATTAGAGGTACTGCAGCTTCAGGACAAGCATTTACACAAATGTTATTTGCTTCTATTGTTGCTGGACTTTTAGTCCCAATTCTTTGGTTTTCGACTTTTGGATTATCACTCGGGTTGTTCTTTTTAATTAGCTTTGGTTTTACTACAATTACAAAAACTAATTTATGGAAATTATAAAAGCTACCTCGAAGGGAACTTTTATAATTTCTCGATTAGTAATTCACGTTTATTTGGTTCGCCATTAAATTTTTCTGCGTCTGGAAGCGCGTCTTTTCTAGCTGTTATAACTGGCCATACCTTAGCTAACCTGGCATTTATTTCTATAAAATCTTGCTGATCTTCAGGAACGTCATCGTCAGCAAATATTGCCTCTACTGGACACTCTGCGACGCATAGCGTGCAGTCAATACATTCTTCTGGATCAATTGCGAGGAAGTTTGGGCCCTCAACAAAACAGTCGACTGGGCAAACATCAACACAATCAGTATATTTACATTGAATACAAGTTTCAGTTACAACATAAGTCATTTTTATTTCCCTTTAATCTAATTAATTAATATTTTAAATTATTTTTCTTACTAATCCAATAATTCAATCATCCCTGCGCCTACTGTATGAAATGTAGATTCATCAACTATAATAAAAGCTCCTGTACCTCTATTTTCAATATAATTATCAACAACTAACGGCTGTGCTAATTTAAATGAAATATTTGCAATATCATTTGTTTGTAGTTTGCTCACCTCTTCTGAATCAAGAGTTTGAATATTTATTTTATAATTAATACTTGTAATTTTAGCTTTTGATGCTTGAGTAGTATGCATAATTAAATAAGTTCTATTAGGTGCCAGGGGCTCTTCTGCAAACCAACAAACCATTCCTGTAAAATTTTTAATAGCACCAACTGAGTCACTTTGATGAACCAACATATCACCTCTAGAAATATCAATTTCATCTGCTAATGAAACTGTAATTGATTGTTCAGGAATTGCTTCTTCAATCTGTTGCTCACCAATTCTAATTTCTTTTATCACTGATTCGCGTCCAGATGGTAAAACTTTAACCTTATCGTTTACTTTAAGAAGACCAGATTCTATTCTACCCATAAATGCTCTAAAATCATGTAGCTCTTTATTAACAGACTCTCTTGGACGGCATACATATTGTATAGGGAAGCGCAATGACGATTCTTTAATGTCTTCACTAGTATCAAGATCTTCTAGTAATTGAAGCAGTGTTGCACCATGATACCATTCCATTGAATTGCCTCTATCAACAATCATATCGCCTTTAAGCGCTGAAATAGGTAAAAAATTAATATTAATAGGAGAACTTAAAGGAGAGATATTTTTTTCAAATTCTTTATAATCTTCACAAATAGAATTATATTGATTTTCGTCATAATTGATTAAATCCATTTTATTTACTGCAACTATCACATGCTTTATTCCAAGTAATTTCGCTAAATATGTATGGCGCTTAGTTTGCGTTAATATTCCTTTTCTAGCATCGATTAAAATAATTGCAAGTTGTGCAGTAGATGCAGCGGTAACCATATTGCGTGTATATTGTTCGTGCCCAGGCGCATCAGCAATAATATATTTACGTTTGCCAGTACTAAAATATCGATAGGCAACATCAATAGTAATTCCTTGCTCTCTTTCTGCTTGAAGACCATCAGTTATTAATGAAAGATCAACTTCTGTCATACCTTTTTTCTTAGAAGTTTTTTCAATTTGACTTAAGGTATCGGTTAAAATTGTTTTAGTATCAAACAGTAGTCTACCTATGACTGTACTTTTACCATCATCAACACTTCCGCAAGTCATAAATCTAAGTACAGTATTATTTGTAACTTTTTTCATTTTAGAAATACCCTTCTTTTTTTCTCTGCTCCATGGATGCTTCTGAAACTTGATCATCAAGCCTTGTTGCCCCTCTTTCCGAGATTGATGTTGAAGCAGTTTCTAATATTATTTTTTCAACTGTATCGGCATCACTCTCAACAGGGGCTGTGCATGTTATATCCCCAACAGTTCTGAATCTAACCATAATTTTCTCAACAACCTCATTCTCTTTTAAAGGCGTTACATTGGTTATTGGAACAATAGAGTTATCTCTTCTTACAATCTCTCTTTGGTGGGCAAAATAAATGTCAGGTAGTTCAAGTTTTTCTCTTTCAATATATTGCCAAACATCCATTTCTGTCCAATTTGAGATTGGAAATGCTCTAATATTTTCACCTTTATGAACTTTTGCATTATATAGATCCCAAAGTTCAGGTCTTTGGTTTTTTGGATCCCATTGGCCAAATTCATCACGAAAGCTCATGATTCTTTCTTTTGCTCTTGCTTTTTCTTCATCCCTTCTCGCTCCACCAATACAACAATCGAAACCATGCTCTTCAATCGCTTCTAGCAACGTTATTGATTGATATTTATTTCTTGGCTCATCATTAGATTTTAAAACAATCGACCCATTTTTCATTGAGTCTTCAAGTGAGGCTACAATCAATCTTTCACCTAAGTCTCTTACTTTTTTATCTCTAAAATTAATAACTTCAGGGTAGTTATGGCCTGTATCAATATGCATCATTGGAAAAGGAAATCTGCCAGGCCTAAATGCTTTTTCTGCAATTCTTAATAAGCAAAGAGAATCCTTTCCGCCAGAGAAAAGCAAAACAGGATTACTACATTGTCCTGCTACTTCTCTCATTATATGTATAGCTTCTGATTCTAGCCAATCTAAATGAGATAATAATTTTTTCATTTTTTATCACCTTTATTATGAAGCCCACATTCTCTTTTTTCATCTACTTTTGTTGGGTCAAAATAATCAAATTCATTTTCTAAGTTATGCTTATTCATATATCCATCTAGGTCTAAATCTGACCAATAGTAAAAAGGACTTATTTTTAAAAGACCTTCGTTGGTTTTAGTAACGATATCTATATTATTTCTGAATTCTGTCTGTCCTTTTCTTAGATTTGTTACCCATAAATCAGGTTTAATTTCTTCCATAGCTCTCTTAAAAGGCTCAAGTTTAACTTGTTGTGTAAATTCCTCATGTCTTTGGTCGTCAATGTCTGGGACTTCTCCCATAAAAATTTCTCTATGAGCTGTGGTTTGCGATGGCACGTATAATTTAAGATTTAAATTTAAAGTAGAAATAATTTTTTCAGCATAAACATAAGTTGCCTTAGTGTTATAACCTGAGTCACACCATACAACCTTAATATCTGGCATCACCTCTGTGCATAAATGAATTATCGCAACTTCATAAGGACGAAAATTTGTAGTAAGTATAGGGCTTTTGCTGTTCTCCAATGCCCGTATTATTATATCTGAGGGACTTTTATCTCTTAATTCTTTATTGAAAATAGATATGTCTTTATTCATTTTATTTTTTTTCTTTCATTTTAAAATTATCGTTTCCTGCGCTTCCATACTGGCTCTAAAATATCAGAGGCCCCTTGATATGGATCACTAAAATCATTCAACCCTTTTATTGCATCTTTTGCATTGCGGTCTTCTCTTATTAAATAACTATCAAAACCTGAACGCTTTAAAAAAAATATTTGGTCTCTTAATACATCTCCGAATGCTCTTAATTCATTTTTAAAATTATATTTATTCCTTAATTGACTACCAATTGAAAATATTCTTCCATCAGCAAATTTTTCAACATGTATAGCAATTAAAGGAAAGTGATTTAAGTCGCCGATAGCTTCTGTAAATTTGTGAATCTCTTCGTGGGTTGAAAACCATATACCAATTTCTTCATTCGCCAATCTTTCTTTTAGTTTTTCTTGATGAAGCATAAATACCTTTAATGGCAATAAAACCTTACCTGTATCGGAAAAAATTGTTTCTTTTACTTGTTTGCTAGCAGGATAATCTTCACCTGAAAGCTTAAAAGCTACTACTTTACCAGCTTGCATTCTAATTACTTGCTCTGTTTCAGCTAATTCAGTAATTACCCAATCGTCTTTTACGATATCTTTACCTTTAATTAATTGCGACGTCATTTAGTAACCTCTGAATCTTTATAGATATAATTTTTAAAAGGCTCAAGACCTATCCGTGAAACACAGTCTATAAAAATTTCTTCTTTTTGCCTGTTATTTAAATAAACCTCAATAATTTTTTTAACAATAACTGGCATTTCTTCAGCGGAAAAAGAGGGCCCAATTACTTTCCCAATACTTGCAAAATTACCTTGGTTCCCACCAAGGGTTACTTGATACCATTCACTTCCATCTTTATCAACACCCAATATGCCAATATGTCCAACATGATGATGTCCGCATGCATTCATACAACCTGAGATATTTAGATTCAAATCTCCAATATCATGTAAATAATCCATATCATCAAATAGATCCTGAATAGATTGTGCGATTGGAATACTTTTAGCATTAGCTAGCGAGCAAAAATCACCACCTGGGCAGCATATAATATCTGTTAAAAGCCCTATGTTTGGAGTGACGAGATGGTATTCTTTAGCTTTAATCCATAACTCATAAAGCCTATCCTCTTGAACGTCAGCTAAAATTAAGTTTTGCTCATGTGACACTCTAATTTCACCAAAGCTGTATGCATCAGCTAAGGTTGAAACTGCTTTCATTTGAGTCGATGATGCATCTCCAGGTGCACATCCAGTTTCTTTTAAAGAAAAAGTAACTGCACGGTAACCTGTCTTTTTGTGTCCTTTAGTCGATCTAGACAACCACTGATTAAACGCTTTATTTGAACCATGATCTTTAAGATTATTTTTTATATCTTTTTTATAGTCCGGTTCTGAAAAGTATTTTTTTACTCGGCTCAACTCTTCCACATTAATAGTATTTGGACCATTTTTTATATATCTCCACTCATCCTCAACAAGCTTTTTGAATGCTTCAATCCCAAGCGATTTAACTAGTATTTTTATTCTCGCCTTGTACATATTATCTCTTCGCCCGTAAAGATTGTAGACGCGTAAAATTGCTTCACAGTAAGTGAGAATATGCTCCCATTCAAGTTCATTTTTTATAACAGATCCAATGATCGGAGTTCTTCCTAATCCTCCACCAACCCAAACCTTTATACTCATTTTATTATTTGTATTAATAAAAAACTCAAGACCAATATCATGACATTGAACTAATGCACGATCTTTTGATGACCCAGTGATGGCAATCTTAAATTTTCTTGGAAGCAAAGCAAATTCAGGATGAAATGTACTCCATTGTCTTATGATTTCTGCAATATGTCTTGGATCGATGATTTCATCATCAGTAACACCTGCAAATTGATCTGTGGTTATATTTCTAATACAGTTGCCTGAAGTTTGAATAGCATGCATCTCTACTTCAGCTAGCTCTCTTAGTATATTAGGGGTATCTTCTAGCTTTGGCCAATTAAATTGGATATTCTGCCTGGTACTAAAATGTCCGTATCCCCGATCGTATTTGTCAGCAATATCGGCTAATTTATATAGTTGTTTCGAAGAAAGGAGTCCGTAGGGAATCGCTACTCTCAACATAGGCGCATGACGTTGGATATATAAGCCATTTTGCAGCCTGAGAGGCCTAAATTCTTCATCCGACAATTCTTTGTTTAAATAACGATTGAGTTGATTCTGATATTGATTCACTCTTTCATTAACAATTTTTTGATCAATGTGATCATATTTATACATATAAAACCTTTTTATTACCTAATTAACTGAATGCCTACAATTAATAAAACAATAGCTAAAATATAACGCAACCATTTTTCATCAATTTTTGAGCTTAAATTACTACCTAATGATACCCCAGGTATCGAGCCTATTAGTAATGATAGCAATAAGTAAGAATCTACTGTACCTAAATTCATATGCCCTAATCCTGCAAATAGCGTCAAAGGAACAGCGTGGGCGATATCAGTACCTACTATTTTTTTAATGCTCATTTCCGGGTAAAGTAAAAGTAATGCGGTAACACCCATGGCCCCGGCGCCTACTGAGGTTAAAGTAACTAATACACCTAGTGATAAACCCAATAAGACAGTTAGAATAGTTGTATTAATTGTTGTTCTAGTTGACTTTGTTTGCGATTTTTTTGATATCAGTGGCTGTAATATAACAGCGAAAGAAGTCAAAACTAACGCAACACCCAATGAAAAGTTAATAATTTTTACATTCTCATATGCGTATAGATCAATCCCTTTTAAATAGTAAGTCATTAAGAATGATGCTGGAATACTTCCTAACATTAGGTTTTTTACAATTCTCCATTCAATATTCCCTAAACGAGAATGTGAAATAACCCCTGCTGATTTCGTAATTGATGCGTAAAGAAGGTCAGTACCAATTGCAATAGCAGTTGGAAATTTAAATATTAAAACTAGAAGGGGGGTCATTAGTGAACCACCACCAACACCCGTCAAACCAACTAAAAGCCCAACTACAAAACCTGAAAAGATGTACTCAATACCCATATAAAATTTAACTTAATATTATTTAATTGGATTGGAATATACCAGATTTTGATATACTATTTTAATAATAAATATTTCTATTAATATAACTTTTAAATATATGAAATTACAACAATTAAGATGTATTTACCAAATAGTACAAAATGATTTTAATATTTCTAAAGCTGCTGAATCTTTACATACATCTCAACCAGGAGTGAGTAAGCAAGTTCAACTTTTAGAGGATGAGGTTGGAATCAAAATTTTTCAAAGAAATGGTAAAAGATTGACTGGCCTTAGTGATGCTGGAAATGATATATATAAATCAATTTCAGAAATTATCAGAGAGGTTTCAAATATTAAAAATATATCTAACGAGCATGAGAAGGATGATACCGGTTCATTTACAATTGCTACAACCCATACGCAAGCAAGGTATAAATTACCAAAAGTAGTTGAAGCTTTTGTAAAAAAATACCCTAAAATTAATTTAAATATCCATCAAGGCGATCCTTCACAGGTAACTGAACAGGTTCTAAAGGGGGGCGCTGATGTGGGAATAGCTACTGAGTCCATTGGTCAAAAAGATAATATTATATGCATACCTTGTTACACATGGAATCGTGTCTTGGTATTTCCAAAAAATCATCCGTTAATGAAGGTTAAAGAGATTGCATTGAAAGATATTGCTTCATACCCACTGATTACATATGACTATGCGTTTACTGGAAGCACAATTGTTTCAGAGGTGTTTAAGGAGGCAAATATTAGCCCCAATATTATGCTTACTGCAATTGATGCCGATGTAATAAAAACTTATGTAGAATTAGATTTGGGTGTTGGATTAATTGCTGAGATGGCTTACGATAAAAACAAAGATACTGTATTGGAAAGTAGAGATGTTAGCCACTTATTTCCGACCAGTACTACTTTTATTGGGATTAGAAAAGATACTTTTGTAAGAGGGTTTGCTTATGATTTTATAAAAATGTTCACTCCTCATATGGGGGACGTAGACTTAAGAAATTTTTTAAATAAATAATTCTGAAAGTGTTAAGTATTTATTGATGTAAGATATTGATTTTAAACAAATATCATACTCTTGTTGAATCTTACTGAATACTATATAATCCATTTAGTGATCGTAATCACGATCAATAAGTAAAAGCAAATCACGACCAAAAGTCTTCCCTTTGTTTAAAATATCATGGTTAATTAAGCAAACATTTAAACAATATAAAAAGGGCAAAGTATGAAATCAGACTTAGACATTGCAAGAGAAGCAACTTTAATACCTATCAACGAGATTGCTATGGAAATCGACATTCCGCAGGACGCCTTACTTTCATATGGTCCTTATATAGCGAAAATTGATCCTATTAAAATTAAAACCCAAGCTAATAAAAAATCAAAGTTAATTTTAGTTACAGCTATGAGCCCAACACCTGCAGGTGAAGGAAAAACAACTACTACTATTGGTCTGGCAGATGCGTTAACAAAATTAAAAAAGAAGGCTTTAGTTTGTGTTCGAGAGCCATCTTTAGGTCCTGTATTTGGTATGAAAGGTGGTGCAACAGGTGGAGGTTATGCCCAAGCAGTTCCAATGGAGAATATAAATCTCCATTTCACAGGAGATCTTCACGCAATAACTTCAGCCAATAATTTGCTAGCAGCTATGATTGACAATCATATTTTTCATGGAAACGATTTAGGGATTGATAAAACAAGAATATCTTTTAAAAGATGTTTGGATATGAATGATCGCGCATTAAGACATATTGAAATTTCTGGAAATAACTTAGACTATAAAACTGGATTTGATATTACTGTAGCTAGTGAAATCATGGCAATTTTTTGTTTAGCAAATTCAATTGACGATTTAAATAAAAGATTAGGTGAGATTGAAGTGGCAAAAAACATTGATCCTGAAAAGGAGCCAATTCTTGCTAAAGATATTAAAGCCAATGGAGCAATGACCGCCCTCCTTAAGGATGCATTCATGCCAAATTTAGTGCAAACCCTCAATAAAACACCCACACTTATTCACGGTGGGCCATTTGCAAACATTGCGCATGGCTGTAATTCATTCATTGCCACGAAGATGGGGTTAGATCTTGCTGACTATGTTGTGACTGAAGCTGGGTTTGGTGCAGATTTAGGAGCAGAGAAATTTGTTGACATAAAATGCAGGAAAACTGGGATTACGCCTGATTTGGTTGTTATTGTGGCTACTATTAGAGCTATAAAATTTCATGGCGGAGTAAAGAAAGAAGATCTTAATCAGGAAAATTCTGAAGCTTTAAAGCAAGGGTTTAAAAATCTCGAAAGACATATTACTAATTGTAATAAACATTTTGGGTTAAATGTTTTAGTAGCTATCAATAAGTTTAAAAGTGATACTGAGGTTGAAGTTAAATTTGTTCAAGACAAGGTTAAAGATTTAGGTTTCGAAGCAATTTTATGTGAACATTGGGAAAAGGGTGCTGATGGGGCAGAGCCTTTAGCTTTAGCAGCACTAGATTTGGTTAACAAGCCATCTGAATTTAAGTTTTTATATAAAAATGAACAATCCTTAGCATCTAAAATAGAAACAATAGCTAAAAATATTTATCATGCTGACGAAGTAATATATGAAGATGAGGCCTCTAAACAGCTCAAAGAATTGGAGTTAAAATATTCTTCTTTTCCAGTTTGTATCGCCAAAACTCCTTATTCTTTTTCGAGCGATCCTGAATTAAAGGGTGCTGCAAGTAACCATAAACTAAATATCAGAGAGCTTCGATTAGCTAGGGGAGCAGAGTTTATTGTAGCTATATGTGGATCTCTTATGACTTTACCAGGACTTCCAAAAAAACCAGCAAGTGAAATGATTGGTATAAGTGCTGATGGATTAATTGAAGGGTTGAGTTAAATCCAGTTTGTAATTCAAAAACCTGGGTTTTCTGAATTAATTGAAAGTAAATCTAAATTTATTGGTTGTGGATTAATTGGTAAATCGAGTGATGTTTTTCTTTTAGAAGTAAAAAAAATAGCTTCTGAACACCCTAGAGCGAGTCATATTGCTTTTGCTTATCAACTAAAGACAGAAAACGGTGTTGATTCATATTTTAAGGATGATGGAGAACCAAGCGGTACAGCTGGCAGACCATTACTTACAATTATTGAATCAAAAAATCTAGTAAACTCTGGCATTGCTGTTGTTAGATATTATGGTGGGATAAATTTAGGGAGTGGGGGATTAACCAGAGCTTATAGTAAAGCAGGAATGAAGGCTTTTACAAATTCAATTATTGAGAGATATGTTCATTTTAGTAATTATAAATTAGTCATTAATTACAATGTTTTAGATAAATTAATTAATGTTATTTATAGAAATAAGGGCACAATATTAGATAAAGTATTTGTAGATAAAATTATAGTTCATATTTCACTTCCTACTAAAGCCGAAAGAATTATCAGAGAAGAGTTTAAAATGATTGACATGACGCTAATAAATTAACCAAATTTAGTAATTAGGTATTTCTTTATCTGTTAATATTGAATTAAATATTTAAACATGGAGCTATAAAATGAAATTAGAATCTATTGCGCTACATCATGGTTACGAATCTGAAGGGACAACTAAGGCAGCAACAACTCCTATCTATCAAACGACATCATTTACATTTGATAATACTCAACATGGAGCAGATTTATTTGATCTGAAAGTTGAGGGAAATATCTATACCCGCATAATGAACCCAACAAATGCTGTTCTAGAGCAAAGGGTAGCAGAAATGGAGGGTGGTATTGCAGCTTTAGCTTTAGCTTCTGGTATGTCAGCGATAACTGCTTCGATTCAATGTATTACTCGTACCGGGGATAATATCGTTAGTACGAATCAGCTGTATGGCGGAACTTATAACTTATTTGCCCATACATTTCCCCAGCAAGGAATTAATGTAAATATGGTTGATGCTTCAGATTTTGATGCAATTGAAGCAGCAATCGATTCGAAGACTAAAGCGCTTTATTGTGAGTCTATTGGTAATCCATTGGGCAATGTTGTAGATTTAGAAGAATTGGCAAATATAGCTCACCGACATAACATTCCATTAATTGTCGATAACACAGTACCTACCCCTTACTTATGTAAACCTTTTGATTTTGGAGCAGATATTGTTATTCATTCCTTAACAAAATATATTGGCGGCCATGGAACAACTATTGGTGGAGTAATTGTCGATTCTGGCAAGTTCGACTGGGCTAAAGACGCAAAAAAATTTCCAATGCTTAATGAGCCCGATCCTTCGTATCATGGAGTTGTTTATACAGAAGCTTTGGGCCCTGCGGCATTTATTGGTCGATGTAGGGTTGTACCCTTAAGAAATACCGGTGCAGCACTCTCACCACATAGTGCTTTTTTAATCATGCAAGGATTGGAAACATTAGGGTTAAGAATGGAAAGACATTGCGAGAATGCTTTGGCCCTAGCTAAATTTCTAAAAGCAAATTCACAGGTTAGCTGGGTTAATTATGCAAGCTTAGAAGATGATAAATATAATAAAGTTTGTAAGAAGATAACAAAAGGTAAGGCATCTGGCATTATTAGTTTCGGTATTAATGGAGGTATTGAAGCCGGAACAAAATTCATAGACGCCCTTCAAATGATTTTAAGACTAGTGAATATAGGGGATGCGAAATCTCTTGCATGCCACCCAGCCTCTACTACTCATAGACAATTAAGTCCAGAAGAATTAAAAACAGCTGGAGTAAGTGAAGATATGGTTAGAATATCTGTAGGTATCGAACACATTGATGACATTATCGCTGATGTTGAGCAAGCACTTGCAGCATCTAAATAAAAATGATTATTGAGAGTCTTCTATTAATAATTTTAGCTATTTGCTCAATTATTTTATGGAAGATTTCTCAAACCAAGAAAGATGAAGATGTTTCGAAAGTATTAGAAGGAAAGCATCGTGAAATGCTTGTCGATATAAATGATGCCCTAAATAAGCTTTCGGATAGACTTCATAAAACATTATCTGACCAAGGAAAAACACAACAAGAAACTGTTCAGTCATCCCTTAAAAACACTTCCTTACAATTAATGGCGAGTGTTGAAAGTCTGACCAAAACGGTTGATAAAAGATTGCAGGAGATAACCGGTAAGGTTCATGAAAGGCTCGAGGAAGGATTTAAGAAAACAAATGCTACATTTGTCAGCGTAATGGAGAGACTGGCAACAATAGATGAGGCTCAGAAGAAAATAGATGGCCTGACAACTAACATGGTTAGTTTGCAGGAATTATTGGGTGATAAGAAATCAAGAGGTGCTTTTGGGGAATTGCAATTAGAAGGGCTCATTAAAAATATTTTACCTCCGGATTCATTTGCATTTCAACATTCATTTAAAAATGGCTTAAAAGCAGACTGTGTATTATTTTTACCGGAGCCAACTGGTACTGTGGCTGTAGATTCAAAGTTTCCCATGGAAAACTATCAGAGAATGTTTGATATATCATCATCAGAGTCGGATAAGGCTAAGGCCCAAAAGCAATTTAAACTAGATGTCCGTAAACATATTAATGATATAGCTACGAAGTACATAATTCCAGGAGAAACATCTGATGGAGCTGTGATGTTTATTCCTGCAGAGGCAGTTTTTGCTGAGATACATGCATATCATCCTGAGCTAATCCAAGACTCAATGTCTAAAAAAGTATGGTTAGTTTCCCCAACCACTCTCATGGCTGTTCTTAATACTGCTAGAGCTGTTTTAAAAGATGTTGAAACGAGAAAGCAAGTTCATGTTATTAAGTCAGAACTTGGAAAATTAGGTAAAGATTTTGATCGATTTGACACAAGAATGAAAAAATTAGCTGATAATATCCGCTTAGCTCATGAGAATGCTCAAGATGTTCATAAATCTAGCCAAAAAATTTCAAACAGATTTTCTCAAATTGAGAGGGTGGAGCTAGAAGAAGAATCAAAAGATTTATTAGAATTTGAAGACCAAAAAACAAATAGTAAGCAGAACGAAGATGAAGATTAATATTCTTTTTTTTGCTGGAATTCGAGAAATGTTTGGTTTCCATGAAAAATCTATTGAGATTGAAGAGTCTAAAAACTCTCCTGAGAAATTGTTAAAATTTTTAAGCGAAAAAGACCAAGGTTCCTGGGTTAAGCTTTTAAATTCAAAAGACTCAGTTAGGGTTGCAATTAACCAAGAAGTATCTGATTGGAGTGATTCTTTGAAAGATGGTGATGAGTTAGCATTTTTTCCTCCAATTACAGGCGGTTAAATGACAATCTGTATTCAAAAAAAATTATTTAATATAGAAAAAATAATTTCTAATTTAAGAAAAAATAAACCTACTATTGGAGCTATTGTTTCTTTTATTGGATATGTAAGGGACTACAATAAAGATATAAATACAAAGAAATTAAAACAAATGGATTTGGAATATTATCCAGGCATGACTGAAAAAGCATTAACTAAGATTGAAATAAGTGCTAAATCTAGATGGGTCCTTGAGGACGTTTATATAATTCATAGGGTAGGTAAATTATTTCCAAATGAGCCCATAGTAGCTGTCATTGTAGCAAGCCAACATAGAAAAAATGCATTTGAAGCCTGTGAATTCATTATTGATTTTCTTAAAACAGATGCACCTTTTTGGAAAAAAGAAATTTCCGATCAAGACGAATTATGGGTGGAAAATAGAATTGAAGATCATCAAAAAAAAACTAGTTGGAACATAAAAAATGATTAATAAATTTTTAAATAATTTATTTATATTATATATTTATAAGGCTAAAAAATATGAAGCTTAATAAAGTTGTTTTTCCTGTTGCTGGACTTGGTTCAAGATTTTTCCCAGCTACAAAGGCAACGCCAAAAGAAATGTTACCTATTGTTGATAAGCCATTAATTCAGTATGCAGTCGAGGAGGCTCTAGAGGCTGGTTTTACAGAACTAATTTTTGTTACGGCTAAATCTAAAACATCTATTAGAGATCATTTTGAAAGTAAGCTTGATACTGAGCTATCGAATTTAACAAAAGATAAGAAAAAATTACTAAGTAAAATGAATAAAATAATTCCCAATGGGGTGACATGTGAATATGTCTTTCAAGAAGAGCCTTTGGGCTTAGGGCATGCTATTTTACAAGCAAAACAACTCATCAATGATGAGCCTTTCGCTGTTATTTTGGCAGATGATTTGATTGATTCTAAAATAGGCGCTTTAAAGCAAATGGTAGATTTATATAATGATACTAACTCTTCAATTATTTCTGTTCAAAAAGTTGATAATGCTAGCTCTGTTCAATATGGTATGGTTTCAATAGATGAAAGTAGTTTAAATATGATGAAACTGACTGACATTGTTGAAAAACCTCTCCCTGAAAATTCTCCATCTAATTTAGGTGTAGTAGGACGATATATTTTTTGCAATCCAATATTAAAATTTCTAGAAAATATTTCATTTGGGACAGGTAATGAAATTCAATTAACTGATGGTATCAAGGCAATGTTACTAAATCATCCTGTATATGCATATGAGTTTGAAGGCGTAAGATATGATTGTGGAGATAAATTAGGTTTCATTAAAGCAAATATTGAATACGCTTTAAAAAATAAAATTTTCGGTGATGATTTAAAGAGTTACTTAAAGTCACTTTTGAAGATATGAGTACCAAGCAGTTAATATCTGAATCTTCTCTTTTATATTCCAATAAGCAAATCGGTGATGCAATCGTAGATATTGCAAATAGATGTAATTCAACTTTAAGAGATGCAGAAGTTACAATACTTCCAGTCATGAAAGGAGCTCTTATTTTTTCGGGACAATTAATTCCAAAACTGAAATTTCATTGTTTAGTAGATTATATTCATGCTACAAGATATTTAAATAATAAAGGACACCCATCTGTTAGTTGGATCTATGAGCCAAAACTAAATTTAGTAAAAGATAAAATAGTCTTAGTTGTAGATGATATTTTAGATGAGGGGATAACTTTAAATGCTGTAAAGAATAATCTTATTGAAATGGGAGCTAAAAAAGTTTTAGTTGCTGTCTTATTTGACAAAAAAATAGATAAAATAAAACCAATTAAGGCTGATTTCTTTGGTTTAGAAGTTCCTGATGCATATGTTTATGGTTTTGGTTTGGACTTTAATGGAATAGGGCGTAATATCCCTCATCTTTATGCACACAAATAAATATAACTTAAAATCTTAATGTCAAAAAAGAAAATTAAAATAAGGGATAATGATCCTGAGTCTGAACGAGAGATAAATCTATATGATAATCCAATTCCCAGTCGGGAATTGATTCTTCAAGTAATGTCAGACCATGGCATTCCAATTAATAAAAAAGAGTTACTACAGATCTTAGAAATCAAAGATGATGAAGTAGCTATTATTGAAAAGCGTTTACGAGCAATGGTTCGTCAAGGGCAGATTCTAATTAATAGAAAAAATGTTATTTGTATTTCAGATAAACTTAACTTAATTGCTGGAAGAGTCTTAGGTCATCCCGATGGGTTTGGTTTTCTAATACCTGAAGACAAAACACACAGTGATATTTTTTTAACTCCTAGGGAGATGAGTCAAGTATTTAACAACGATAGGGTGATGGTTCAAGTTACTGGACAAGATCGAAAAGGAAAGATGGAAGGAAAAATTGTTGAGGTCTTAGAAAGAGTTAATACGGTATTAGTGGGAAGGGTTGTTCAAGCTCAAGGAGTTACTATTGTTGCTGCTGAAGATAAACGAATCTGCCAAGATATCCTAATACCTTATGAATTAGATATGAAGGCAAAATCTGGGCAAATAGTCGAAGTCGAAATTACTACACAACCAAGCTTTAAATCAAAACCAATGGGAAAAGTAATAAGTATTCTTGGGGATTATAAAGATAGTGGAATTGAAATTGAAATTGCATTAAGAAAGCATAGTCTTCCATATGAATTTAGTAAAAATGTTATTGATGAATCTAAAAAATTTTTATCAGATGTAAAACCATCTGACTTCGAAGGTAGAAAAGACCTTAGAGATTTAGCTTTGGTTACGATTGATGGGGAGACCGCTAAAGATTTTGATGACGCAGTCTATGCTGAGCATAATGGAGAAAATTGGCGCTTAGTTGTAGCAATAGCCGACGTTAGTTCTTATGTAAAATTTTCAAGTGAGCTAGACACTTCAGCTGCAGAAAGAGGCAATTCTGTTTATTTTCCTAGAAGAGTAATTCCAATGTTGCCAGAAGCACTTTCAAATGGATTATGTTCTCTAAAACCACATGTTGATCGACTCTGCATGGTTTGCGATATGGTAATAAATGAAAAAGGAAAGATGTTATCTTATGAATTTTATCCCTCAGTAATGAATTCTAAGGCAAGACTAACCTACACAATAGTTGATAAAATTTTAAATCATGACGATAAAAGCCTAAAAAGTGAATTTAGTGCTGTTGTTAAAGACTTAGAAAATTTGCAAAAGCTTTACTGGGTAATGTTAAGTGAGAGAGAAAAAAGGGGTGCTTTAGAATTTGATTCTACAGAAACAACTATTGTATTTAACGACCAAGGAAAAATTGATTTTATAAAGCCAATCTTTAGAAATGAAGCACATCGTATAATTGAAGAATGTATGCTTGCAGCTAATGTGTGCGCAGCTGAATTTTTACTTGATGATAATATTGATGGGCTTTTTCGAAATCATGAGTGCCCTTCTGAAGAGAAGCTTGAGAATTTGAGAAATTTTCTAGCTGAATTTGGTTTGTCACTGCAGGGGGGTAATAAGCCGACACCTAAAGATTATAGAAATCTAGTTGAGCAAGTATCGAAGAGACCCGAAGGACATCTTTTACAAACAGTTTTATTAAGATCAATGCAGCAAGCGGTTTATAGTAATAAGAATTTAGGACATTTTGGACTTGCCTATGATGCTTATACACATTTTACTTCTCCAATTAGAAGATATCCAGATCTTATTGTTCATAGGGCAATCAAAGCCAAACTGTTAAATAAACCATTTAAATTAAAAGATATTATAAAGATTGCAGAGCATTGTTCTGGAACAGAAAGAACTGCAGATGAGGCTACGCGTGACGTCGAGTCATGGCTTAAGTGTTACTTTATGCAAGATAAAGTAGGCCAAATTTTTGAAGGAACAGTTGCAGGTGTTACTGGTTTTGGACTCTTTATTGAATTAGATGAAGTTTATATCGAAGGCTTACTTCACGTTACTGAGCTCGGAAACGATTATTTTACTTATGATAAAAGTAAGCATGCAATCATAGGTGAGAGAACAAACTTATCTTATCGTTTAGGCGATAGGTTAAAGGTTAAAGTGGTCAGAGTTGATCTGGAATCAATTAAAATTGATTTTTCTTTAGAGGGTATGAAAGCTTTACCAAAAAAAATAAAATCTAAAAGTAAAAAATTCAATCATGTAAAGAAGGCTAAAAGAAGATGAGTAGTGAGCAAATAATTTATGGCTTCCACTCTATTACTAGCCATATAAGAATGGATTCCCTATCAATAAAAGAAATTTTTATTGACGAATTTAGGACTGATGGTCGAGTTGGTGATTTGATGAAGTTAATTGAAACACATAAAATCAAATATCACCTATCCAGTAAAGATAGGTTGGATGGCTTTATTTCGAACCAAAAGCATCAAGGTGTTGTAGCAATAATTCGTGAAGTTAAAAATAAGCATGTAACAATTGAAGATATTGTAGAAACTGATAAATCTGAACCTTTTTTATTTTTAATATTGGATGGAATTGAAGACCCTCATAATCTGGGAGCATGTTTTAGAGTTGCAGATGCAATGGGTGTCGATGCGATAATTTGCCCAAAAGACAATGCTGTTGGATTAAATTCTACCGTAAGAAAAGTTGCATCTGGAGGTGCTGATTCAGTTCCATTTGTAGTTGTAACAAATCTTGCTAGAACAATAAGATACCTAAAAGAGAAGGGTATTTTTATTTATGGCACAGATGATGAAGCATCTAACACAATAAAACAGATTAGCTTTAATGGCTCAGTAGCTCTTATTATGGGGTCAGAAGGTAAGGGGATGAGACGCCTTACCAAAGAATTATGCGATGATATTTTTTCAATACCGATGTTGGGACAAGTTGAGAGCCTTAATGTAAGCGTGGCTTCAGGTATCTGCCTCTACGAGATTAATCGACAAAAAAAATAAATTTTTTAAAGAATCCTTAAAGATAAAAAAAAGCCCAATTGATTGGGCTTTTTTTTGAATTTGGCTCCCCAACCTGGGCTCGAACCAGGGACACATGGATTAACAGTCCATTGCTCTACCAACTGAGCTATTGGGGAATATCTTTGAAAGCGAGCATTTTAGCACAAGATTGTAATTTGATTCTAGCCTTCTATTGCTTCTTTAATTCTTAATAAAGCTTCTTTTAAATTTTCTATTGATGTAGCAAAAGATATTCTAAAGTACCCTTCTGCACCAAATGCTGATCCAGGCACAACAGCAACTCCTTTTAAATCTAGTAAATATTCACTAAAGGCTATGTCATGGTTATTTTTTATTTTACCTTTTTTATAAAGGTTCTCAATTGCTTTTTTAGCAAAAGGAAATGAGTAGAAAGCCCCTTGTGCTTTGATACAGTGAATCCCCTCAATTTTATTAAATGCATCTACTACAAAAGTATGCCTTTCTTTAAATGCATCAAGCATAGGAGTAATACAGGATTGATCTCCTAATAATGCAGCTTCAGCAGCAGCTTGTGAAATTGAAGTTGGATTAGATGTTGATTGAGATTGCAAAATACCCATAGCTGAAATAATTTCTTTAGGTCCAGCAGCAAAGCCAATCCTCCAGCCAGTCATTGAATATGCTTTTGACACACCGTTTATTATAATACAACGGCTTTTTAATCTAGGTTCTACCATAACAATATTGTTGAAAGGTTGTTCATCAAGCCTAATATGTTCATATATGTCATCAGTTACTATAAATATATCTGGGTATTTTAATAATATTTTTGACAACTCCTTTAGCTCACTTTTTGAATAAACAGAGCCAGTTGGGTTTGAAGGAGAATTAAGTACAATAATTTTAGTTTTATTAGTAATTGATTTATCTAATTGTTCAGAAGTAATTTTAAATGATTGCTCAATGCCACAACTAATTAGTTTGGGAGATGCTCCAGTAAGTTCTACAATGTCAGTGTAAGAAACCCAATATGGTGTCGGAATAATAACCTCATCTCCAGAATTTAATAGCGCCAGAAAAAGATTAAAAATACATTGTTTTCCGCCTACACCAATAATCACCTCATTCATTTGGTAGTCAAGTTTGTTGTCACGTTTAAATTTTTGTATTACAGCTTTTTTCAAGGAGGGAAGGCCGGAGACGGGGGTATATTTTGTTAGCCCATCTCGAATTGCTTTTATGGCTGCTTCTTTTATAAGGTCTGGTGTGTCAAAATCAGGTTCGCCTGCAGCAAGAGCGATAATATTTTTACCTTCAGATTGTAATTTTGCAGCTTTGGCGGTTATTGCAAGTGTTGGAGATTCTTTTATTCTTTTGACACAATTTGATAGTATTATTTTAGACAAAATTTATTCCATTGAGCATTAAAAATCTTATAACTAATTCTACTTAAAAACTCAACAAGTACAAATACCTTTTTACCAAAGAATAAAAATTTTTTGATTTCTACTCATTTTTTTCATCTGATACTATTTTTTTTAATGTATTAGCTAATTCAAGGCCTTTAACTTCATCAATCATTAATAATTTTCTTTGAATGTTTTTGGCTTTATTTGAATTACCATTTTTATTATAAAGAAGAGCAGACCTATACATCGAATCTGAATTATTTTTGTCTAAATCAATTGATTTATTGTAGGCAGCTAATGCAGCTTCTAATTTTAATAGTTTTTCATTGGCAAAACCATATTCATACCATGCCTCTGAATTTCGTTCTTCTGTTTTTATCCAATCTTTCGTAACTATAAATAAATCATCCCAATTTTCTTTAACTTTTGGAATTGCAATTTTTAAAAAATATGGTTTTTTATCTTCATCTTCTTCCCATAAAGCTTTACCTTTAACTAAAAATTTCTTTTGTTTATTTTTTTTTCTCAAATCACTAAGCCAGTCAATTGGCACAGCATAATATGATCCATAACCTGTCGTCTTAAATGTATTTATCCCAACTAAATTTCCTTTCATATCAAATAAGCCACTACCACTCGCACCTAAACGAAATTTTGCTGAACTTAATATAATTTTTCCTTTATCGTATTCATAAGTTGAAACTACATATCCACCAGTTGTTAATGGAACTGGTGATCCACCTGAGTGACCTATAGCAGCTAAAGATTGACCCTTTACTAAATTATTACTACTCCCAATTGATATTGGATTACTATTTAAATTGTGGGCATTAAGTAGACATAAGTCATGCCATGTATCAATTCTTATATCAGTAATAGAATAACTACTTTCACCTTGAGAGATCCACGGAGCTTCGGTTCTTCTTAACACATGGCAATTAGTTATTACCTCGCCTTTTCCAACTATAACTCCAGAACCATAGGCAAGACTCCCACTCTCTGTATACCCTCGAACCATAACTATTGATCCAAATGCCTTCAATAAGGCAGCTTGATCAAAAGCATTTACAAAAGAGGTATGAATTAGCAGTGTCAGTAAAATCAAAAATTGTTTCATAAGCGAACTTTAATTTAAAAATGATAATATCTCGACTAATTGTATCTATTAAAGTTCTCAAACTGTTAAAATAAAGTTTTTTCTAAAGATAATAATTTTGACCCAAAAGTTTCCTAATAGCCCATTTGAGCTTCATCAACCCTTTATGCCTGCAGGCGACCAACCTAAAGCAATAGAACAACTATCCCATGGTATTGAATTAGGGGAAAAATTTCAGACACTTCTTGGCGTTACTGGGTCTGGTAAAACTTTTACCATAGCCAATGTTATTGCAAAAACTGGAAAACCAGCAATTGTTATGGCTCCAAATAAGACTCTTGCAGCTCAACTTTATTCTGAATTTAAAGAATTTTTTCCAAATAACTCTGTCGAGTATTTTGTATCTTATTATGATTACTACCAACCAGAAGCTTATGTTCCAGGAAGGGATGTTTTTATTGAAAAAGATTCAAGTATTAATGATCATATTGAGCAAATGAGACTTTCAGCCACTAAGGCATTATTAGAAAGAGACGATTCAGTTATTGTTGCTACAGTATCGGCTATTTATGGAATTGGCGACCCTGTCGACTATCAAGGAATGGTTTTATATGTTCAGGTTGGGGAAAAATTACTTCAAAGAAATATAATTTTACGTTTACTTTCTATGCAATATACAAGGAATGATTTTGATTTTTCACGCGGATGCTTCAGGGTTCGTGGCGATGTGATAGATATTTTCCCTGCTGAAAATTCTGAAACTGCTATTCGCATAAGTTTGTTTGACGATGTTATTGAGACAATTATAGCTTTTGATCCATTAACTGGACAATTGTTTGAAAAAGTTAAACGTTTTACTATTTATCCATCTAGCCATTACGTCACTCCTAGGGATAGCACATTAAGAGCAATTGAAAGTATAAAAATTGAACTAGCAGAAAGAACAAAAGAATTTACAAAACAGGGTAAGTTGGTTGAGGCGCAACGAATAGAGCAAAGAACTAAGTTTGATCTCGAAATGCTTAATGAGATTGGATTTTGTAAAGGTATTGAAAATTATTCCCGTCATTTATCAGGAAGAAAACCAGGTGCGCCAGCCCCAACTTTGCTTGATTATCTTCCAAATAATTCAATAATGATTATTGATGAAAGTCATGTAACAATTCCTCAAATAGGGGGAATGTCAAAGGGTGATAGAGCAAGGAAAGAAAATTTAGTTAATTATGGATTCCGTTTACCATCTGCACACGATAATAGACCATTAAGGTTTGAAGAGTTTGAAGCTGTAATGCGACAATGTATTTTTGTGAGTGCAACTCCTGCAGATTATGAAGATACTCATTCAAAAATAATTATTGAACAAGTTGCTCGTCCAACTGGTTTAATTGATCCTAAAATTATTGTTAAGCCTGCTGATAGTCAGGTTGATGATTTATTAGGAGAAATAAGAAAAAGAGTAAATTTAGAGGAAAGAGTTTTAGTAACTACCTTAACTAAGAGAATGTCTGAAGATTTAACTGATTACCTTACTGAACATTCTATCAAAGTGAGATATCTTCATTCTGAAATAGATACAGTCGAAAGAGTAGAGATTATTCGTGATTTAAGAATGGGAAAATTTGATGTCGTAGTTGGTATTAATCTTCTTAGAGAGGGATTAGATATTCCAGAGGTATCGTTAGTGGCTGTTTTAGATGCTGATAAAGAGGGGTTTCTAAGGTCAGAACGATCTTTAATTCAAACTGCTGGAAGAGCTGCAAGAAATCTTAATGGACAAGTAATTTTTTATGGTAACAAAATAACTAAAAGTATGAAGGCAGCAATGGATGAAACAGATAGACGAAGAAAAAAACAAATAAAATTTAATTTAGATAATAATATTACGCCTGTGGGGATTGTAAAAAAAATTAAAGATATTATTGAAAGCATTGAGGATGTTGAAGAGCATAAAAAAGAGCGAGCACTACGAAAAGAAAATCGAAAATATGAAGATTTAACTGAGCCTGAGTTAATCAAAGAAGTAGCAAAACTAGAAAAATTAATGCAAGTTGCTGCTAGAAATTTAGAATTTGAAAAAGCTGCAAACATAAGAGATAAGGTAAAATATTTGAAAGAAAAAGTATATGGGGCTAATATTAAAGATAGAATTTAATTTAAAAATGACATTGATTTTATTATAAAAAACCATATAATACTTATTCTTTAAATCCTTGCTTCACAACAATAAAATTGGAAGCTTTAACCACAAGGAATTTTATGCGACATTACGAATTAGTATTTATTGTTCACCCTGATCAAAGCGAACAAGTTCCAGCCATGATCGAAAAATACCAAGCATTGATAAAGACAAATAAAGGATCAATCCATCGATTAGAAGATTGGGGTAGGCTTCAGCTTGCGTATCCAATTCTAAAAATCCACAAAGCTCATTATGTTTTAATGAATATTGAATGTAATTTAGAAACTTTAGCTGAGCTTGAACATACTTTTAAATTTAATGATGCAATTATCCGCCATCTTCTTTTTGGAACAAAAACTGCAGTTACTTCTCAATCACCAATGATGAGAGAAGAAAAGTCAAAGTCATTAGTTGGAGATAAGAAAGTTGATAGTGCTGAAAAAGCTGAACCTGCTGAAAAAGCTAAAAAAGCTGAACCTGCTGAAAAAGCTAAAAAAGCTGAACCTGCTGAAAAAGCTGAACCTGTTGAAAAATCTGTAAAAGAAAAAGAGGGAGACTAAAAAATGGCTAGAGATATGTATAAAAGAAGACGTTATTGTAGATTTTCTGCAGAAGGTATTAAAGAGGTTGATTACAAAGATGTTAGCCTCTTAAAAGACTTCATCACTGAAAATGGGAAGTTAATACCAGCCAGAATAACTGGTACTAAATCTAGATATCAGAGACAATTAACTACAGCAGTTAAGCGGGCAAGATTTTTAGCACTTCTACCATTTACTGACAAACATTAAGGAGTTCTTATGGAAATAATTTTATTAGAAAAAATAATAAACCTTGGTGAATTAGGTGAAATAGTAAATGTTAAAGATGGCTATGGTAGAAATTTTTTAATACCCCAAGGAAAAGCAAAAAGAGCAACTGAGATAAATAAAGCTGAATTTGAAGTTAAACGTATAGAGATAGAAAAGCAACAAGCTGCATTATTGAAATCTGCAGAGAAAAGAGCTAAAGCATTCGATGGCTTTGTTCTTGAAGTTAAGCAAAAATCAGGTATGGATGGCAAACTCTTTGGTTCAGTTACTAATATAGATATTACTGAGTCTATAAATAATGCTGGCCAAGAAGTTGTTAAGTCGGAAATTAGAATGCCTGACGGGCCAATCAAAAATACTGGAGAGCATTTAATTACTCTAAACCTCCATCAAGACATTAATGTTGAAATAAAAGTTAATGTAATTGGTGAAGAATAAAGTAAGTATTTTCAATTTTTTAAGCTGCTAATAGGGCAGCTTTTTTTTTATTGGTTATAATCATAATATGGCTGACGATCAAATTAAAAACCTAAAATTACCTCCTCATTCTATTGAGGCTGAACAATCATTACTGGGTGGTTTATTAATAGATAATTCTGCGCTAGATCAAGTAGCAGATACAATCTCTTCAAAAGATTTTTATAGGCAAGATCATCGGCAAATATTTATACATATAACCAATCTCATTAATGCAAGTAATCCTGCCGATATAATTACTGTCGCTGAGTCATTGGAAAAGAATTCTGAACTAGCATCAACTGGAGGGATGGCATACCTTGGAAGTCTTGCTGAGAATATGCCCTCAGTTGCCAATATTCGAGGTTACGCAAAAATTATTCGTGATAATTCAATTTTGCGTAACTTAATTACTGTTGGTTCAGATATTGTTGAAAGTGCTTTTTTGCCAAAAGGAAAAGATGCACAACAGTTGTTAGATGAAATGGAGGCTAAGTTATTTGCTATTGCTGAATCTGAGAGTAATAGGCTGGGCTATAAAGATTTCCAAGCAGTCATTGCTCAAGTTGTAAGAGATTTGGAAGAGAGAGGTCAGAATCCTGGAACTGTTACTGGGCTATCTACTGGCTTTACTGATTTAGATAATTTAACAACTGGACTTCATGGTGGAGAGTTGGTAATTGTTGCTGGAAGACCCTCTATGGGTAAAACTGCATTAGCAATGAATATTGCTGAGGCCTGTGGGGTAGAACAAAATAAAGCAGTAGCTATATTTTCAATGGAGATGGGCTCAGAACAAATAGTTACAAGACTCCTTGGAGCGGTCTCTAAAGTTAATCAGCAGAAAATGCGCACAGGGAAAATGGATGAAGATGATTGGGCAAAAATTGCTGATGGTTTAGGTAGGCTTAATGAAGCTCCACTTTTCATTGATGAAGGATCAGCACTTAACTCTTACGAACTTAGAGCTCGTGCAAGAAGGCTGCATCGCTCTACTGAAGGAGGCTTGGGGTTAATAGTTGTTGATTATATTCAACTTATGTCAGCTTTAGGGGGGCAGCAAGGTGAGAATCGTGCCACAGAAATATCTGAAATTTCTAGATCATTAAAATCTTTGGCCAAAGAGTTAAATGTTCCAGTTGTTGCATTATCTCAACTCAACAGAAATGTAGATAGTCGCCCTGACAAACGGCCACAAATGTCTGATTTAAGGGAATCTGGGGCTATTGAGCAAGATGCGGATGTAATAATGTTTATATATCGTGATGAAGTTTATAATCCAGATTCACCTGACAAAGGCATTGCTGAAATAATATTAGCGAAACAAAGAAGTGGCCCAATTGGTACAGTTAAGCTAACTTTTGTTGGTGAATTTACGCGGTTTGAGAATTATGCAAATCCTGGATATGAGTCTGGCTATTAAATTCAATGAGACCACTTAAAGCAACGATTAACCACCATGGGTTATTAAGCAACCTTAACCATACAAAAAAAATAGCAAATAAAAGTAAAGTAATGTCTGTTTTAAAAGCAAATGCTTATGGGCATAATTTATTAGACGTTGCTAAAACATTAAAATCATCAGATGGTTTTGCAATCCTTTCAATTGATGAAGCAATACAACTTAGAGAAAATAACTTTGATCAAACAGTTTTATTATTAGAAGGTTTTTTTGATAAAGATGAAGTTCGTATTGCTTCAGAATTAAGCATTAATGTTACAGTTCACAATCAAAGGCAAATTGAATTAATAAATCAAGTAAAGCCAATCTCTCCAATTAATATCCATCTAAAAATTAATACTGGAATGAATCGATTAGGCTTTATGCCAGAGGAGATAAACTATCTTCTTGAGACATTAAATAGCAATCCATATATTGAAGATATTGTTTTAATGACTCACTTTTCGACTGCAGACGAAAAAGAAGGTATAGAAAAACAACTCGGTATCTTTAATTTAATTTCTGATAACTATAATTATCCTGCTTCAGTTGCAAATTCCGCTGCCATTATCCGATATCCTGAGTCTAGATTGGACTGGGTCAGACCTGGAATTATGCTCTACGGGCTTTCTCCATTTGAAAATAAAATAGCCAAGGATTTTGATTTAATACCAGTCATGTCATTAATATCAGAAATAATTGCAGTCCAAAATATTAAAACTGGTGATTTAGTTGGGTATGGTTCAAATTTTAAAGCAAATAAAAATATGAGGATTGGTATTGTGGCATGTGGTTATGCAGATGGTTATCCCCGACATGCGAAAAATGGAACACCTGTTGCAATTGATGGCCATCTTTCTTCTTTAGTGGGTCGTGTATCAATGGATATGTTGTATGTTGATTTAACACAAATTCCAAGTGCAAATATTGGCTCAAAAGTAGAGCTATGGGGGGAGCAAGTTTTTGTAGATTCTGTAGCTAAACTGGCAGGCACTGTTGGTTACGAGTTGATTTGTGCGATTTCAGCTTCTCATAGAGTTCCGATAAGGAATATCAATGCCTAAAAATAAAATTGCTTATCAATGTACGGAATGTGGTGGGCAGTCTACTAAGTGGCAAGGGCAATGTATGCATTGTTTTGGATGGAATACATTAGTTGAAAGTCTTGTAGAAAATAAGGGTGTCAAAAGATATGCTTCTTTAGCAAAATCTAATGGATTAACAAAATTAGATGAAGTAGAAACAGTGGATATTTTAAAAAGAGAAACAAAAATTTCAGAGTTTGACCGCGTTTTAGGCGGTGGATTTGTTCCTGGCGGAGTTATTTTGTTAGGAGGTGATCCTGGAATTGGTAAGTCAACAATACTAATTCAGGCTTTATCAAAAATAACGCAAGATCCAAGCGACCTTTGTAAAGTTATTTATATTAGTGGCGAAGAGTCATCACAGCAAATCGCAATGCGAGCAAGGCGATTAGAGCTTGAGGTTTCAGATATTTCAATTTTATCTGAGATCAACCTAGAAAAAATAGTTTTAACCATTGAAAAAAATAAACCTAATGTAGTTGTGATTGATTCAATTCAAACGATTTACTCTGAAGAAATAACATCAGCACCTGGCTCAGTGACCCAAGTTAGAGAATGTTCAGCTCAACTCACAAGAATTTCTAAACAACTGGATATAACAATGATCCTTGTTGGACATGTCACTAAAGAGGGGACTTTGGCTGGCCCTAGAGTTTTAGAGCATATCGTTGATACCGTTCTTTATTTTGAGGGTGACCCAAGTTCAAGTTTTAGAATGATTCGTGCATTTAAAAATAGATACGGCGCTGTAAATGAGTTAGGTGTTTTTGCAATGACAGAGAAAGGCCTAAAAGAGGTCACCAATCCTTCAGCTTTGTTTTTATCTCACCATCATAAACAAGTGAATGGTTCATGTATTACCTGCATCCAAGAGGGTTCAAGACCTATGTTAATAGAAATTCAAGCATTAGTTGATGGTTCTCATGGGCAATCCCCTAAAAGGCTTTCAGTTGGATTAGATCATAATCGATTAGCTATGTTATTAGCCTCCTTAAATAGACATGCTGGAGTTGCTTGCTTCGATCAAGATGTTTTTGTGAATGCTGTTGGAGGAGTAAAAATTGCAGAACCAGGTGTTGATTTAGCTATTTTATGCGCGATTGTATCTTCCTTTAAAGCTCAACCATTAGATCAAAAAACAGTTATATTCGGAGAAATAGGGCTCGCAGGTGAAGTTAGGCCAGTTCAAAGAGGGCAGGAAAGATTAAAAGAAGCAGCTAAACTAGGCTTTACTCGTGCCATTATTCCAAAAGCTAATCAAGCTAAGCAAAAGATTAATGGAATTAACATATTGCCAGTAGAGAATCTTTCTCAAGCCTTAGATTTAATAAAGTAATAACTATTTAATCCATTGATAATTAAATGAAGTAAGAAGAACAATTGATAATTTTTTTAAGTTAGATAAACTTGCAGTCTGGTTAAGTATATTTTCAGGACTGGTTTTTATAATTTTAGATAATAATACATAGTAGATATTTCCCATCATCAACCCTGGTTTTTGATTTTTTTTATCTTTATCAGGTAAGCTATTAATAGCAAGCTTATAAAAATCATGTGCACGTTTTGCTTGGCTCTCAACTAATTCTTTCATTTTTTTATCATTGATATATTTAAGAATTTCAGATTCGGTGATATTAAATTTTTTTAGTTCGTCGAGTGGGATATAAATTCTTCCCCTTCTTGCATCTTCACCTATGTCTCTAATAATATTAGTAAGCTGCAAGGCAATTCCAAGGTTGTGGGCATATTTTAGAGTCTTACTATCTTTATAACCAAATATTTGGGCAGATAATATACCGACGGTTGATGCTACTCTATAGCAATATAATTGAAGCTGCTTGAAGCTCTCATAGCGAGTAATATTAAGATCCATTTCCATACCATCAATAATTTCAATAAAGTACGCCTTATCAAGCTCGTAATCAGTTATGTAAGGCTCTAAAGCCTTAGTGACAGGATGTTGTGGTTCGTTTCTATATAAGCGATCAATTTCAAATCGCCACCAATCTAATTTATTTTTACTAATTTTATATTTAGTACATTCGTCTGCAATATCATCAACTTCTCGACAAAATGCATAAAGTGCAGTGAGGGCATTTCTTTTTTTTTGATTAAGAAAAATGAAGGCAAACAAAAAACTAGAGTGACTTTCTTTAGTTTTTTGTTTGCAATATTCTTGAGGACTCATTTTGTAAGGATACATCGACAAAATAATACTAACCAATCTATTTTGGATAATTTTGGAGGATTGTTAAACAAATCACATTCCTTTTTTTTCATTCTACTAATTAATAAATGTGCTGCACTAATCATAATTTTGATTTGCAATCTAAGTCTCCCTTTTGTATTTGATAATAAAGGTAAGCCCTTTAATAAAATTAGCTCAATCCGATTTAACCAAGATTCCTTAAATAATAACCAATTAGTGTTAAATTTTTTATCACGAATATCAGACATTTTGAGGTTAAACTTTTTCATTTCACTCTTTGGTATATATAACCGATCTTTTAATATATCTTCATAAAAGTCTTGGCTAATACCAATAAGTGCAAAAGCATGACAGATTGAATTTGAATAAATAATATTTTGTTTCGTATCTTTTCGAAATAACCTCAAAACTATATTGCCTGCTGGCGCAGCTGCTTTATTTGAGTAATTGATTAATTCATCAAAATTGTTATACCGATTATTAATAATATCTTGTTTAAATGCATCAATAAATTTTTGAAGCAGATTTATTGGAATTTGATATTGATTGACTATTTTATAAATATCAACAAACAATAAATCAACATTTAAATTATTTTTTTGTATTTTATTTAAATTTTGTTGATAAATTTTTAAATTTTTTAACCTTTGTTTTTTAGAATAAATACCTTCATCTGCAATGTCATCACCTATTCGTGCAAATTGATAAAAAATTATCACTGCTTCTCGAATTTTTTTTGGGTATAAAAGGGTGGCTACAGGAAAGTTTTCATAGTGTTTTTTTCTTTCTTTTCCTGCTTTCAAAGTAATATAATGATTCATAAATAAAGTATGACATAGATGTTAAATTATTTTATAGCATAGGAAAGAATATGTTTGGAGTTATCGGTGGGACAGGTCTAGATAATATCGAGGGATTAGTAGTTGAAAAAAATGAGGTCATTAAAACACCATATGGTTCCCCTTCAGAACCATTAACTTTTGGAATGCTTGGAAAAAATAGAGTTATTTTTCTAGCTAGACACGGAAAAAATCACTCTATTCCTCCGCACCTGATTAATTATCAAGCAAATATATGGGCTCTTCATTCCGTAGGTGTTAAAAACTTAATTGCTGTAAATACTGTTGGCTCTATTGAAACAACATTTATGCCTGGAGATGTTGTTTTTCCTAGTCAAATTATTGATTATACTTATTGCAGAAAACATACTTTTTTTGATGGAATTAAAAATCCTGTTAAACACATTGATTTTACTTTTCCTTTTGATAATAATTTGCGGAATAATTTTTTAGAAGTATCAAAACTTTTAAATCTCAATTATCATATAAATGCTGTATACGCATCAGTTCAGGGACCTCGACTTGAATCAATTGCTGAAATTAACCGGTATGAAAATGATGGAGCAAATATTATAGGTATGACAGGTATGCCAGAGACATCTCTCGCAAAAGAAATTGGGTTAAATTATGCGTTAATTTGTCCAGTGGCTAATCATGCATCTGGAAGAGGTCTTAATAAGGATGGAGTCACTCATGAAGAAATTAATATGAACTCAAAAAAAATGGCATTAAATATAACTAGTTTAATTAAAGGAATTATTGAAAAACATGGCAATTAAAGAAATAATAAAGATGGGCCATCCATTATTACTTGAAAAAGCAAAGCCTATAACTGAGTTCGATACTCTAGAATTACATAATTTAATTAAAGATATGATTGAGACTATGGAAGATGCCAGTGGTGCTGGCTTGGCCGCTCCTCAAGTTGGTGAAGGCATTCAATTAGTTATTTTTGGAGCTGATACAGAAAGATATCCTGAAGACGATTCAATTCCGTTTACAGTTTTAATTAATCCAATTATTACCCCTTTAAGCGAAGAAACGGAAGATGGTTGGGAGGGTTGTTTATCAGTTCCTGGAATGAGAGGCTTGGTTCCAAGATTTCAAAGAATTAATTACAAAGGATCTGATCAGTTTGGTAAAGCAATTGATAGGGATGTTGAAGGTTTTCACGCCAGAGTAGTTCAGCATGAATGTGATCATCTAATTGGAATGCTTTATCCTCTAAGAATAAAGGACTTGAGATTCTTTGGCTTTGAAGATACGTTATTTTCTGAATAAAACTTCAAGTTAGCTATTCCATATGATAAAATTCGCACTCCGGAAGAGTGGCAGAGTGGTTTAATGCACCGGTCTTGAAAACCGACGTGGGTTCATACCCACCGTGAGTTCGAATCTCACCTCTTCCGCCATATTCTAAATTCTCTATATAACTTCATTTGCCTCTTATTTAATTTGTAATAAATATTGAATAATGAAAATAATAGGAGTAAATTAAAATACGAGTTTAGCTTCGGTGTTGCTTAGAGATCTCTCCATGAAAAGTCAAAAGCAATGGTTGTGGTTAATCAGGCGTTGTGTGATTATCTCTTACAGACAAAATTTTCCTCCATGTAAGAAATAAACCTAATGCACCCTAGATCACTACCGCTATAAATCGTCTGAATGGACATGCTGCTCTAGGCAACACCAAAGTGAATTCTAATTTTCTTAAAATTTTTTATGCTCACTTTATTTGTAACCCTATTTGCTCACCTAATTGTCTAGGAGTAAACTAGTTTTATGAAAAAACTACTCCTACTCTTATTCTTATTCTTAATACCTAATTTAGGGTTTGCCGATGGATACCAATCATGCAAACAGCTTGAGAAAAGTGAGAAAAGATACCTTCCAGATGTTGTTGATAGAATTTTAACCATTGAATCATTTAACTGCTCCAAAAAAAATAATCGTGTTATTGGAACATATACCCACCTTGTCGACCCTTTAATTTATGATTCACAAAAGATAAAAAATAGTTTTGATAAAATCTTAAATACCGTATGTAAATATTCAAAAAAGAACTTAAGAAAATTTGACCTTGAATATAGTTACTATTCAAAACAAGGGGATTATATTGGAAGTAATTCTTACAGATTTAGTGACTGTAATTAAATGAAAAAACTACTCCTAACCCTATTGTTACAAATCTAAATCTTGATTATCAATGAACCCTTGAGTCTTTTGTTGCTGGGCTACCCAGTTTTCAATGACTGCATAACTCCATAAGGTTGTTCTGTCGCCTATCTTGATAGCTGGTGGAAACTTACCGTCTTTAATCCATTTCTTGAGAGTATCTTTGTCTATTTTTAGAGAGTTTGTAATGTCATCAATATTTAAGTAACTATCTTTCATACTCTAAATACTAGCAAAAATTTGAGTACCATGCCTCTATATATAGACAGAGGAGTTACAAAGAAATATTGTGTTTATTTAAAACTGAACTTTTAATATTACATTAATCAAAAGTTAATAAAGCATAATCTAAAAATAAATAAGAGAAAGGACTTTAATGAAGGAAAATACTATAGATTTTAAACATTTAGATAAAGTTAAATCAAGCTATCTAAAGCACTTATTCTATGCGTCAAAATTCAATTGTGTTGGTTTGTTAATTTTCATAACAGGATTGATACATAGTTTTTTACCTTTTTTATTTGCATATACCCCATATAAATTAGCAAAATATATCGTTGATGAAACGGAAAAACATCTTGGAAAACCTAAAGAATAAATTAAGTGAGGGTGTCTATGTTAAGTCTAGTGGAACCACTGGATTACCAAAAAATATTTTTCGAACACCGGAAAATCTAAAGTATTGCAATATTGTTGCAATAGATTCTCAAAAAATTACAAAGAATTCTCGTATATACACTGTTTGCAAGATGGAGCATGCAGGTGGAATATTAGCTCAAACTTTGCCAGCTATAAGTATAGGTGCTGATGTTGTTGTTGAAGATTTTAATGTAAAAAGATTCATTAAAGAAATACATAAATATACTCATACCCATATAACTCCAAGGCAAGCTAAGATTATTATGAGTAGTAAAAATTTTGCTGAAATAAATTTATCTAATATATGGGTAACTTGTGGGAGTGATCGGATAGATTGGGAAGTGATAACAGCATTTGTAAATAAAGGTGCAACTTTTATGGCAAATTGGGGAATGAGTGAAATTGGGCCATGTGCAATAAATACTGTTTTTTCAAATATAGACTATGTCAAAAATTATATTTCATTAGCACCAAGCAACTTAACTGTAATAGGTGAAAATTTTTATTGTGATTATCAAATATCTGAGTCAAACGAACTAATTGTTAAGGGGGATATATGTGTTTATGATGATTGGTTTTTTACTGGAGACTTAGTGATAAAAAAAAATAAACCAACATATGACAAAAGCTCTGTTCTTTATTATTTAGGCAGGAATTAATCTTTACAGTATATTTCCTCTTACACTGCATTTGCTCGCTTAATTATCTGGGGGTAAACTAATTTTATGAAAAAACTACTCCTACTCAAAATATGTTTTACCTTATTCGTAACAATTTTCTCAAGTGCTTATGCTAATGAATTTATGGAAAATTTAGAAGAAGTAAGAAAAAATAAAGATAATGCTACTTTTATATTTCCAGATACACTTAATGAATATATATCTAAAAATTCATCCTGGAACTCATCTGATAAAGCAGCACTTTCATATATAGCTTCTAGGTGTGGAATATTGAATAAAGTCATTTCACAGCGATTTAAAAATAATGCTGCTGCCCAAGATGTTTATAATTTGTCATTAATGGATGCTGTTTTTTTTTCAAGAGCCTCATCAGATATTTATAAAACAAGATGTATCAATTATGCCTGTATTAAAGAGAAAAAAATAATCGCTCAAGAAAGTGAAAAAAAATGGGGGTTAATATATGAAAAAGAGGTAGTAAAAAATATGGATATTTATGGCAAGATAATTCATGGTGATATAAAAAGTGATTTATCAACTTGTACGATTAAAGTAAAGCCTATTTTAAAATAACTAGGGAGATATATTATGGAATTGGTTTTGTGGTTAATACTTATTGCGATTGGTATTTTTGTTATGTTCACATATGTAACAAAAGCAGTTAAATTCATTAAGACAGATAAAATTCATGACACTGCAAGAGAAAAAAAATTAAGAGAAGGGCAATTGGAAGAAGGGCTAGATAGAAATAACAAGTAGCAAAAGTCAGTTTGTGTTCAACTTGATTCGAGATTCTGGAAAATTAAGAGAGACTTTAGTAGAGAACAGAGTGTTTGAAAATCTTTGTTTTATATAGAAAGATTAGGGGCACTAGAAACTTTTATAGACTAACTTTAATTTTAAAATGTCGGACACTTCTTCCACCAAATTCTAAAATTCCTCTAATTATAAAAAACTCATGATTTTGGCAATGTTTTATTTATTTATAAATTGCTAATATAATAAACGTATTATATTAAGCCTGACTTCGAACTCACTTATTTGGCTAAAATTTTTAACTTAAGGAAATTTATGAAAAAAATTAAATTATTATCTCTATTATTTTTAATATCTTTATTTGGAAATGCATATTCCGCTGATCATGTTGTTAAAATGTTAAACAATGGCGAAGATGGCATGTTTGTATTTGATCCACCTGCTTTAAAAATTAAGGTTGGGGATTCAGTTACTTGGGATGGTGATCCTTTTCATAATTCAGAATCAATTAAAAGAATGATGCCTGAAGGAGCAAAATCATGGAATGGCAAACTAACAAAGAAAAAAGGTGAAAAGTCTATTACCGTCAAGTTTGACGTTGAGGGAGTTTATGGTTACAAATGCACTCCTCATGCAATGTTAGGAATGGTTGGTTTAATAGCAGTAGGGGATTCCTTAACTAATCTTAAAGCGGCAAAAGAAGCAACACAGACTATTGCTGGTGGCAAGGCTAGATTTAAAAAATACTTTTCAGTTATAGAGTAAATAATTTAAAGTAGTTTAAGATTAAATGAAAATTTTTTTATTATTATTATTGTTGATTTCTATTCCTTTAAAGGCATATGCACTTAATTCTGATTTTTATGAGCCAAGCGTTACAAATGCTTATCAAGGAAGGTTGTTATATAATCCTGACAATGAAGATTACCCAATAGATTTGATGAGAAAACTTTGTGAGCCTTATACAGGAATAGATACTGCTCAAATAAAATGCGAAAAGCAGGACCTGAAAAGCAGTATGGTTTGTAAATATAAATGCAGTATGCATTGGTCAATAACTGAATAACGTATACATATAGTTATTATTTTATATTAGAGATTTTCCTTAAATTTTCCCTGTATGCTATGTTTTTACAATTTAATGTATACTAAATTTGTAAGCGTATATATATTTTTATAGATAAAAGTAGCAACTATTCAAAGTACTTTTCGAGATAGTTTTTATTTCCTTACATTTTAAAGTTAAAGCAATTACCTGACTTTATTTGATGAAAGATTTTTTTTCATCAGTGGCTATAAATATATATATATGATGTTAATAAATAGGAGAGTTTTTATGAAAGTAATAAATAGGTTTAACTTGTTTTTTGTTGGCATAGTTTCTGCTATGTTAATGATAACAACTTCAAGCTTTGCGGAACATCATGGGTCAAAAGGAATGAAAGTTCCTAAAATTGGTTCAATGGTTGTTATGTCTGGTTTGGAAAATCCGTGGGACATGGCATTTACTGCTGATGGCTCTATGTTTTACACTGAAAAATGTAAAGGTCTTTCAGTAAAAACAGCATCTGGATCAACAAATGCTTTATACGGCATGAAGGGTTCCAAAGGCTATAAAAATGCTGGTAATGATCTATTTTGTGAAGGTCAAGCTGGAATGTTGGGTGTAACATTAGATCCTAACTTCAAGAAGAATCGAGTACTTTATCTCTATTCTACTTCAACAAAATATCATGGTTCTGGCTGTAAAACTAACTTTGAAAAATGTGACGGTAATATTGTTATGAAATTCAAAGTAGCTAAGGATATGAAAAGTATTAGTGGTCGTACTGATATCGTTAAAGATATTCAATACAAACCATTCAAATCTAACCAACCATTTGGTGGGCCAGGTGCTCACAACGGTGGAAGAATGGCCTTCGGTCCTGATGGCTATTTATATGTTGGTACAGGAGACCGTCATAGAGGCGTATGTGGTCAAGACAATACATTACTATGCAGTGTAGTATTAAGAATTGATGGTAATGGTAAAGGTCATTCAAAAAACAAGGTTAAAGGCGACAAACGTATTTACACATACGGTCACCGAAATGTTCAAGGTTTAAGTTTCCGTCCAAGCGATGGTCGACTATTTACTGCTGAGCATGGACCTTGGCACAACGACGAAATTACTGCATTAGTAAACGGTGGTAATGGTGGTTGGGATCCTAAAGAAAAAACTGCTGGAAGAGTTGCTTGTCCAGATCAGTATTGTGGTTATGAGCCGAATCAAATGGAAGGTATGACTCCTGCTGTTCGTGCTGCATACACTCCAATGAGTGATACTCGCTTTAAAGATTTAATGCCTCCTGCATGGAACAACAATGGTTATTCTCAAGGAACCGGCTCTGCTGCTTTCCTTAAAGGTAAAAATTGGGGTATCTATGAAGGACGTTTAGCTACTGGAATCATGGGTATTGCTTTTGGTGGAACACCAGGTGGAATGCGTATTGATATAACAGATCTTGCTAAAGACGGTTTATCAGTTAAAAGCGTTATCCATATGCCTGTTGGAGCATCAAAGAGATTTCGTGGTCTAGAAATGGGACCAGATAATGCTCTTTATGCAACTACTGACGAAGGTGAAATTTTTAAAATTTCAGCTCAATAGTAGAAATATTTGCTTAGCGTAATAGCTTTGCAAGTATAAATATTTAAAACCCTCAGCAGGAAACTGGTGGGGGTTTTTTTTAATCTCAAAGTAGTAATTAAAAAAATCATCTCATTTGCTCACTCACACATCTAACGTTAAACTAAAAAAAATATGAAAAAACAATTCTTACTTTTATTCTTGATTCCATTTTTAGTAATTGCTAATGAATCTATAACCTTTGAAGTAAACCTAATGCCTCAGGGTTCAGATCGATACAATGTAATAATAAAAGGTAATATTTCATCGAGTCAAATAGACTTGAAGCAAGAGTTTAGAAAAAAAATTCATGAAATCTGTGGAACTCGTTTTGAAATAGAAAATACTGAATTGGGTAATATAGATCAGGATGGCTATAAAAAACTAACAATGTATGGAAGTTTTAAATGCTTTGTAAATAGTCAAATGTAATTAAAAATCATAATTCATTCATTTGCTCACATAATTTCCTGAGGGTAAAATGGTCTTATGAAAAAACTACTCCTACTTTTATTAATGATTCCTATGTTAGGTCATAGCAAAGAAATTTTTATTAATGACCAAGGCATAAGTGTAGAATACTTCAAGCCATCCGTTTCATGTTTATATAATAAGGAAGCTTATGAAGGCTATTTAAATACTTGCTTAATTTTGCCTAATTTTGAAACATGCGCACAAACAAAATATGAAATGTATGTTTGTGGTGACAACAATAAGGCCAAGCAATTAGAAGACAAATCAAATTGATTGTAGATATAAAAAAGTTGATTTAATTGGGGGATGTAAATTATCTTTAATATTGTCCGCTTAATCAGGGGGGTAAACTTATTAATATGAATTCAGGTTTTCAAATAATAGGGCTATTGTTAGCTTTTGTAATGATAGTTTTTTTCTACCGTCATTCCATTCAAAATATCTTTGAAACACCAAAAGAATCATTTTGGTTATCTATCCCAATTTTTTTTATGGGTATCTTGTTTTATTTTTTTTTTAAATCAAAAGGTTTTTAAGTTCGAAATGTCATTCCGTAAGTAATATGTCACTTGTCTAGAATTTGTCCAGCACTCATTTGCCTACTTAAATATATGGAGTAAGATAAAAACTTCAAATATTAGGAAAATGATATGTATAAGCTATTAGTAGCATTGGCTCTTGTATTAACAGTTTTGGCTGCTATACCATGGCTTATAGATACATAATTGAAACTTTAAACAATATAAGATAAGAATGTATATGAAAACAATAATCACTGGTTTCCATCAAGATAAAAATAAAGAATGGGTAGCAGATTTATCTTGTGGTCATACAAGGCATTTAAGATATAACTCTCCCTTTCACATAAGAGAGTGGGTTACATCCCCTCAAAGTAGAAACACCTATATCGGATTAGAATTAGAGTGTCGACTACTTTCTTATAAGGTATTAGATTGATTAAGCTATGAGAATAAAAAAAATTCTAGCGGTGACTCTTTGGGCTTTAATTGGTTTGGCAATTAATACTCAATTCGACCCAACCACAGTAATTGGAAGTGTAATGGGAAGTGCTTTTATCTTTATATGGATTGGTATACTAATTATTGGAATTTTTATCTGGTTTAAGCTGATAAAATGACTAAAATTTAAATATGCCGCAAAACAAAAGTTTTTTAAATCGCCTCTAGTTAAAAAAAACTCATGATTTTGGCAATGTTTTTTTTTGTTTAAATTGGTTAATATAATTGCTGTACAAATTAATAATAAGTCAATTATGTGTATCATAACTAAATAGGAACTAAAAGTTTTTTTTAGAGTCATAACTAGTTGTCAACTACTATATAAATAAACTAAGTTGGTATTAAGATGGATGAAATAGAAGTAATTATTATTGGTGCGGGAATAGCTGGAATAACAACAGCTTATTACTTACAAAAAAACTTTCCGAATATTACATATAAGATAATAGAGTCAAGAAGTGATGTAGGTGGAACATGGGACCAGATGAAATTTCCCGGTGTCCGTGCTGACAATGATATGTATACCTATGGATTTAGTTTTAATCCTTGGCAAGGACCCATCATAGGCAAAGGTCAGGACATTCAAAAATATATAAATGACACTGCAGAAAAATTTAATATTAAAAAACATATATTATTTGGCACACAGGTCATATCATCATCTTGGAAAGATAATCAATGGACAACAAAAACTAACCATAAAAATTTTACCAGCCAATATATTATTTGCTCTACAGGGTCACGTGATCGTAAAAATCCTCATTTACCAAAGTTTAAAAATGAGAAGAGCTACCAAGGAAAAATCGTACATACCCAAGCTTGGGGGGATACAAACTATAAAAATAAAAATGTAACTATTATTGGTAGCGGATGCACTGCTATCACTATGGCACCTTCGATAATAAAAGAAGCAAAAACAGTAACTTTAGTTCAGCGCAGCCCTGCATGGATTATAAATATTGATAGCCAAGAAAAATCATCTCGAGGCTATAAAACATTTGAAGTCTTAAAAGATTATATATCCAGTAGATTTTTTAAAAAGTCACTTAGAAGGAAAATAATAGCTACCGATCCTTATTATAATGAGACCACAACTCCATCATATGATTACTGGGACCAGCGACCGGCTTCTAGTTTAGATCAAGATTATTTTAGGGCTGTAGAGTCAAGCAAAGTAACAATAGTGCGCGAAGGAGTTAGCAACTGGGAAACAAATGGTATTAAGCTACAAAATGGAAAAATTATTAACAGCGATATTACAGTTATGGCCACAGGCGGAAATGCACAATTATTAGGTGGTATTGATATTTTTGTTAACGATAAAAAAATAAATATCAATGATACTAGTTGGTATAGGGGAATGATGTTCAGTGGGCTACCAAATCTTTTTGCTCATGCGGGATATATTAATTTTAGTTGGACTGCTAGATGCGAAATAGTTAGTAAGCGTATTTGCAGAACAGTCGACTATATGAAGAAAAAGCAATTAACAAGCTGCACTCCAAAATATTTGGGTGAAAAATCAAAGCCATCTATACAGGCAAACTATGTATTACGAGCGATGCATAAGTTTCCTAATAGAACTTATAAATTTTATCAAAACTACTTAATAGAATATATAAGTTTTAAATGGACAAAAATTAACGACGGTGCAGTAGATTTCAAATGATAATCAAAGGGATATATATATGAAACTTGAATCAATAGCGCTTCATCATGGTTATGATCCAGATACAAATGACCAAAAATCAGCAACGACGCCAATTTATCAAACTTCTGGATTTACCATTGATGACACACAGCATGGTGCAGATTTGTTCGACCTTAAGGTCGAAGGAAATATTTATTCAAGAATAGGAAATCCTACTAATACGGTACTTGAGAAAAGAGTTGCAGAAATGGAAGGTGGTATTGCTTCTTTATCACTTGCCTCTGGTATGGCGGCGATCACTTATGCTATCCAGACTATTACAAGAGCAGGTGATAATATTGTGAGCACCAATCAGCTATATGGAGGAACATATAATTGTTTTACTCATAGCTTCCCTAAGTATGGCATCAATGTAAAAATGGTCGATGGAGCAGATTTCAAGGGTCTTGAAGAGGCAATAGATGAAAAAACTAAAGCCATATATTGTGAGTCAATTGGCAATCCTTTAGGAAATATTATTGACCTAAAGAAATTTGCAGATATTGCTCATAAACATGGTATCCCTTTGATTGTTGATAACACTGTAGCCACACCTTATCTATGCCGACCAATTGATTTTGGAGCAGACATTGTTATTCATTCACTTACAAAATATATAGACGGTCACGGAGCGACGATTGGTGGAATTATTGTTGATTCTGGAAAATTTGATTGGGCTAAAGAGTCAAAGAAATATCCCATGCTTAATGAACCAGATCCTTCTTACCATGGAATTGTATACACCGAACAATTCGGATCCGCTGCTTTTATTGCTTGTTGTCGGGTTGTTCCTTTGAGAGAAACAGGTGCATGTTTATCGCCCAATAACGCATATATAATAATGCTGGGGCTTGAATCATTAGGTGTGAGGATGGAGCGCCATTGTGATAATGCGCTTGCGCTAGCCAAATATTTACAAAGCCACGAACGTGTGGAATGGGTAAATTATGCTGCTCTACCTAATGATAAATACAATGATATTTGTAAAAAAATTACGAATGGCCAAGCTTCAGGTATTGTCAGTTTTGGTATTAAAGGTGGGGTTGAAGCTGGTGCTAAATTTATTGATGCACTTCAAATGATTTTGAGAGTGCTTAGTATGGGGGATGCTAAATCACTTGCATGCCATCCTGCATCCACATTACATAGACAATTAACTCCGGAACAGAAGGTTTTAGCAGGGGTTAGTGAGGATTTAATAAGAATTTCAGTAGGCATTGAGCATATTGATGACATTATTCAGGATGTTGAACAAGCAATTGAGGCTTCAAAAAAATAAAATTTTC
>JAOKBJ010000006.1 GCA_028244835.1 Methylophilaceae bacterium
TCAGATAAATACTTAACAGATTCTGAATAATTTTGGATCTGGGCTAACAAAGTTCCCAGCAACTTGAGTGCGGTAAAATTATCTGGCTCTATACTTAATATTTGCTCATAAATTATTTGAGCTTCATTAAAATTACCTAGCTCATGGAGCATTGATCCCTTCTGAAACAAAGCAGCTATTCGAGTTAATTTTTTAATTTTAATAAAGACCTAAATAGTTAAACGAAATTATCTAGCTTGGTAATACAAACTTAATATTAGTTTAACAAAAATTAAACTATATAATTAAATTTACTTGCTAATGATTTAAATACTTAGGGGATGATATGGATTGGATATATCTTGGATTAGGAACGGCATTTGGAACAAGTCTTATTGGCTCAAGTTTTTTAACGAATATTTTTTTGGCATGGGCAATATTGGAGTTAAGGAAAATAAGGCGGCAACGAGAAAATAATATTTAATATTTGTGCTTAATATTAAGATTGGCCTTATTCAACTATAGTCCTAAATGAACCCTTTAAGATTTAAATTTATTGGTAGTTGTATTTTCAATATCAGTCTTAAGATTTTCCAATGCGCTATCCCAATCGTTAATTTCCTTTTGCCTATATATTTTTAATGATGGGTACCAAGGACTTTGTTGGAGGTCCAATAACCATCGCCAATCAGCAACATATGGCAATAAAAGAAAGGACTTTTTCCCTAAAGCTGATGATATGTGGATAGTTGAGTTATCAACTGTAACAATAAAATCACAAGCATCAATTAAGCTTGCAAAACCATCTAAATTTAAAAAATTATCAACAGGCTGATATTGGACAAAATCAATATTTGTACTAGATTTTAAAGCATTAATATCTTGCTTAATATTGTCATACTGTAAATTAATTAAGCTAATTTTTTCTGGATCAAAAATGGTTGCCAACTTTTCTAAAGGTATTGTTCTTGCAGCCCCTGTTTCTGAATTATTACTTCTCCATGACACCCCGCAAAGTAATTTTTTTGTGGTGAATAAATCTTGACGTATTTTTTGAGTTTGAACTTCATCTGAGATTAAAAAATTATTTTTTGTTTTTAAGAAATCACTATTAGAATTTCTGAAATATTTTCCGAGAGCTCCTATAGGTAAATGAATATCATAATCTGATTCAGGTACATCTTCATCATGAGGGTAAAATTTAATTTTAGGAAAAGATCGTTTAAAAATTGGAGTAAGTCTATTATCAATTTTCACTAAAAGATTAGGCGTAATTTCTAGCAGTTCCAACAAGAGACTTCCAAAAAAAACTTGATCGCCAACCCCTTGCTCTTCCCATATTAAAAGTCTTCTATCTGTTTTCTGATAATCCCAAGCTGGTTTCTTTGTTTTAAGAAGTTTAGACTCAAATGAGCGGTCTAACCAGCGCCATTCATAAAGTTGCCAACCAACACTAAAGTTACCCTTCATCAGGTTACAGTGGGCGGAGCTCCAATGAGACTCTATATGATCTGGGTTGATTGAAATAGCCTGATTGAACGAATCAATAGCATCATCAATTTGCCCAAGCTCTCTTAAAACAATACCACGATTAGATAATGCATCCACATAATCTGGACTTATAGTAATCGCTTGATCAAAGTTAGTTAGGGCTTCATCAAATCGCTTAAGCTTCATCATCACACCACCGCGATTGTAGAAGGCCGAGGCGAAATTTGGGTTTATAGCAATTGCTTGATCATAAGAAGCTAGAGCTTCCGCAGTCTTCTTGAGAGCTTGTAAAATATTACCTCGATTGTAGAAGGCCGAGGCGAAATTTGGGTTTATAGCAATTGCTTGATCATAAGAAGCTAGAGCTTCAGCTGGCCTCTTAAGCTCTTTTAATACAATTCCTCGATTACATGATGCCTCTGCATACCCCTCTTTGCTGAATAAAATCGCTTGATCAAAGGAAGCAAGCGCTTTATCAAATTTTTTAAGTTCGAATAAGATATTACCTCGGTAATAGTAGTTATCGGCAGAATCTGGGTTAAAGGTAATCGCTTGATCGTAAGAAATAAGGGCTTCATCAAAACGATTTAGGTCTTTTAAAGTATTAGCACGATTCTTATAAGCCATAGCTAACTTAGGGCTAAGTGCAATCGCTTGATCGTAAGAAATAAGGGCTTCATCGAAAAGATTTAAGGCTCTTAAAGTATTACCACGATTATAATAGGCATCTATGTAGTCTGGATCAAGAGCAACCGCTTGATCAAAATTAGCGAGTGCCTCTTCTAAACGCTTAAGCTCTTTTAAAGCGATACCCAAATTATTCAAAGTGCGTGGATGTTTTGGATTAATTTTTAGTGCTTTAGAAAATAACTCAACTGCTTCTAAATAATTTTTAGTCTGCGCCAACAAAATGGCCAGTAACTGGAGTGCATCAAAATGATTGGGCTCTATACTTAATATTTTCTCGTATATTTTTTTTGCTCTTATCAAGTCACCTTGATGATGATGAGCTGTTCCTTCTTGAACTAAAGTATCTATTTGCCCTATATTTTCTAAAACTTCTTTAGGGATATTTGGCGGATTAGACATAAGTAAATTTTAGCTTAATATAAAAATCTTAGCACTTATAAATTAATTAATACTATACCAATAGCAATTAAAGTAAGCATTCCCCATCCAATTATGTTCATATATTTTTTAAGTATAAAATCAACCCTATCCCCAAATAATCTAAACAAAAATGCTACTAAATAAAATCTCGACCCCCGGCCAATTATTGAGCCAATAACAAATGGAAGAAAAGCCATGTTTAGAACGCCTGCCGCAATAGTAAAAACTTTATAAGGGATAGGTGAAAATCCAGCTATAAGTATTGCCCAAAATCCCCAATCGTAAAACCAGTTAACTGCATTTTGATAAGCTATCATATAACCAAATTTCTCAATAAAAGGTTCAATATATTCAAATGAAAATTTGCCAATTAGATATCCTAAAATCCCACCTAATACAGAACCTATTGTGGTTATAAACGCAAATCTCCATACTTTAGATTGATTTGCTAAGCACATAGGTGCCAACATAACATCAGGCGGTATTGGAAAAAATGATGATTCAGCGATGCTTAATACAAATAAGTAATAGCTTGCTTTAGCATGCCCAGCAAGATCCAAAGTTTTTTTGTAAAGTTTCTGGAACATATTTATATAGACAAATTAGCTAGTATCAAATTTTACTTATTGCCTCTTAATAAAAAATATAACCCAATTATTAAAAGAAATATTTGCTCGCTCATAAATAGCTTAGGAGTAATTAGCCAATCCCGATGCGCCAAACCTAATGCAACAGACATAATAATGACAATTAGTAATGCGCCAAACCTAGTTGTAAGCTCACCTAAGTGACTCTTTATAAAGCCACCTAAAATTAAAAATATTCCCGCAGTAAGTTCTGATATGGCAACAAAAGAAGCTAGAGTCTCAGAAAATCCAAAATAATCAATTAATTTTTGTGGGGGTAAAGGAAATTTTCCATACCCATGAAAGATGAATGAAATTCCCAAACTTAGCCTTAATAACCATGGCGTTATGAAGGTGGAATTATAAAAAATTTGATTAATTTTATTATTTAGGTGTTCCATTTTATCTCTATTTAATTACTTAAAAGACTATTTATACAATACTCTTAATCTTTATCCAACTTTTTTTTAATATTCATACAATCTATAGTAAAATATCGCTCTTCTAGTACGACCCCATCGTCTAGAGGCCTAGGACACCTGGTTTTCATCCAGGCAACAGGGGTTCGACTCCCCTTGGGGTCGCCAATTTAAATTAAAGATGCAACTTTATCCAAGTTTATTGGCTCCATTAAAGAAATAAGATTAATGCGGATTTACAACAATGATTAGTTTTTTAATAACACTTGCTGAAAAAAAACTTATTCCTGATTTTTTAATTAGGCAAGGTATTAGAATCCTCCTAAAAAAAAGAATTCAATCTCTCGTATCAAATAATTCTGAAAAAAATATACAAAATAAAATTCAATTTATTAGAGAAATGAATTTATCATCCATTGCAGAAGTCCCTGAGTTAGCTAATAAACAACATTACGAAATTCCTGCAGAATTTTATAACTATTCTTTAGGTAAACACAAAAAATATAGCTCTTGTTACTGGAATGAGAAAACAAAAAATCTAGGTGAAGCAGAGTTATTGTCTCTTAAGCTAACATCTGAACATGCAAAGCTAACTAATGGTCTTAATGTCTTGGAGCTTGGCTGTGGATGGGGATCATTAACATTATGGATGGCAAATAAATTTCCTAAAAGTAAAATTACTGCAGTATCTAACTCAGCTTCACAAAGATTACACATACTAGAGCAGGCTAAAAAAAGAAAATTAAGAAATATTTCTGTGATTACAGAAGATATGAATAAATTTAACCCGAAAGATAGGTATGACCGAGTTGTTTCTATTGAAATGATAGAGCATATGAGGAATCATGGAAAATTATTTCAAAAAATAGCTTCTTGGCTTAAACCAGATGGGCTTTTTTTCATGCATATTTTTGCTCACAAAAGCCAACCTTACTTATTTGAAGCTCAAGAAGCTGATGACTGGATGAGTCAATACTTTTTCTCTGGTGGCATGATGCCTTCAGAGGATTTACCATTATTCTTCCAAAAAGATTTAAAAATTATTGATCAATGGTCCTGGTCTGGGGTGCATTATGAAAAGACAGCAAATGCATGGCTGAAAAATATAGATTTTAATGAAAATAAAGTTATGCCAGTATTAAAAGATATTTATGGAGAAGATGATTCAAAAAAATGGTTCCAACGGTGGCGAATTTTCTTTATGTCTTGTGCTGAATTATGGGGTTACGATAATGGTAAAGAATGGAAGGTAGTTCACTACCTGTTCAAAAAATGACTTCCAAAATAATAAATTTTATATTCTTTCAATTAGTTTGGTTTGTTTGCATCATTGGAGCTGCAACCAATAATACTTTTGCTACTGTATTCCTATCATTACTCATCATTTTATTTCATCTTTACATAACAAAAGATAAAAAAAGCGAGTTAAAAATTTTGTTATTAGCAAGCATAATTGGTTTCTTATTTGATGGCTTTCTTTTGAAGAGTGGTTTAGTTCTATATGCCGATCATGGATGGTCTTACTCTATAACTCCCTTATGGATTATCGTGTTATGGATGGGTTTCGCAATCACCCTTAATTCTAGTCTTAGCTGGTTAAAGAAAAAATTAAATCTATCTATACTTTTGGGTGCTATAGGTGGCCCATTAGCCTATTTAGCTGGAGAAAAACTTGGAGCAATTACACTTTTAACATCGGATGCATTGCTAGTAATAGCGACTGGGTGGGCACTCATTACTCCACTATTAATTTTCGTCTCTAGCAAAAATTCAAAAAATGCTTAGTCTCTATATTTTAATTACTTGCAACTTATTAGCTTTTGCTTTCTTAGGATGGGTAATAAGTCTATTTACTAAAAATGTAAATCTTGTAGATTCAATGTGGAGCTTATTTTTCGTAGTCGCCAGTATTACCTGTCTAGTTTCTTTGGATACAAACTCGACCAGACATTTAGCAATAACTACAATGGTTTTAATATGGGCTATTAGATTAACAACGCATCTAACTCAAAGGAACTGGGGTAAACCTGAAGATTCTCGCTATCAAGTTATTAGGAATAATAACGATCCTTATTTTAAGTATAAAAGTATTTATATAATTTTTGGTTTGCAAGCTATTTGGGCGGCTATAATCTCAGCCCCACTGATTGCATCATTTATAGATTTAAGGCCCTATTCATTTTTGGATAAAATAGGCTTATTCGTAGTATTATTTGGTATTATTTACGAAACAATTGCAGATAAGCAATTAAAAAAATTCTTATCAAAGAAGTCTAACAAAGTTATGGATCAAGGCTTATGGCAATACTCTAGGCATCCTAATTATTTTGGTGAGTTTCTTGTTTGGTGGGGTTTTTATTTAATATCAATTGGGAGTGGGTATTGGTTTACTATAATCTCACCAATACTTATGAGTATATTGCTATTAAAAGTGTCAGGAGCTGAACTACTAGAGTCCACAATAGTCAATAGGAGGCCTGGTTATAAAAAGTACATTAAAAATACATCTGCTTTTTTTCCATGGCCTTCGAAAAAATAGTTATTTATAAAAAAATGGAATTAATAAGACATGAAATATAGCTTTATTCTAACTCTACTGCTCAGCTTTTTTTCTAATAATTTAATCTCTGAAGAATGGGGTTTCGATGTAATTTTAAATGATAAAATTATTGGAAAACATTCATTTAAGCAAGTGGGTAATGAGTCCCATAGCCTTGCAAAATTTAAATTTAAATTTATGCTAATGAGTTTTTCTTACGAACATGACAGTAAGGAAACATGGGATAAAGATTGTTTAAAATCAATTGTAAGCAACACTAATGATGATGGTGATCTCTTTGACGTTAGTGGAAGTAAAAGTAATGGTAACTTGAAAGTATCTTCAAATGGCATAGAAAAAATTCTGCCAGAATGTATTATGACTTTTGCTTATTGGAATCCCAAAATATTAGATCAAAAAAAATTAATGAACTCGCAGGATGCTGAATGGCTAGATGTTGCAATTGAAGATTTTGGTGTAGAAACAAAAAATGTTCGAGGCCAAGAAATTAATGCTCATCATTATACAATTCAAGCCAATAAAGATGGAAATGAAGTATTCATAATCGATGTATGGTATGACGACAATATGAGCTTAGTAGGTTTGAAATCACCAACACCTATTGGCAATCTTGTATATAAACTTATTTAATAAATGGATATAAATGACTATTATTAAAACATTTTTTTTAATTTTTTTAATTTTTGGATGCACAATGAATACAAACAAAATTGACCTAGTTAAATCAGTTGATATTGATAAATTCATGGGTGATTGGTATGTCATTGCCAATATCCCGACATTTATTGAAAAAGATGCATTCAACGCAGTAGAATCATACAAGCTGAACAATGATGGGACAATTGCTACGACATTTACATTCAATCAAGGCTCCTTTGATGGTCCATTAAAAACTTACAGGCCAAAAGGGTTTGTGATTCCTGAGTCAAATAATGCCTTATGGGGTATGCAGTTTATTTGGCCGATCAAAGCTCAATATAAAATTGTATATTTAGATGAAGATTATCAAACAACTATTGTCGCAAGGGATGCTCTTGATTATGTGTGGCTGATGTCAAGAAAAAAAACGATTCCAAAACAGGAGTTAGATAGTCTTATCAATATGATTTCACTGATGGGTTATGATAAAAATAAACTTCAACTCACTAAACATCGATGAATATATCAATTAAAATACTCAAGTACTTTATTGGTTGGTTTGATAACGCAATCGTTGAAAAAAGCTATTTATCGAAGTCCTTCCATAACAAACAAATTGATTGGGCAAGAGCAATCCCCTACTTCTTAATTCATATCTCTATAATCTCTGTATTTTATGTAGGATTTAGTAGCTTTGCACTATTAGTCTGCTTTTTAATGTTTACTATTCGGATGTTCGCAATAACCGGGTTTTATCATAGATATTTTTCTCATAAAACATTCAAAACTACCAGAGTTGCTCAATTTATCTTTGCTATTATTGGTGCTTCAGCGGTTCAAAGAGGGCCAATATGGTGGGCTGCTCATCATAGAGGGCATCATATGCATTCTGATACTGAAAAAGATCAGCACTCACCTAAGGCACATAGTTTTTTATGGAGTCATACAGGTTGGTTTTTAACAAAAGCTAACTTTATAACTCATACTAAACTTGTAAAAGAATTATCGAGGTTTCCAGAATTAAGGTTGGTGGATAGATTTGATATTCTGGTCCCTATCTTTAGCTGTATCGGGCTGTTTTATTTTGGTGAATTTATTAATAATAAATATCCAGAACTTAATACAAACGGTCTTCAACTTCTAAGTTGGGGGTTTATTGTGTCAACGATATTTCTTTACCATGCTACTTTTCTCGTAAATTCTGTTGCTCATTTATGGGGAAAAAAAAGATACGCTACTAATGATTCAAGTCGAAATAATTTTTTTGTCGCTTTGATAACATTTGGAGAGGGCTGGCATAATAATCATCATCATTTTCCCGGATCTGCAAGGCAAGGTTTTTACTGGTGGGAAATTGACTTAACCTACTACCTACTTAAACTCTTATCTTTGTTTGGGATTATTTGGGATATTAGAACTGTTTCAAACAATATTAGAGAGACTAATAAAATTAAACTCTAAAGTATATGAAAATTGCGATTGTGGGTTCAGGAATCTCGGGTAATAGTTTAGCTTATACCCTTTCAAAAGAGCACGATATTACCCTTTTCGAAAAAAATAATCGATTAGGTGGGCATTCCCACACACATGAAATTATTAGTCAGGGCAAAAAAATAAATGTAGACACTGGTTTTATTGTGTTCAACAAAAAAACATACCCTCTATTTACAAAACTATTAGACGAATTAAATGTTCATTATGAAAAAAGTGACATGAGCTTTAGTGTATTTTCAAAAGATAGAAACTTTGAATATAATGGCACCACACTAAATACCTTGTTTTCGCAAAGAAAGAATATCTTTAATTATAAATTCATAAAAATGATTTATGAAATTATAAAATTTAATAAAGTGGCGCTAACTTTACTATCGGCTAAAACTGAAATATCACTTGAAACCTTTTTAAGACAGAATAATTTTTCTGATTATTTTTGTAAAAACTATATCTTACCCATGGGCTCCGCAATCTGGTCATCAAATATTAATTCGATGCTTAAGTTTCCAGCAGTATTCTTTGTTAAATTTTTTAATAATCATGGCATGTTGAACATTAATGATAGACCACAATGGTTAACGGTAACTAATGGGTCCAAAGAGTACGTCGAAAAACTAACCGCTTCAATTAAAAAAAATATTAGATTGAGTTGTCCAGTTAAGGCTGTTAAGAGAAATAAGGATTCAGTGGAAATAAAGAGCTCAAACGGTACTGAAATATTTGATTACATTTTTTTTGCATGCCATAGTGACGAAGCCCTAAAATTAATTATCGATCCATCAGCTCAGGAAAAAAAAGTTCTTTCATCAATTCCATACTCTAAAAATGAAGTAACGCTTCATACTGATGAATCAATAATGCCAAATAATAAATTAACTTGGGCGGCTTGGAATTATAATATTGACTCTACAAATGATATGCCAATTGCACTTACATATAATATGAATATTCTTCAGAATCTCAAAACACAACAAACTATATTAGTAACATTAAATGATAATGGAAATATAAATCCAAAAAAAGTTTTGAAGAAAATTAATTACGACCATCCTTTATTTTCTTTAAGATCAGTTGAGGCTCAAAAAAGCTACGGCATTATTTCAGGTGTGAATAGAACAGGATATGCAGGTGCATATTGGGGTAATGGCTTTCATGAAGACGGAATAAGTAGTGCATACAATGCAATTAAGTTCTTTAAAGAAGCTACCAAGTAAATGCATTCAATATATAAGGGAGTTGTTACACATACTAGGCATCTTCCTAAAAAGCATCACTTTAAATATTCAATCACCATGCTGTTTATTGACCTTGATCAGATTACTAACGCGTTTAAAAAAAATTTATTCTGGAGTTATAACAAAAATAATATAGGCTCAATAAATAAATTAGATTATTACGCTAGTAAGAAGAAAGAGATAAAAAAATCTATTGTGGACTTAATTAAAAAAAGAATTGGTACTGAGGTTGATGGGAAAATATTTCTCCTAACAAATGGTAAATATTTTGGGTATTGTTTTAATCCTGTAAGTTTCTATTACTGCTTTAATAAATCACAAAAATTAATTGCTATTGTTTCACATATCACAAACACGCCTTGGAATGAGAAGTATGCCTATGTTCATGATTGTAATGATATGAAAAGCGGTACGAAGATTTTTAACTTTGATAAAAAATTTCATGTGTCTCCATTTATGCCAATGGATATAAAATATAACTGGAAATTTACAGAACCAAAAGACTTTTTATACGTCTCAATGGACAGTTTTGAAAATAATAATTTTAATTTTAATGCTACTTTAAGATTAACAAGAAAGGCATGGACGCCCTGGGCTTTAAATAAAATTCTGTTAATGTTTCCTCCAACAACTATTAGGACAATTTTGGCAATCTATTGGAATGCTTTTTTACTAGGCCTAAAAAGAATTCCTTTTTATCCGCACCCAAAAAAATGAAGAAACTCTCTAATTCAATATATAAAAGTATCTTTTTTAATCAATTAAAAAAAATAAAGCATGGATCGATAACAGTAATTGATGACAAAAAAAAATATGTGTTTGGTCAAGGTGGAAAGCTTTCGAGCACTATCTTTGTTAGGAATAATAGTTTTTACTTCGATGTTCTTATCGGTGGCTCTATAGGTGCAGCCGATTCTTTCATCGAAAATGCCTGGGAAACAAATAACTTAACCAATGTTATTAGAATTATGGCTATAAATTCTGAACTAACAGAAAGTATTGAAAGCTCATTTAATTTAGTAGTTAGTCCTATTCTAAGATTTCTTCATTATTTAAGACGTAATAATAAAAAAAATAGCCTTCAAAATATAGCTAAACATTACGATCTTAGTAATAATTTTTTTAGTGAGTTTTTAGATCCGACTATGATGTACTCTTCCGCAATATATGATGGCAAAAATGATACATTAAATAATGCATCGATTAATAAACTTAAAATTATTTGTGAAAAATTAAAACTAAAAAAAACAGATCATGTTATTGAAATTGGTACTGGTTGGGGCGGCTTTGCTATTTATGCTGCTACCCATTATGGTTGTAAGGTAACCACGACAACAATCTCAAAGCAGCAGTTCCTATATACTAAAAACAAAATTAATAAACTAAAACTAAACAAAAAAATTAAAGTTATTTTTAAAGATTATCGCGACCTTAAAGGAAGTTTTAATAAGTTAGTTTCTATTGAAATGATTGAAGCTGTTGGGCATAAATATTATGATGAATACTTTGGAAAAGTTAATTCACTGTTAAAGGAAGATGGGATGGCTCTTATTCAAGCTATAACTATTAGAGATCAAAAATATCATGCTGCGCTAAAGTCTGTCGACTTTATACAAAAATATATCTTTCCCGGAAGTTGTATACCATCTTTGAATATACTGCAAAATAGTATAACTAAATCTTCAGATCTGATTATCAAAGATGTTGAGGATATTGGAGACCACTATGCGACAACATTGATGCATTGGAGAGCAAACTTTATTAAAAATTTAAAACATATTGAAATTTTAGGGTTCGATAAAGAATTTATTCGCATGTGGCTTTATTACTTTGCTTACTGTGAAGGTGGCTTTAGAGAAAAAGTTATTAACGATGCACATATTTTATTAGCAAAACCAATGAATAGAGATAAAGACAAATAGGTGGGCATGGATTCAATTTCGAAAGCCAAAAAAAAAGAAAGAATGGGCGATATAGAGGGTGCCTTAGTCCTACTAAAAGAGGTATTGGTAAATAACCCAAATGATATTTCCACTCAAATTGAAATTGCCAACCTATATGCGGCAAATAATAATTTTTTAGAAGCAGCTACATATTTTAGAAAATTACTTACCATGATGAATGGAAACGAAGACATAAGAGAAGGTTTATGCTTCTGTCTTAAAGAGATTGGAAATCAATATCAAGCTAGTAGAAAATACAAGTTAGCAAAAGATTGCTTTGAAGAATTACTCACTTACCACCCTAACAATCCAGATTATTTATTTAACTATGGAAATGCTTTATTCGCTCTAAATCAATTTGATAAATCTATTGATGCATATCAAAGCTCAATAAAAAACAATTTAATCCAACCAGATGCAGATACGTTTAATAATTTAGGTAATGCTTATCGTCGCCTTGGTAAAAATGAAGATGCAATCAGATGCTACAAGCAAGCTCTAGAGATAAATCCTGAATCAATTCACTCAAAAGTTGAACTAACACATTTAAAGCAACTTATCTGCGAATGGGAAAATATTGACACCTTATTTGATGATATCAAAAATAATATTAGCAATAAAAGTAAGGGAAAGGTATCGCCATTTACAGTCCTATCAATGCCTAATTTTAATAGTAAAGATCATTTAAAAGTTGCTACAAATTGGTCTGAACAGATAAAAATAAAGCCACTTAGTAAGGTAAGTACTCCCATAAAAAATAAACTTACGATTGGCTATCTATCAGCTGACTTTAGAAATCACCCTCTCTATTACTTAATTTTTGATATATTAAAAAGCCATAATAAAAAGATGTTTAATATTAAGTTATTTTATTCAGGCCCAGATGAAGCCTCAAGTGAGCATGAAGAATTTAAAAAATTAGATTGCCAATTTATTAATATATCCAACGAAAGTGATTATAAAGGGGCACAACTAATAAGAGATGAAAAAGTTGATATATTGGTAGACTTATCAGGATTTACTCAAAACAGTAGGTCATTCATAGCTGCTTACAAACCTGCTCGGTATCATATAAATTGGCTTGGGTTTGCTGGAACAATGGGCTTTCATAATGCAAAACCACTTTTTGATTTTATTTTATCTGATAAATATATCATTCCTGATGACAAAATAAATGACTACGCTGAAAAGGTTTTATATCTTCCCCATTGCTACCAACCCAACATTGCGGACAGGCCCAAACTCACCTCCAAAACTAAAAGAGATTATGGATTTAACGAACATACTTTTATATACGCATCTTTTAGTCAGCCAATTAAAATTACTAAAAATCAATTTAATATATGGATAAAACTTCTAAAGAGCAGCCCTTCTGCAAATCTTTGGCTTCTAGATTCAAATAATTTGTACAAAGAAAATTTATGGCTACATGCAAAACTTAATGGCATTGAAAAAAATAGAATTAAATTTGCCCCAAAGGTCTCAATTGAGGAGCATATAAATCGTCATCAAATTATTGATTTATTTTTAGATACATATCCATACAATGCACACACCTCCACAAGCGATGCGATATGGGCTGAGTGCCCTGTCCTGACTTTGTCAGGGCAAAGCTTTGCTAGTAGAGTTGCAGGAAGTATTTTAAAAGAAATTGATTGTGAAGAATTGATTACAAATGATAATGTCAAATATTATGACAAAGCTCTTGATTTATATAAAAATCCAAAAAGGCTTTTAAGAATTAAACAAAAAATTATCATAGGCAAAAAAAACTCGGCTCTATTTAAGCCTAATATATTCACTACTAACTTAGAAAAAATCTATAGAGATTTATTTGCGAGTTGAGATCAACACCCCTAAAATAATAAATACACCTCCAATGAAATCTTTAGCTAACAATGATTCATTAGCCAATAAGTAGCCAGATATACCTACAACCACTATTTCGAATAAAAATATTGGGCTAGCTCGAACTGCTTCTACTAAAGTAAGACCAATCTGCACAACCATCGTTGCAAGCAGCATTACAAGACCTATTAAAATTAAAATAATAATAGATTTAAAGTCTAAACTAGGAGAATTAAACTCTACGGGAAATAATATAGCTGATATTAGTGCAATTATTATTACACCAATCCAAACTGCATATGATTTGTCTTTAATGCTTAACTTATTGAAGCGTCTTGCCAAAACATTACTTAAAGCAAAACCAATACCGCCAATAATTGCATAAATATCACTTACATCTAAGGTAAATAAAGAGAACCCGTCTTGCCAAAGAACTATAAATGCTCCTAATAAACTCAAAATGGCAGCTACAATATTTTTAAGGAATATCTTTTCTTTTAGAAATAGAAATGAAAATGAAATTGTCCAAACTGGTGATAAGAAAAACAAAAGCATAACCCGAACTAACTCACCATCTATAACTGCTAATACAAATGCAATATTAGTGACCCCCTGAACCAATGCATAAATCCAAAAATTTATATGCTTAAAATTTGAAAGTTTATTGGGTTTGTAGAAAAATAGTCCTAGTAATAGAGTGAAGCTGAAGCCAAGTAAGCTGGAATATACCCCAGAAATACCAACGTCTGCCAAAAGTCGGTATGGATACCAAATCAAACCCCAGACTAAGGTACCAAAAAGTAAGTACAGTATTCCTTTATAAGTATTTAATTTGCTAAAAATGCTTTTATCCTATCTGTAACTTTTGAATTTAGATCACCACTAAATGGATCGAATATTTCTAAGTTTTCCATCTTGCGCATCCAAGTCATCTGTCTTTTTGCTAATTGCCTTGTTGCAAAAATTATCTTATTTTTTAGTTCACTTTTAGAAATTTGGTTTTTTAAGTAATGGTAGGTTTGCCGATAGCCAACTGCCCTAAAAGAAGGGTATGAGTCATCTAAACTTGGGTAATTGCTTAAAATTGCCTCAACCTCATCTATCAGGCCACTTTCAAGCATACATTCAACCCTTTCCTCAATTACTAGATGCAAGTGCTCTCTGCTATCAGGCATTAAAGCAAGCTTTAAAATTTTGTACGGAGTCTCTATCGTCTTTTTATTAATGTAAAAAGAGGATAATGGCTTACCAGTAATATAATAGACCTCTAAAGCTCTTTGAATTCTTTGTGAGTCATTAGCGTTTATTTTTTTTGTTGATACTGGATCAACCTCCTCAAGCTTATTAAATAAAAACTCAATACCAAATTTATTTAATTCATCGTTTACTTTTTTTTTTGTTTCTATCGTTGAAACAGGTAATTTATCTAAAGGATTTTCTAGGGAATTAAAATACATCATTGTTCCCCCATAAAGAAAGGGAATTTTTTTTTCATTCAGAGATTTGGTTACAATTGAATCAACGTCTTTTTTAAAATCTCCAACCGAATAAGACTCAATCGGTGATCTAATATCTAGCAAATGATGTGGGGTTTTAATTAGCTCTTTGTGATTTGGTTTTGCAGTACCAATATCCAAATTTTTATAAATTTGAGCTGAATCAACACTGATTATATCAATAGGAAATAAATCATTAAGGTGCTTAACGAGTTCTGTTTTTCCTGTTGCCGTTGGGCCTAATAAATAAATTCTTTTATCTTTAATTACCATTCTTGATTTTCTGTATAAAAAGCAACCTGAGTGGAATTATTTTTCACATACCTCTTAATACCCTTAAGGATACTTCGAGATAGTTTTTGTTGAAAAGCTACTGATTTTAGATTCTTCTCTTCTTTTCTGTTACTAATGAATGCAGTTTCTATAAGAATTGAGGGTATATCAGGTGCTTTAAGAACAGCAAATCCTGCCTGTTCAACATGTTTCTTATGAAGCTTGTTCACCATTTTTATTTCTTTTAAAACATGATTACCAAGCTTCAAACTATCATTAATAGTTGTTGCCTGAGATAAATCCAACAAAGTTCTAGCAAGTATCGGTTCTTTATCATCAATACTAACCCCTCCTATTAAATCAGATTCATTTTCATTATTAGCTAAAAACTTAGCGAACGCACTGGTTGCCCCCCTTTCTGACAGAGCAAATACAGAAGAACCTCTAACTGCCCTTTTTTTAAATGCATCAGCATGAATTGATATAAAAATATCAGCTTTTATTTTTCTAGCCATGGAAACCCTCTTCCCAAGTGGAATATAGTAATCACCCGATCTAATTAATACCGCCTTCATATAGGGCTCTTTATCAATAATTTTTTTGAGATTTTTTGCAATTTGAAGATTTACAACTTTTTCTTTGGTTCCTTTGGCTCCTATAGCACCAGGATCTTCCCCTCCATGCCCAGCGTCAATAGCAATGATAGTAGTTTGGCGTTTTATATTTGGAATTACTTGTTTTGGGGGCTTTGGAAGAATATTCCTCTGCTCAAGTTGTTTAAGGAGATTGGCAACACTATCATTTTCTTTAGGGTAGACATCAATAACCAGTCTGTGCTTGTACTTTTTAACTGGTTGCAAAGAAAATATCTTCACACTGGCTGATGATTTAAGATCAATAACAAGTCTTGTTACTGTTGGGTTAAATTGTCCAACACGAATTTTTTTAATATTCGGATCAAGCCCATCAACCTTAGAGCTTAATTGCCTAAGTACATCATTTAATTCAATTTCCTTTAGATCAACCACGATTCTTTCAGGATTTTGAAGCATCATTTGGTCATTTGCTATCGCCGATGAAGACTCAATTGTTACCCTTGTATAATCAGGCGCTGGCCAAACTCTAGTTGCATTAACTACATTCTCAGCGGCTGCTGAGAAACTAAATAAGAATAAAATATAAAAAATAAAATATTTCATCAGGATAAGTTTACTAAACATTTATTTCCTTTTTTAGTGAAGGGATTGATAATAACAATTCGGCTTTCATTTTCATATAAAATCTCAATTTCTAGATCAGGCTTCGGAAGAAGTTCAGCAGATTTCTCAGGCCATTCAATAAGGGTAACGTCATAACTATTTACATATTCTTGAAAGCCAGACGAAAACCACTCATTTGGATTTGCAAATCTATACAGATCAAAATGATTTAAAGTAAATGCATCAAACTCATATTGCTCAAAGAGACTATATGTAGGACTTTTAACGGAGCCAACGTACCCAAGACCTCTAATTATACCTCTTGCTAAGGTTGTTTTGCCTGCTCCAAGATCTCCTTTAAGAAAAATTAAAAGTCCCTCAAATAAATGAGCTGATAAATTTTCACCTAAATCTAAAGTATTTTTTTCATTGGAAAGTAAAATTTTTAATTCTTTCATGATCGTTTTAGTTTATTATTTTCATCTTATGAATGATAAATTAATTTGGAAATCAATTACAGAAAAAATTAAAGTATGGGGCCATGAATTAGGTTTCGATGAAATTGGTATCTCCGATATTAATCTTAATCAAACAAAAAATTTTTATCATGAATGGATTAAAGCCGGCTTTCAAGGGGAAATGCATTATCTAAAAAAGCACCAAGATATAAAATTTGACCCTACCCAATTAGTTCCAAAGACTCTAACAGTAATTTCTGTAAGACTCAATTATTTCCCTCAAAAAGAAAATACACTTGAAATACTTCAAGATAAAAATAGAGCTTATATTTCAAGATATACCTTAGGAAGGGATTACCATAAGGTCATTCGTGGGAAATTGAAAAGATTAACCCAAAGGTTAAAAGAAGAGGTCAAAGATATCTCATTTGATTCTAGAGTTTTTACTGATAGTGCACCGGTATTAGAAGTTGAACTTGCTGAAAAAGCTGGTTTAGGATGGAGAGGAAAGCATACTCTACTCTTAAATAAAGAAAATGGATCTTGGTTCTTCCTAGGTGAGATTTATACTACCCTACCTCTAATGATAGATAAAAAAAAGGCAAACCATTGTGGGACATGCTCTGCATGTATTGATATATGCCCTACAAAAGCTATTATTGCTCCTTACAAGCTCGATGCTAATAAATGTATATCTTATTTAACGATAGAATTTAAAGGTTCTATTCCTATTGAATACAGAAAGCCTATTGGAAATAGAATATATGGCTGTGATGATTGTCAATTAGTCTGCCCATGGAATAAATATGGAAAAATAACAAAAGAAAAAGATTTTAATACTCGTCACAACCTTGATAATTTATCACTTATAGATAGCTTCAAAATTTCTGAACAAGAGTTTAAAAAAATTTTTAATGGTAGTGCAATACTAAGAATTGGCTATAATCAATGGCTTCGAAATATTGCAATAAGCCTGGGAAATGCCCCTAAATCAGATAAAGTTATCAAAGTCCTACAATCTCGACTAAAAGATACAACCGAGTTAGTAAAGGAACATATTTTATGGGCTATTAATCAACATCAGAAGTAATTCTATATCTATAATTGCTATAAAATTTGCTACAATTACAAACTTAATAATTCAAATACATTAAATCAAAATTTTTTATGTCCACAATTAATAAAAGCTCATCATGGAAAGCGCTTAATAGCCACTTTGAAAAAATAAAGAAAGTTCAAATGCGTGACTTATTTATTAATGACGGAGATAGATTTAACAAATACCATATTCAGTATGAGGATTTTTTAGTAGACTATTCTAAAAATAGAATTACAGATGAAACGCTTAAGCTTCTTGTAAGTCTTGCAAAAGAAGCCAAACTTGAAGACTGGCGTGATCGATTATTCTCTGGTGACAAAATTAACTTTACAGAAAATAGATCAGCCCTCCATATAGCCTTAAGAAATAGATCAAACAACCCTATTTTGCTCGATGGTACAGATATTATGCCAAATGTGAACAAAGTATTGGGTCAAATGAAAAGCTTCTCTAATGACGTAAGAAGTGGAAAAACTAAAGGCTATACTGGAAAAAAAATTAAAAGCGTTGTTAATATTGGTATAGGTGGCTCAGATCTGGGTCCAGCAATGATTTGTGAAGCATTAAAATCATATGGTACAAAAGATATTACTCCCTATTTTGTTTCAAATATTGATGGGGCTGATATCGCTCAAACATTAGAGGCTTGTGACCCTGAGACAACTCTATTCATTGTTGCTTCAAAAACTTTTACAACACAAGAAACGATGACAAATGCTTACTCTGCTCGAGCGTGGTTACTAAACCACTTAAAAGATCAAAAATCTATAAAAAATCATTTTGTAGCAATATCTACCAATGAAGCTGCTGTTGAAAAATTTGGTATTAACAAAGATAATATGTTTGAATTTTGGGATTGGGTAGGTGGAAGATATTCCTTGTGGTCTGCGATAGGTCTTTCAATAGCGATCTACATAGGAATGGAAAATTTTGAACAACTTCTAAATGGAGCTCATGATATCGACAACCACTTTAAGGATGCTCCTCTCCACGAAAATATTCCTGTTATGCTTGCATTACTTGGTGTCTGGTACATAAATTTCTTTCAGTTTAATACTCACGCTGTACTTCCATACGATCAAGGCTTATCTTTATTTCCTTCTTATCTTCAGCAGGCAGATATGGAAAGTAATGGTAAGTTTATAGATAGAAATGGTGAAAAAATTCAATACCATAGTGGTCCAATATTATGGGGTGAATCAGGAACTAATGGACAACATGCTTTTTATCAACTAATCCATCAGGGTACTGAAGTTGTTCCAAGTGATTTCATAATGCCAATTCACTCACACTATTCAATTGGTAATAATGGAAATGAGCACCATAAAATACTTATTGCTAACTTTATTGCACAAACTCAATCATTAATGATGGGAAAGACTGATGCAGAGGCGCGTGCGGAATTAAAAAACCAAAGTCTTGACGAAGATACGATAAAAACCTTAACTCCCCACAAGACTTTTGAGGGAAATAGGCCTTCAACTTCAATTCTTTTTGATAAGCTAACTCCAAAATCACTCGGTAGGATAATAGCAATATACGAACACAAAATATTTACCCAAGGAGTTATATGGAATATTAATTCATTTGATCAATGGGGTGTTGAATATGGAAAACAAATTGCAAAGCTTGTCCTGCCAAAACTAATTGAGCCAAATGAAACAAGTGGGTTTGATTCTTCAACCAATAACCTAATAAACTACACTAAAAAAAATATATAAAGTACTAATTTAATTTAATATTTTTTAAATTATTAGTTAAAATATTGTGATGTAGACTAGAACTAATACTTGCGCCTAGCTTCTTTGCAAACCTATCTGCAAAATTACTTTGAGTTGTAAAATCAATAACTTTCTCATGACCAACAATCTCTCGTGCTACTAAATCTATATCACCGTAACCATCAGCTAAACCAAGATTAATTGCAGACTCACCTGCCCAAAAAAGCCCAGAAAAAATCTCTGGATTAGGTGATAATTTATTTCCACGCCCTTTTTTAACGACCTCAATGAATTGATTGTGGACTTCCTTAAGGAGTTCTTGCATGTATTCTCTCTGTTTGGGTTGAACAGGTAGGAATGGGTCTAAGATTGCCTTATTCTCTCCAGATGTTAGTAGGCGTCTTTCTATACCTAGATTCTTAATTGCTTCATCAAAACCAAATCCATTCATAAGAACCCCAATTGAACCAACTATACTTGCCTTATTAACAAAAATTTTATCAGTTGCCACAGCTATATAATATCCACCAGAAGCACCAATATCCTCAATAACTGCATAGACTGGTATTTGAGGATAAAGAGACTTATACCTGTTAATCTCATCGTTTATTATCCCTGACTGTACAGGACTTCCTCCGGGGCTATTAATCGACAAAATAAGGGCCTTTGTTCCTGGGTTTTCGTAAACTTCCTTCAAGCTACTTTTTACATTAATTGCTGATACCTCTGAATCAATGCCGATCTCGCCATTTAATGTTATCAGAGCTGTAAAATCACCTGTTGCTATAGTTGAATTATTTGATGAGGTTAGTACAAAAAATAATACCCATCCAAGGTAAATAAGCCCAACTAATTTAAAAAATATACCCCACCGCCTAGAGCTTTTTTGCTGAATAAAAGATTCCATAGCAATTTTTTCAATCGTTTGCTTTTCCCAATTCTTACCTTGTTGTTCTGCCATATTTAAGCCTTAAATAGTTACAATTAATTTATCTTCTAGCACCTTTAAATTTAAAATTTCTAAATTTTTACCTGCGCAAGGCCCCATTAAGCATTTACCTGATGAAGGTTCATAAATAGCTCCGTGTGTTGCGCAAATTATAAACTTTTCTTCTTCCTCAAAAAAATTATTATTGTCCCAGTCAAGTTCTACAGAAAGATGTTGGCATTTATTTCTATATGCATAATATTTAGCCCCAATAAAAACAATAAATCCTGAGTGGTTTTCGCCACCCTCTGAGAAAGTAAATTTAACAGTGCTAGGGTCTTTCGTAAAGCTATCTTTTTGAATAAAAATTTGATTATCCATTAACCCTTATCCAATCAAAAAGATCGTATGAATTTTTAATTACGTCCAAAGCATCGAATTCTTTTAATTCCACTAAGGACTCAGACCCATAGGCAACTGCTAAAGATGGGATGCCTGCATTTTTAGCCATTTCTAGATCACAACTACTATCTCCTATCATTAATGCCTTTTTTGCATCAACCATCGTATAATTTAAAATCTCCAAAATCATCTGTGGGTGAGGCTTTGAAAAACAGTCATCTACTGTCTTTGATATCAAAAAATCATCTTTTAAATTAGTATCTATAAGGTCTTGATTTAAAGATTTAATCCCCTTACCTGTTGCAATAGATAAAAGATAGCCTTGTCTCTTAAGATTTTTAATACCTAACTCTACCCCATCAAAAAGTTTAGCTCCTTGATTCATTTTCAATGAAAGGTGGACATTAGCTAAGGTTCCCTCCCAATCAAAAATTAGCAAATCAAATTTATTATCACTCATTGTTAGATATAAAATTAGAAATATAAATAGGCATGGGGGCTTTTATTAAAATATTTTCAAAGGTTGCAGGATGAATAAATCCCAATTCTGCCGAATGAAGAAGCATTCTCTTTAGCCCTATCTTTTTTAAGTCTTTATTGAGAGTAAAGTCTCCATATTTATCATCGCCCAAAATTGGAAACCCTAAATGAGATAAGTGAGTTCGTATTTGGTGTGTTCTTCCAGTAATAAGCTTCACATCAAGTAAACTATAAGAACTAAAATTCTTTTTAAGAAAGAATACAGATCTTGAAGCTTTTGCTAATGGATTACTTTGGGGGGATTCAACAACCCTTACTTTCTGTTGACCATTATTTGCAGTTGTTTTCAACAAGTCCAAATCAACAATTTTTTGTTTTTCTTTCCAAATACCCTTAACAACAGCCTGATATTTCTTATGTATTTTTTTTTCGCGCATTTGCTTATGAATCCCAACTAAAGCGGATCTTTTTTTTGCAATCAGAAGAACTCCAGACGTATTTTTATCAATTCTATGAGCAAGTTCAAAAAATTTATGATCTGGACGTGCGTTCCGAACTAGCTCAATAACACCAAAACTTAAACCACTCCCTCCATGAACTGCAGTACCTGAAGGCTTATTAAGTACAATTAAAAAATCATCTTCGAATAAAATATTATCTTGAATAATCTTGAATTGATCTGAATCTATCTTATTTGTGGCAACACTTTTCTTTTTCAAAAAATCTACAGGTGGAATTCTAACAGAATCATTTAATGATAGTTTGAAAGCCGTTCTAACTCTTTTTTTATTAACTCTAACTTGCCCACTTCTTAAGATTTTATATATATGACTTTTGGGTACATTTTTTAAAAATTTTATTAGAAAATTATCTATTTTTTGACCCTCACTAGATTCATCTACAATCTCATAAGTGACTTTATTTTTGATATGGCTTACCATTTTATTGTTTGCTTTTAATCATTTATCACATATACTCAATAAGTTCAGATATCTTTACAAGTCTAAAGAGAAAAACAATTCTGAATTATACATGTACAAAGAATTCGAGGTTAGTTCTGCTCACCAAAAAAGATAAGAAGCAGAAATAATATAAAAGATTTTTAAAAGAATTGAAATGAAATTAAAAATAAATTTAACTAGATATACAATATTATATTTAAATTGATTTAGTCATATTAAAAGCTTGAGTGTTGATTTAGAAAGCGACGCATTAGCCTTATGCTTTTATGCGATTATGATTCTAAAATAATTCAAAATTCTTTACAAAAAATCTTCATATAAAATTAAATGGAGAAATTGTAATGAAACGCATGCTTTTTAATGCTACCCAGTCAGACGAACTTCGTGTTGCAACAATAAATGAAGATAAATTAGAAGATTTAGATTTTGAAAGAGGCAACAAAGAACAAAGAAAAAGTAACATATACAAAGCAGTTGTAACTAGGATTGAGCCTTCATTAGAGGCTGCCTTCGTTAACTATGGAGTAGACCGTCACGGTTTCTTGCCATTTAAAGAAATAGCACCTGAATTTTATTCCAAAAAAACTAGAAAAAAAGATATCTCTATTAAAGATGTGCTATCAGAGGGTCAAGAGCTTATTATCCAAGTTAGTAAGGAAGAAAGAGGTAATAAAGGTGCCGCCCTTACATCATACTTATCGCTAGCTGGAAGATACATTGTCTTAATGCCAAATAATAATGGTGGTGGTGGTATATCTAGAAGGGTTGAGGGAGAAGAGAGGTTCGAATTTAAAGAAATTCTTTCCAAAGTAAAGGTTAAAAAAGGCATGAGCGTTATCGGAAGAACTGCTGGTATCGGTGCTACATTGGAAGAAATCCAGTGGGATTTAGACTATTTAACGCAACTTTATGATGCGATAGCAGGTGCTGCAGATGCACAACCAGCTCCATTCCTTATTTATCAAGAGAGTAATTTGGTTGTAAGAGCAATTCGAGATTACTTCCATGAAGATATTGAAGAAATTCTTATTGATAAAAAAGAAATTTTTGATCAGGCACACCAATTTATTAGCCATGTAATGCCTGCATATGCAGATCGAGTTAAATTCTATGAAGATGAAGTTTCTTTGTTTACTAAATATGGTATAGAAAACCAAATTGAATCAGCATTCCTAAGGGAGGTAAGACTTCCATCAGGAGGTGAGCTTGTTATTGACCATACTGAAGCACTTGTTTCAGTTGATGTTAATTCAAGCCGCTCAACCAAAGGAAAAAGTATTGAGAATACCGCTTTAAGTACCAATCTCGAAGCTGCTGATGAGGTAGCAAAACAATTGAGATTGAGAGATATTGGCGGACTAATAGTAATTGATTTTATTGACATGGAAAATTTAAAAAATCAAAAAGAAGTTGAAAATAAAATTAGGGATGCTTTAAAGCTTGATAAAGCAAGAATACAAACAAGCAGAATATCGAGGTTTGGCTTGTTAGAGCTTTCAAGACAAAGACTTAAACCAAGTATAGGCGAAGCAGTTAATGGGGTATGTCCAAGATGCCAAGGAACAGGAAGAGTAAGAGATATTCAATCAACATCACTATACATATTAAGGATGATTCAAGAAGAAGCTAGTAAGGATACAAACCAAATCATTACAGTTCAAATACCGATTGAAGTAGCAACTCTGCTCTTAAATGAAAAAAGGAAAGATATAGCAGCCATTGAGGACAAAACAAATAATGAAATTATTATTATTCCAAATCGATATTATGAAATCCCAAAATACAACCTTGATAAATCTTCGAAAAAAACTAGCAAAGCTAGTTATAAAGCCGTTGAACCACCACTTGAGTTAATTCAAAATAATGATGAAGATGACCAAAATCAGAAAGAAAGGCTAGAACCAGTTGTAAAGGCTATTGTTCCTTCTCAAAGAAATACAAAATCTAAAAATAATAAAACTATTTTTGGATTCTTTAAAAAATTAATTGGCACCACTGAAGATGCTCCAGAAGAAGGTGAAAAAGGAAAAATTGAAGATATTGAAGAAATAAAAAATACTGAAAGACCAAATAATAATAGAAGACCAAATAATAATAGAAGACCAAATAATAATAGAAGAAGAAATAATAATAGACATAATTCAAATGTCGAACAAACTACTAATAGTGAAAAAAAGAATGAGAATCATAATAAATCAAATGAACCCTCAAAAATAAAAGAAAATACACCAATAGCTAAGGAATCTAAAATACATAAAGAAGCCAAGCCAAATCTTTTAAAAGAAACTAAAGCTAAGCCGAAAAGAAAGGTAGAAAAATTAGAGGAAGTGGATCTATCTAAAGTTGGGCTAAAACTTGTAGAAACTAAAGCAACTTTTAAAAGTGAAGCTACAAAACCAAAACTTCAAGAAGATAAAAAAGCTAAAACTAAAAAACTCGCTTCTTGGCAGAGTAAACCAAAGAAAGAAACTCTAAATACAAAACTAGTAATGGTTGAAACAAAGAAAGCTGTAAAACCAAAGAAAGCTGTAAAACCAAAGAAAGCTGTAAAACCAAAGAAAGCTGTAAAACCAAAGAAAGCTGTAAAACCAAAGAAAGCAGCTAAAACTAGTCCAATAAAAAAATAAGGATATACCAACCAATATAAGCCATTAATAATGCCCCAAATACATGGCTAACTAAAAATAAAAAACTTGTTTGCACCTCTCCTTTTTGTAAAAAAGAAAAGATATCAGAGGTGTAAGCAGAGAAAGTTGTTAGCCCACCTAAAAAACCAATGTTAATAAATAACTTTAATTCCTCATTTAGTATTGACGCAGATGTCTGAAAGTATGCAATAGACATACCTATTAAAAAACCACCTAATAAATTAACAGCAAGGCTGCCGAAAGGAAGTCCTGGATACAAAATATATAAAAAATATCCTATTACCCACCTTAACCAAGCACCAATTGCTGCAGCAAAGCCAATTATTAGAAAATTTGTAAGATTAAAGATAGCCTTATACCTTAATGAAGTGTTCACGATAATACTTTAGCTCTTCTATAGACTCCAAAATATCGGCTAATGCTTCATGTTTCCCTTTTTTCTTAAATCCATTAATTAATTCTGGCTTCCATCTTTTTGCTAACTCTTTAAAAACACTAACGTCTAAGTTGCGATAATGAAAGTAAGATTCTAATTCTGGCATATATTTTGCCATAAACCTTCTATCCTGACATATAGAGTTTCCACACATAGGAGATTTATTTTTTCCAACATTTACCCTTAAAAATTCTAATAATTGCTGGGTTGCTGATTCTTCATTTGTCTTGGAGTTTTTAACTTTTTCAATCAACCCTGATTTTCCATGAGTAGATTGATTCCATGAATCCATTTTTGCCAAAACTTCATCAGATTGATGCAAAACCAAAACTGGACTCTCAGCTATAATTTTCAAAAAAGGGTCAGTTATAATAACTGCGATCTCAAGAATCTTATCCGTTTCTGAATTTAAACCACTCATCTCCATATCAAGCCATATTAAATTATCATTACTTTTACTCATCATGATTTCCATTAAAATTTTATATTAATTTCATTTTCAACTTACTTTTATCAAGCTTTTACTTCACAATACTCTTTTTAGTTTATATAGATCATTATGTCACTTACTTTTTATTATTTGTTTATATTTTTATTAATTACCACAACACTTTTCCAAGTATGGCTTACAAAAAGGCATATAGCTCATATACAAAAAAATAAAAATACAGTTCCAATCGCCTTCTCTAAAACAATTTCAATATTAGATCATAAAAAAGCAGCAGATTATACTATTGCTAAATCGCATGTTGGGGTAATTGATTTATTTATTCAAGCTATATTTTTATACCTACTTACCTTGGGTGGTGGAATAAATACAATTACAGACATCTTTAGCAATTCACTCAATAATGAATTACTAATAGGATCAATGGTTATTATATCAGTCATGCTCATATCTTCATTAGTCGATCTTCCACTTAGCCTATACAAAACGTTTAACATTGATGAGAGATTTGGATTTAACAGAATGACTGCTCAAATATTTATAATAGATCTTATTAAACAATCAATCTTAAGTTTACTTATTGGTATTCCAATCCTTTTAATTTCGCTATGGATCATTTCAAACTTAGGAAATTTTTGGTGGTTATGGTTGTGGCTATTTATTTCTATTTTTAATTTTTCAATGCTTACAATATATCCAACGTATATTGCACCATTTTTTAATAAATTCTTACCTCTAAAAGATAAAAAACTAAAAGCTAAAATTGAAAAATTGCTTTCAAAATGTGGCTTTAAATCAGGGGGGCTTTTTGTAATGAACGGTTCACTTAGAAGTAACCATGGAAATGCATACTTTACTGGGTTTGGAAATTCTAAAAGAATAGTATTTTTTGATACACTTCTTGAAAAACTTTCTCATAAAGAAATTGAGGCTGTATTGGCACACGAGTTAGGACATTTTCACCACAACCATGTTAAAAAAAGAATTATCTTGATGTTTGTTATCAGCTTTATAGGACTATATATATTAGGTATTTTAAAAGATAGTTCATGGTTTTACCTGTCATTGGGCGTTACTCAAAGTGACGCAAATGGATTATTGCTATTTTTGTTAGTGTCCCCTCTTTTTATCTTTTTTATTAAACCTTTAATGGCATATTATTCAAGAAAAAATGAATTTGAAGCTGACGAATATGCATGCAAGCACGCAAGCCCTCAAGATCTCAAGATCTCATTAATAAAGTTATATAGAGATAATGCATCAACATTAACACCGGACCCTCTGCATTCAAATTTTTATGACTCTCATCCTCCTGCTCTTGAGAGAATAAATACTATAGATAAAATTTAAATGGAAATTACCACAAAATTAGAATTTGATGCTGGCCATCGAATTCCTCACCATAAAAGCTCTTGTAAGAATCTGCATGGTCATCGTTATGCTATTGAGGTAACCATTAAAGGCGAGATTGTAGTCGATGAATTAAACTCAGACTTTGGAATGGTTATGGACTTTAAGGATGCAAAAGAACTAATAAAAAAAACTATTGTAGAGGTATGGGATCATTCCTTCATCGTTTATAGAGGTGATACTATAGTTCTTAAATTTCTTGAATCCCTAGATGGACATAAAACTGTAGTTTTTCCATTGGTTCCAACTGCTGAAAATATGGCTTCAATAGCTATGGAGGAATTAAAAGTTTCTTTTAGTGATAAATTTGGGACATTGATCAAGCCAATTAAAGTCCGACTCTTTGAAACGCCAAATAACTGGGCTGATGCATATTAAATTATTGTTCGTTATCAGTCTCTAGATTTGAAATAAATTTATCATGCGCTTGTAATTCTGTACTGCTAGGGTTTACAACAAAAAGCTCATCCTGATTTATATCTGCTAAATTTAAGCTCTCAGAGTTTTGAATAAAATCAATTGAAAATACTTCTTGTCCTCTTGTCATGCCAATATAAACATCACCAAGCAATTGGGCATCAAGAAGCGCACCATGAAATGCTCTTGAAGTATTATCAACGTCATAGGCTTTACATAAGGCATCTAAATTATTTCTCTGGCCAGGCCTAATTTCCTTAGCTAGTTTTAGTGTGTCAAATATGGAGGTTGAATAACTTTCTAATTTATCTAAATTTATCTTTCCAAGCTCCATATTAAGAAATCCAACATCAAAAGGAGCATTATGAATAATAATCTCAGATCCTTTAATAAAATTTATAAAATCAGATGCGACATCTTTAAATAAGGGCTTGTCTTGAAGGAATTCTGCAGTTATACCATGCACATCTTGTGCTGCTTGATCTATATTTCTTTTAGGATTTAGGTAGGTGTGATAGTGATTTTTTGTTAGTTGTCGGTTATTCATTTCAATTGCTGCAATTTCAATAACCCTATGTCCTTGATTTGGATCAAGGCCAGTAGTCTCAGTATCTAAAAATATTTGCCTCATAATATAGAGCTCTCCATATTGACTCCTTTATTAGCTAAATAATCCGCTCTTTCATTTCCTGGATGACCTGAATGCCCCTTAACCCACATCCAGCTTATTGTTAATTGTGATGTTAGGCCATCTAACTGAACCCATAAGTCTTTATTCTTTACATTTTTTTTATTGCTTGTTCTCCAGCCATTAACTTTCCATTTAGCAATCCACTCACTAATACCTTTTTGTACATATGTTGAATCAGTAAAAATTGTTATCGCACAATCAGTATTTACAGTTTTTAAAGCCATAATTACTGCCAAAATTTCCATTCGGTTATTTGTAGTATCTGCCTCACCGCCAAATATTTCATTTTTGTTATCGTCTTCAATAATCAAAGCTCCCCATCCGCCAGCGCCAGGATTTCCTTTACATGCTCCATCTGTGTAAATATTAATCATATTAAAACTAATCCTCTTTTAAAACAGTTGTTTTCTTTGTATTTTTCCACTTAGGCTTGATTGGAGTTAGGCTTATAACTTTTTTTTGTGCAGCTATAAAATACAAGTTGCCAAAGAGAGGTAGCCACCGATTTCCAATATCCTCAAATTTACTACTAAATGAATAATTAATATCAGAGAATATAGGCTGGTAATTTAAAACTTGGGCTTCACAAATAGAAAACCCTGATTCTTTTAATTCATGCTGAACTGAAGACATGGTAATAAACTTAGAATTCCAAGGAAATTGTGTGCTAAACGAGAAAAAATTTCTAATTCCTGCGAAACTGAAAGGATTAAAAGAAAGTATAATTACATGTCCACCAGGAATTATTGTCCTAAAAAATTCATCAAACATAACCTTATTATATGCCTGCTCGATAAAATGAGGGCAAATAATTAAATCAATTGACTCCTCTGCAAAAGGAATAAAAGAACTATCAAAACAAATATTTTTCAAAATTCCATCATTAAAAAGATGTTTAGTAATTCGAGAATTCTCAAGAAAATCGTTAAAATTACCACCTAATTGAAGAGCAAAATACCCAAATTTATCTTCAATGAACTTATCAATTATTATTTGTTCTTGTGTGATAAGGCTTTTAGCAGTTTTTGATTTAAACCAATGCATAAACTTAAAAATAACATAAAAACAAGGTAAACTTAAGACATATATGCATCCCACATTACCTAAAAATAATAATATAAATATACTCCCAATTAAAGCATTTGAGGATAACTACATTTGGCTAGTTCAAGAAAATCTCAATGGTATAATTATTGATCCTGGAGATGCCGAGCCGGTTCTTAAAAAACTAAAAGCTACTAAAATCGATTTAAAAGCAATACTCATCACCCACAAACATCACGATCACATGGGGGGTGTTGAAGAATTAATCAAGAATTATCCTAACGTTCAAATTTATGGACCAGAAAATATTGAATTTAGGTTTAAATATCAAATTGTAAAAGAAGGTGATGTAATCTCAATACAAGATACGAATGTTAAGTTTTATGTAATTGAGACCCCGGGACACACTCTAGACCATATTGTATATGTGGATAGAGATCATTTATTTTGCGGAGACACTCTATTTGCATGTGGTTGTGGGAGGTTGTTTGAAGGAACTTATGATGAAATGTTTAAATCATTATCGAAAATTTCTTCGCTTACGCCTAATACAAAAGTATACTGTGCACATGAGTACACTAAAGAAAATATTCAATTTGCATTAACTATAGATGCAGAGAATTATCAACTTAATGAGCGAAGTAAAAAACTCAAAGATGTAGAAATTACTATACCGTCATTACTTCAGGAAGAGCTTGAAACAAATCCCTTCCTTAGAGTGAGAACGAGTGAAGAGTTTAAATTAATTAGAAAGAGAAAAGATGAATTTTGAACGTAGCTCATTGTTAAAAACTTTAGCATTAATCCTATTCTTTTCAATAACAACAAGTACCCAATCTGAAACAAATGCTTTGGGACAAAAAATAACAGTTATTGGGCAAGAGAATACTGATATTAAAAGTCAAACTAGTTATAAATATAGTATTTGGCCTAGAATAAATAATGGTTATCAGATGAAGCAAAGACCAAGTCGCAGAATTCGAAATTATGAAACATGGTATTCAAAAAGACCGGAATATTTTCAAAGAATGCTTGAAAGAAGTGAAAAATATTTATTTTATGTTGTTGGCGAAGTGCAAAAAAGAAATATGCCTATGGAAATAGCCCTCTTGCCAATGATTGAAAGTGCTTATAATCCAATAGCAACTTCAAGAAAAAAAGCTGCAGGTATGTGGCAATTCATTCCCTCTACTGGAAAAATTTACGGATTAAAGCAGAATTGGTGGGTTGATGACAGAAGAACTGTAATGGAGGCAACGAATGCTGCTTTAAATTATTTAGAAAAGCTACATAAAGAGTTTGGAACATGGGAGTTAGCTCTTGCCTCTTATAATGCAGGCGAAGGAAGAGTAGGTAGAGCAATCAAAAGAAATAAAAGAAATAAAAAACCAACGGGCTACTACAGCCTCAGATTACCAAGGGAGACAAAAAACTATGTGCCCAAACTTTTTGCTATAAAAAATATTATAAGTAATCCTAAAAAATATGGATTAGATTTACCTAAAATTAAAAATGAACCATATTTTGAAGTTGTTGAGGTTGTTAAAAATATTGATACTCAGCTCATTGCTAGACTTTCGGAAATATCAATCGAAGAATTTCAGTTATTAAATCCCCAATATAAAAGACCTGTGATAAATGTAAAGAATGTTCCTGAAAAAATAAACTTACCCTATCAGAATATTCATATATTTAACTATAACCTTCATAGCTATAAAAAACCTTTATCTAACTGGAATGCATATAAACCAAAAAAGAAGGAAAGTGTTGCTCAGGTTGCTAAAAAATTTGGGATTGATAGAAAAATATTGATTCAAGTCAATCGTTTAGAACGTAGAAAATCGTTTCGAAAAAATAGTACTATTTTAATACCTAACAAAGATGCAATAACGACCTATTTTCCTACCAATTTAAATGAGCTATATAATTACTCATCAATAATTACTCATAAAGTTTCACCTGGTCAAACTCTAAGTCATATTTCTGATAAGTATAATATTTCAGTCAAAGATATTAAAGAATTTAATGAACTACGATCAGATAGAATAATCATAGGGGATACTTTAGATATTCCTAAATAATTTATTTTTAAATTAACATGAAAAAAAAATTTCTATTATTAAATCTTACGACTATTTTAATCTCTTCTTTATTTGTAATAAGTTGCTCTAAAGAATACTCAGAAGTAATTGATTATAATAAAGAATATAAAATTATAAGTGGTGGTAGTCTTATCAATGCAATGGCTGGCGAACCAAGTAATCTTATTGCTATGATTGCTGGTGACTCGGCTTCTTCACAAATTGCTGGAAATATATTTAATTCATTAATCAAATATGACGAAAATCTTAATTATGCTCCAGACTTAGCAGAGAGTTGGGAGATTTCAAAAAATCAAAAAACAATCACATTTAAACTAAAAAAAGGCCTTAAATGGGCAGATGATAGGCCACTTACTAGTTCAGATGTACTATTCACATGGAAATTAATAACCAACCCTGACACAAGAACGCCGTATGCTTCTGATTATCAACTTGTGAAAAAAGCCTCAGCCCCTGATCCTTTAACTTTCAGAATTACTTATGAGAGCAGTTATGCTCCGGCACTTGATACATGGACCTCTTTACATATACTTCCTAAACATATCTTAAAAAATGAAGATATTAACAATACTTTTTTTTCAAGAAAACCCGTTGGATCAAGCTATTATAAACTCAAGGAATGGATTAGTGGGCAGCAAGTTACCCTCGAAGCCAATGAAAAGAGCATTTCTGGCGCTCCTTTAATAAAAAAATTGATTTCAAGAATTATTCCTGATACATCATCCCAATTTTTAGAGCTAACTGCTGATAATATTGACCTCATGAACATAAACCCAATTCAGTATCAGCGAGTATTTCCAGCAAGAACAGACTTACAAGAAAAAATTGAGCTTTATAAGGAATTAGGAAATGGTTATACATACCTCGGCTTTAATCTTAAGAAAGAACCATTTAACGATATTAAAGTCAGGCAAGCCTTAAATTATGCTATCGATAAGGACGAAGTTATCAAAGGGGTTCTTCTAGGCCTTGGAGAGCCAATTTCTAGCCCCTATAAGCCCGGCACAAGATGGAATAACCCGAATCTTAACCCCTACCCCTACAAACCATCAAGAGCTCTCAAGTTGCTTAAAGAAGCTGGCTTCAAAAAAAATGATAATGGGCAGTTAATGAGGGATGGAAAGCCGTTGAAATTTGAAATCATTACAAATCAAAACAAACAAAGAGAAATGACAGCAGTTGTAATTCAAAAAAGATTACAAGAAATTGGAGTTGAGGTTTCAATAAGAGTAATTGAGTGGGCAAGCTTTGTAAATAGATTTATAAAAACTGGTGATTTTGATGTTGTTGTTCTTGGATGGGGTCTATCTCTTGATCCAGATCAATATAATATCTGGCACTCATCGCAACAAGGACCAGGCCAATTTAATTTTCTTGGGTATTCTAATAAAAATGTTGATAGATTGCTTGAACTTGGTCGAAAAGAATTAAACATTTCTAAACGAGAAAAAATTTATCATAAATTTTCGAAATATCTATTAGAAGATTCTCCAATAGTATACCTATATGCAGGTTATGGGTTAAGTGCAGTTCATAAAAGGGTTAAAGGAATTAAGAATCCTGCTCCACCGGCAGGGATTTATCATAATAATTACGATTGGTTTATACCAAACCCTCTTCGTAGAAACGAAATTTCGGCAAGATAATGACCTCATACTTAATAAAAAGAATATTGTGGATGATACCCATGTTAATTGGGATAAGTCTTGTATCATTTTTTATCATGCATCTTGCTCCAGGTGACGTTACGTCAACCGAAGCATCATTTAATCCAAGAGCATCTGAAGAGTCTAGACAAAAATTAAGAGAGCTTTATAACCTTGATAAACCCGTAATCATTCAGTATGGTCTGTGGTTAAAAAGAATTGTTCAACTAGACTTTGGTAACTCTTTTGCGTCGCATCAAAAACCAGTTTTATGGGAACAAAAAGATAAATCTGGCAACATTACAAAAGGACTTATACAAGAATCACTTCCAATTACTTTAATGATTAACCTTATAGGTATTTGTATTATTTTTTCTATTTCTATTTTTCTAGGCACTCTTTCTGCAATTCGTCAAAATTCTTGGGTTGATCGATCAATAACTTTACTTGTTTTTATTGGATTCGCAATTCCAGGTTTTTGGTTGGCGCTTTTACTGATGTATTGGACTGGGGTCAGCAATCAATGGCTTCCGATTTCAGGGCTCCATAGTTTGGGTTACCAAAATCTTAGTAATTTTGGTCAATTTATAGACCTTTTAAAACATTTAATCCTACCTGTTTCAATATCTTCTTTGAGTGGTCTTGCTGGTATATCTCTGTACGTAAGAAATGGTATGCTAGATATTCTTCATCAAGACTTTATCACCACAGCAAGGTCTAAGGGCCTAAAAGAAACAAAAATTGTATTTATTCATGCACTTAAAAATGCCATTCTTCCACTTATTACGATTGTAGGGCTATCTATTCCTGGACTTATTGGTGGGTCTGTAATTGCAGAGTCAATTTTCGCGATACCGGGAATGGGTAAACTGTTTTATGATTCAGTTTTAATGAGAGATTTCCCAGTCATAATGGGAATTTTAACTATTGGATCTTTTCTAACTTTAATAGGAAACTTGCTCGCAGATATTGGATATGCTTGGGCTGATCCACGAGTGAGAAAAGGCCTGGTTAAATGAGAATTTTTTTAAAAAATCCTCTCGCCCTTTCTGGCCTAATTATTATTTTAACAATTTTAATTTTAGCTTTAGTTGCTCCAATTATTGCTCCATATGATCCAAACTTTATTGATATAAACTCTATATTATTTCCACCTTCAATAAATCATCTAATGGGAACAGACGGTCTTGGGAGAGATGTTTTTTCAAGAATGCTTTATGGAGCACAAATATCTTTATTAGTTGGTTTTGTAGCAGTAGGCATAGCGACTTTTATTGGTGTTATTTTAGGCTCATTAGCTGGATTCTATAGAGGTTGGGTTGATTCATTAATTATGAGGTTTGTAGACATAATGCTGTCGATACCAACTTTCTTTTTAATACTAGCTGTAATAGCTTTTCTTACCCCGTCAATATGGAATATTATGATTGTAATTGGCTTAACATCATGGATGGGGGTTACAAGGCTTGTAAGAGCTGAATTTTTTAGCTTACGTCAAAGAGAATACGTTCTTGCTTCAGAAACAATGGGCTCTAATCATTTTTCAATAATAACAAAACACCTTCTTCCAAACAGCTTAACGCCTATAATCGTTAGTTCGGTTCTTGGAATCGCAAGTGCAGTTTTAGTAGAATCTGGTCTTAGTTTTCTGGGTCTAGGTGTTCAAGCCCCAACTGCATCTTGGGGGAACATATTAACCGATGGAAAAGAGTATATTCAATTTGCCTGGTGGCTCTCTTTATTTCCTGGTTTAGCAATACTCATTACTGTATTGGGATATAATTTGCTTGGCGAGGGGCTTAGAGATATATTAGACCCTAAGAATAAAAACTAATCATAAAAAAGGTAAGTATGAGCTTCTTAAAAAATAAAAAGGTATTAATACTTGGGTTACTAAGTGATCGATCTATTGCTTATGGTATAGCTTCATCTATGAAAAAACAAGGAGCTGAGCTTGCATTCACTTACCAAATAGAAAAACATAAAGAACGAGTTGTAAAACTTGCTTCACATTTTGATTCAAATATTGTTTTACCATGTGATGTTTCTAAGGATGAAGATATTGAAAATCTTTTTCCGTTATTAGAAAAAGAATGGGGTAATTTCGATATTTTAGTTCACTCAATAGCATTTGTGCCAAAAGAAGCATTAAATGGTGATTTCATTGAAGCAACCACGCGTGAAAATTTTACAATTGCACATAATGTTAGTTCATATAGTTTTACTGCTCTTGCAAAATCTGCAACGCCTTATTTAAATAAAAATTCAAGCCTTTTGACTCTCAGTTACTTGGGTGCTGAAAGAACAATGCCTAATTATAATGTAATGGGTTTAGCAAAGGCTAGCCTTGAAGCTAACGTAAAGTATATGTCGCACAGTTTAGGTGCAAAAGGAATTAGAGTAAATGCAATTTCGGCTGGACCTATCAAAACTCTAGCAGCATCAGGTATTGCTAATTTTGATAAAATGTATGATTTTAATGAACGTCATGCAGCATTAAAAAGGAATGTAACTACTGAAGAGGTTGGTAATGTTGCTGCATTTTTATGTAGCGATCTTGCATCAGGAGTCACAGGAGAAATTACTTACGTTGATGGTGGCATGAATATAACTGCTGCTGGAACTATTGATTAATTAAGATTGCCAAATAAATTAGGGTTAAAATCGATATCCGCCTTAGCCTTCAAATCTAAAATAAAAGCAGAATCAACTTCTTCCTGAATCATAGCTATATATTCATTGTAAAAAGTATCAATTGAATCTTTGTCTTCAACTTTTTCAGCAGACACTTTATTAAGTTTAACAATAATATATTCCCCTCTGCTATCATAAAGACCATGATAATTAGGAAGTTTGTCAGGGTTGGCATCCATTTTAAATATAGCATCTATTAAAGGGGCAGATAAACCCTTTCTATCAATTCGATCTATGGTTAATTGATCAATCCAGTCAATTAACTTTGGCTTTAATTTCACATCTTCAATTAGTTTAGTTCCGGCTGAAATTAAAAGCCTCTGAGATTCAGCTTCAACAAGAAAATCTGTAATTGTGCTCTTAACTTCCTCAAAAGGTCTAGAAGCAGAGAGACGAAAATCCACAACTCTAGCAGCCACTAAGTTATTTGGTGATGCCTCGATGGCAGGAATATTTTTCTTTAGGTCAATAGCATCTTTTGCAAAAATAGCTTGAGCGAATGCTTCATTATTAAAAAACTTTTTTGCATCCTCAAAGCTTAGCCACTCACTATCTTCAATTTTTAAAGAAAATCTATTAGCAGCTTCTTGTAGATTATCAGATTGTTCATAAACAATATTGCCAAACTCATCTGCATTAGCTCCGTATTCTGCAACTGCTTTGTTGAAAATTAACTCGCCTTTGATTTGATTTTTAACTGTTTTAAATTTAACTTCCTGTCCTTTTATATCGGATAACATCACAATATGATAACCAAATTCAGTTTTAATAAGATCAGAAATCTGATTTTTAGACATTGAAAAAACAGCGTCTTCAAAGGGTTTAGTCATATCCCCTCTAGAAAAGAATCCAAGATCTCCACCATTTTTTGCTGATTCTACATCCTGAGAAAATTTTTCAGCATTCTTTTTAAAAGTCTTAGGATCTTTTTTAACTTTCTTTAAAACATTTAAAGCTTTTGTTTTTATTTCTTCAATTTCATCTGCAGACATATCAGCACCAATAGTAAATAATATATGCCTTGCTCTTCTTTGTTGGTCTGCTTGATATCTATTTATATTATTAACAAAATAATCTTTTACCTCTTTGTCTGCTACCTTTACAGTAGGAACAATTCCAGATGCTGAATAAATAATAAACTTTATTTTAACTTGATCAGGGCGCATAAATGAAGACTTACTTTCTTCATATACTTTTTTTAATGCAGAGTCAGAAAGATCAATTTTATCTTTAAAATCATCCTGCTTTAATTCAAAAATGCTTACATCTCTTTTTTGATAAGCTAAGTCAACAAGATTTTGAATTTTATCTTTTGGTATATAAAAAAGTTTTCTTAAGCTATCTTTTACTTGCTGAGTTCCTAGATCAATTTTAATTTTATTATCGAATTTTTTTGGGGTTAAGCCATTTACTTTTAAAACTTGATCGTATTGGTCTTGAGAGAATTTTCCATTTCTTTGAAATTCTGGCATACCAGATATATAAGTTCCGACTTGGCTGTCACTAATATAAAATCCTGCATTCTTGATTTCTTGATTAATTAGCTTTGTTATTATCACTTTATCTAATACTGCTTTCTTAAACTCTATTGACTCAAAAGCTTTAGGATCTGTTGTTTCATCTTGGCTATTTATTTGAGCTATAAATTGGCTTTTGGTTTTTTCTAATTCTGAAGAGTTAATAGATTCATCATTTACTGAAGCTATATAAATATTACTTCCAACAGAAGATAAATAAGAGTCAATACCAAAAAGTGCAAAAGGAATAATAATTATTGCTAATATTACTTTTGCAAAAGTAGTTTGAGTTCTATTTCTAATTTGTTCTAACATATTTAATTCTCATAATAATGCAATGAATTAATCGTAAATTAAACTAATATTGGTTCTTTAATTTATTAAATACAAACTAACAAATGTTAGTTTGTATTTTCTTTATGGCGGAGTGGACGGGACTCGAACCCGCGACCCCCGGCGTGACAGGCCGGTATTCTAACCAACTGAACTACCACTCCTAAACATGGTGGGTGCTACAGGGGTCGAACCTGTGACATTCGCCTTGTAAGGGCGACGCTCTACCAACTGAGCTAAGCACCCGAATTGTTAAAAATTTCGCACGTAATTTTACAATAATGTTGCAAACAAAGCTAGCTAATAAAAATAAAAAACTAATGTGCTATTGATTTATCAATTTGGATTTGATTTTTTGCTTTAGTTGCCACAACTTTGGTTTCTTTTATTAAACTTTTAGGTTCTTTTGTTAAAGCAATTTCAATAACTTGATCAATCCATCTGACTGGAATAATATCAACTCCACTCTTAACCTCTTCTGGAATTTCTATTAAGTCTTTTAAATTTTGCTCTGGAATTAAAATCTTCTTAATATTTCCCCTATGTGCTGCTAGTAATTTTTCCTTAAGGCCACCAATCGGCAACACTTCACCTCTGAGAGTAATTTCACCTGTCATTGCAACATCAGAATAGACTGGTATACCTGTTAAGCTTGATATAATTGCTGTTGTTATACCAATGCCGGCACTTGGACCATCTTTTGGTGTTGCTCCCTCAGGAAAATGAATATGTATATCCTTTTTTTCGTGAAATATATTATTGATACCTAATTTTTCCGCCCGACTTCTTACAACACTCATTGCCGCATGAATAGACTCTTGCATAACATCGCCAAGTTTCCCAGTGATAATTGTCTTTCCTTTACCTGGTAAGACTACTGCTTCAATTGTTAATAATTCTCCACCGACTTGTGTCCAAGCTAAGCCCGTGACTTGTCCAATTTGATTTTTTTTGTTTGCGTAACCAACATCATAAATTTTTACTCCCAAATAATCGTGAAGATTTTTGTTGCTAACAGAGACGGAATTAATTTTCTTATTTGTTAAAATTACCTTTACAACTTTTCTGCAAATTTTTGATATTTCTTGCTCTAATTTTCTTACTCCAGCTTCCCTAGAGTAAAACTGAATTATGTCTCTAATAGCTCTTGATGAAATATTTAACTCACCTCTTTTTAATCCATGGTTTTTTAATTGCTTTGGCAGTAGATGTTTAGTTGCAATATTTAATTTTTCAGATTCTGTGTAACCTGCTAGCCTAATTATTTCCATTCTGTCTAAAAGTGGTTCTGGAATATTCATTGAGTTTGCAGTTGCAACGAACATTACATCAGATAAATCGTATTCTATTTCAGCATAATGATCAGTAAATGTATGGTTTTGTTCTGGGTCTAAAACCTCTAATAAAGCTGAAGATGGGTCTCCTCTAAAATCTTGGCCCATTTTATCAACTTCATCTAATAAAAATAAAGGGTTCTTAACACCAACTTTTGTCATATTTTGTAAAATTTTTCCTGGCATAGATCCAATGTAAGTTCTTCTGTGACCCCTAACTTCAGCTTCATCTCTTACTCCACCAAGAGCCATACGTATGAATTTACGATTGATTGACTTAGCAATACTATTTCCAAGTGACGTTTTACCAACTCCAGGAGGCCCAACTAGACATAAAATAGGTCCTTTAAGTTTACCAACCCTATTTTGTACGGCCAAGTATTCTACTATTCTCTCTTTTACCTTCTCTAATCCAAAATGATCATTATCAAGATCTATTTCTGCATTTTTTAAATCTTTATTTATTTCTGTTTTCTCAGTCCATGGCAAATTGACCAATGTTTCAATAAAGGTCCTTACTACTGAAGCCTCGGCTGACATTGGGGACATCATTTTTAATTTTTTAAATTCAGCATAACACTTCTCTTTAGCTTCACTTGTCATTCCAACAGTCTTTATTTTTTCCTCAAGGTCATCAAGATCGGCACTCTCATCTTGCTCACCTAATTCCTTCTGAATAGCCTTTACTTGTTCATTCAAGTAATATTCTCTTTGCGACTTCTCCATCTGCTTCTTAACTCTCCCCCTAATTCTTTTTTCTACTTGTAAAATATCAATTTCTGACTCCATAACTTTAAGTAGAAGCTCTAAACGAGCTTTTATCTCAAATGTTTCTAATATTTTTTGTTTTTCAGAGATTTTTAAAGTAAGGTTTGCTGCTATAGAATCTGCAAGTCTTCCAGGCTCATCTATAGACATAAGAGAGGTTAAAATTTCAGGCGGTATCTTTTTATTTAATTTTACATATTGTTCAAATTGAGAAAAAACTGATCTCATGAATGCCAAAGTATTCTTATCTTTCTTTTCTTTAATTGTGATTAAATTAATATCTGCTGACCAAAAATCTCCAGTGTCGTCAAATTTTTTAACAGTTGCCCTTTCGTGGCCTTCAACTAAAACCTTAACTGTTCCATCTGGTAATTTTAACATTTGTAAAATACTTGCAACAGTTCCAATTTTATATAGATCCTTAATCTCCGGCTCGTCTTTACTTGCAGTTTTTTGTGCTACTAACAAAATTTTCTTATCGCCATTGTTTGCTTTTTCAATTGCACTGATTGACTTTTCTCTCCCCACAAACAGAGGTATTACGAGCTGAGGGTATACCACTACATCTCTTAATGGAAGCATTGGGAAATTTTTTTTTGCTGTTGTCATTGATATTTTCTTCTTTATAAAAACATTATGAATTAATGTTATTGGGGTTAATTAATGTAATTCAAGTCAATTTACTTATTAGCTTGCTTTTCAATATTAGAATATATTAGATATGGTTTTTCACCTTTGTTTATTACACCTTTATCTATAACTACTTTTAGTAAATTATTTATTGTTGGCAATTCAAACATAATCTCTTTTAAACTTGATTCCATAATTGATCGCAATCCACGTGCACCAGTTTTTCGATCAATTGCCTTAAGAGCAATAGCATCAATAGCTTCATCACGAAATTCTAACTCTACGCCTTCCATATTGAATAATTTTTTATATTGCTTAATAAGTGCATTTTTTGGCTCTTTTAATATTTGAATTAAGGCTTCTTTTTCCAGACTTTCCAATGTTGTTATAACTGGGAGCCTTCCTATAAATTCTGGAATTAAGCCAAACTTAATCAAGTCTTCTGGCTCCACATTCTTTATAATATTAGTAATTGTTCTATGGTCGTCTTTACTTTGAACTTCAGCGCCAAAACCTATACTATTTTTTTCAGTCCTCTGTTTAATAATTTTCTCAAGCCCATCGAAAGCGCCCCCACATATAAATAATATATTTGCTGTATCAATTTGAACAAATTCTTGATTTGGATGTTTTCTTCCACCTTGAGGAGGAACTGATGCAACTGTTCCCTCAATTAATTTAAGCAAAGCCTGTTGAACCCCCTCTCCTGATACATCCCTTGTAATTGAGGAATTTTCTGATTTTCTAGATATCTTATCAACCTCGTCAATATAAACGATTCCTTTCTGAGCTTTTTTAACATCATAGTCACATTTTTGAAGTAACTTTTGCATAATATTTTCAACATCTTCTCCAACGTAACCAGCCTCAGTTAGTGTAGTTGCATCAGCCATTACAAAAGGAACTTGAAGTAAGTCTGCTAAAGTTTGTGCTAGTAATGTTTTACCAGAACCAGTAGGGCCAATAAATAAAATATTACTTTTAGCAATTTTTACCTCTGCAAAATCATCGCTATCATTATTATTATTATTATTATTATTATTTTTGAGCCTTTTGTAATGATTGTAAACTGCAACAGACATACTCTTCTTTGCTTCATTCTGACCAATTACATGGTCGCCAAGGGATTTAGAGAGCTCTATTGGGCTTAAAAGATCCGATTCAGACTTTTCTAATTCTTCATTAATATCTTTTGATTCTTCTTGGATAATATCATTGCATAAATCAACACATTCATCGCAAATAAACACCGAGGGTCCGGCAATAAGCTTCTTCACTTCATTTTGATTTTTTCCACAAAAAGAACAAAGAAGAGTTTTTTCTTTTTTTTCTTCAGTCATTAAAATCCTTACTTAACTTCGTCTCTAGTTGCAAGAACCTGATCAACCAAGCCATATTTAACAGAATCTTCTGCGCTCATAAAATTATCCCTATCTGTATCTTCTGCAATCTTTTTTATTGGTTGTTTTGTATGTTTTGCTAAAATTGAATTAAGCTTATTTTTTAAATATAAAATTTCTTTTGCATGGATTTCAATATCTGAAGCTTGCCCTTGAAATCCACCTAAAGGCTGATGAATCATAACTCTAGAATTCGGAAGACAAAATCTTTTTTTATTAGCCCCAGCCGTTAAAAGTAAAGCGCCCATACTTGCTGCCTGTCCAATACATAAAGTACTGACATCTGGCTTAATAAATTGCATTGTGTCGTAGATAGCCATTCCTGCTGTCACTGAGCCCCCTGGAGAATTTATATATAAAGAGATATCTTTGTCTGGATTTTCTGCTTCTAAGAATAATAATTGAGCAACTACTACGTTTGCTGTCATATCATCCACAGGACCAACTAAGAAAATAAGTCTTTCTTTGAGTAATCTAGAATATATATCATAAGATCTCTCGCCTCGACCACTTTGTTCAACAACCATAGGAATATATCCTAAGTTACTTGGGGAAAAGTGACTGATTGAATCAATATTAGAATTGCTCATTTTTTATACCTGCATTGCCATTAGTTCATCAAAAGTGACTTTCTTAGTTTCAGTTTTGCATTCTTTCAAAAACCACTCAACAATATTATCCTCAGTCGAAAGTGCAGTTGGCTCATCTAAACGCTTTGGGTCATCATAAAACCATTTTTCTGCTTTTTCTGTATCATCAAAATTAGCAGAAAATTCAACAACTTTAGATTTAATTTGATCTTCGCTTGCTTCTAGCTTATTGTTTTCAACCAGGGTAGCAAGAACAATTCTTAATTTACATGTCTTTGCTGCTGATTCCTCAAACATTTCTCTCTCTAACTTTACTTCCTTCATATCAGTACCTTGTTTCTTAAGGTTTTCACTAGCAGCATGCATCATACGGCTCACCTCCATTGAAACTAATGACTTCGGAATTTCTATTTCATGTGAGTCAATAAGTAATTGGAAGACTTGTTTTTTGAGATCTGCCTTAACTCTTTTCTCCACTTCTTCGGTTAAAGATGCTTTTATCTCTTGATTCATTATTTTAATATCGCCATTATCAACTCCCAAACTCTTTGCAAAATTTGAGTCTACTTCAGGTAACTTAGGTTCCTTAACTTCTATCAACTTTATTTTATATTTAACATTTTTATTGGCCAATTGAGTTGGGTTGTGATCTTTTGGGTATTGAACTTCAAATTCTTTAGTTTCACCTGCTTTAATTCCAATAAGCTGATCATCTACCGCCTTAATTCTCTTGGAATCACCTAGAACAAACTCTAATGATTGTTCACCCGTTGATTCTATTTGTTCATTATCAATAAATGATTCAAGCTTAACTGTTATTTGATCACCAAGTTTAGATGCTCGATTAATATTTTCAAATACTGCTCTTTGCTTAATTAAAACATCAATTGTCTTTTTTATATCGCTTTCCGCTAACTCAACGGCTTTCTTTTCAACTTTTAAAGATTTAAAATTACCTAATTTAAAATCTGGAAAAATTTCAAAAGTTGCAGTAAATTCAAAATCATCATCTATTTTATCTAAAGGAGCATGCTTAATATCAGGCATCCCTGCTACGCGAAGGTTATTTGTATTAACTATTTCACCAAATTTCATTTCTATGGCTTGGGCGTACACCTCAGTCCTAATATCAGCACCATATTGCTTTTCGATAACACTCATTGGCACTTTTCCTGGCCTGAATCCAGAAACACGGGCTGTTCGCCCAAGCTTTTCATACCTTAGAGATATTTCATTCTGAAAGGCTGAAATAGAAACTACACTCTTAACCTTTCTTTCAATACTGCTAATTTTTTCTATTGCATCTGCCATTATTTTATTCCTATCTTTAAATATGGTGCGAAAGGAGAGACTCGAACTCTCACGCCTTGCGGCGCTGGTACCTAAAACCAGTGCGTCTACCAATTCCGCCACTCTCGCATAAAGTAACTAAATTTTAAAAGGCATATTATATCAGCTTCGACGCGCTGGGAAAGCAATAATTCAATGTCATTTTGATTGTTAAAAAATGTGTATAAAAATCTACTCCTAGAATATAATAGATTAAGTAAAATAGCGTCACCATATATAACCCAATTCAAAAAGATACCGCATATGTCATTAAGGCCATATTTAATAATAGTAATATTTGCACTAAGTGGTTGTAGTTATATACCTTTTGACAAAAAAGATATTGACACTCAAAAAGTTATTGAAATAATTAAAGAGTCAGATATCCACAATGAAGATTTTGCACGATTTTTAACCTCTCAAGATTTTGATAAGACTAAGCTACCATTTAAGACATGGGGTTTAAAAGAGCTCATGTATACTCAGCAATTCTTTAATCCTCAATTAAAGACAGCTAAAATACA
>JAOKBJ010000007.1 GCA_028244835.1 Methylophilaceae bacterium
CGATCTTTACCAACTAACCTACCTATTCCTAGTTTTAAAAATGTTGGGTAGCAAATGAGTTCATTAGGCATAATAATCTTATTCCAATTACTTTTGATTTGTTTAAATTCTCTGTCATCTAGAGTTGTTCTACCCTTTTCTATTCTGTCATATAGGTAGTCATTAAGAGCAGTCCACTTGTATTTATCCATCTCATCTTTCCATCTATCTTCACCCCATATCTGTGGTCTTGGATTATTTTTAGCTGTTCGCCATAACCCTTTATTGTCAGTAGTTTTAAGTGAATGATTGTTAGCCATCTCATCTATCTTTTCAATACAAGCGTTACTAGACATACCCTCATCAATCATCATAGCCACTAGTTGTTTAATATTTTCAGGGGTTTTATATGGGTTAGTTGGTCTACCCTCAACTCTGCTTAATTGAAAGGCTTGGTCTAAAGTATTTACTAAAAGATACCTATCTGACTTTCTTTTATTGAATGAATCTTTAATGGCATTAAGTAATTCTTTATCATTTTCTTCAAAAGTTACTGTTCTATTAAACATAGAAATTACAAGGTTAGAGTCATAAGTAGTAGCCGTATGCTTCTTAAACATATCTACTGCAAACACTTCTCTAAAGACTTTAAATACACCAATAGCATCATTAATAGATTGCCTTACATGGTGCATTGGGTGAACATTATTAACCTCGTCATTCACATAATCTAAAGTATCTGCTAACTCCCTGAAGCATGAGTTGTCTGTACTAAACCCCTCATGAAGACTACACCAGTTGTTATCCATAACAGTTCTTTTAAGTAACCATACCCATCTATCAAGGCTTGGTTTTTCTATTAAATCTTTATCTTCTGTATTCATTTACTGGGGTTATCTTATCCTAAAATATTTAAAATAGTTATTTAAAATCAATATTTTATATTAATAAACTAAGAAACTAATTTAAATAAATCGGATTATTCCTTAATAAATCTTAAGGTCATTCGATCCGATTCTCCAATTGATATAATATTTGCTTTATCATCATCTGCCACATCTCTTAAGACAGGTAACAAATTCCAAACACCCTTTGGATGATCAGCAGTATCCTTCGGATTTGCATTGATTTCAGATTTAGCATCAAGCATAAATCCAGCATCTTTAGCCATCTGAACAACATAATTCTCAGTCATATAACCACTTTTAATCTGCTTTTCTAATGGCGTTCCTGCCTTTGCTCTGTGTTCTACAAGACCAAGAATTCCACCTGGCTTAAGTGCCTTTGCAAAACCATTAAACATCGCTTCAGCTGACCCCGCTTTCGCCCAATTATGGACGTTTCTAAATGTAAGAACCATATCAACAGAGCCATTCGGAGCAAACTCAGGCTGTTTTGGATCAAAATGAACCCAACGAAGTTGGTCGTAAATATCAGGATTCTTCCCCATTTTTTCTTTAAATGCTTTCTCTACTTTAACAAAGTAAGGGTTTATTTTTTCATGCAACTTTAAGGAGGTATAGTAGTATTGCCCTTTATTACGTATCAGGGGTGCTAAAATCTCTGCGTACCAACCAGAACCTGGAGTAATTTCAACAATGGACTGTTCTGGATTCAGGCCAAAAAAGAGTAATGTTTCTTTTGGATGGCGATATTTATCACGCTGAGTATAAGAAGGCGTTCTATGTTCAGCTTCTAAAGCTTTATCAATAAGCTGGCCAGCATCTGGCTTATTACAACCTAGTACCGTTGTTAAAAAGATTAAAATAAAAAAATGTTTGTAAAATTTATTATTTATCATGTTTATGTGAATTTTAATATTGATTTGAGGGTTAAAGTAAAATAACTAAATGAAAGTATATAAATATATTAATTGATTATTAATCAAAAACAAGGCTTTTTTATTAAGTTTAATAATCTATTCTAAAGCATTATAATTCTAATTTTAATATATAAATATTTCAATTAAATGAAGACATCCAAAATTTTCGATCATTGGCTTTATGTATCATTTATATTATTTTATTCTGGAACCATTTTTCCCAATGAATTGTTCCAATTCAAGGGTGCAGTTGTAACTTCCAATGCTCTAGCCACTGAAGCAGGAGAAAAAATTTTAGCGGAAGGTGGTAACGCTTACGATGCTGCTACAACAATCAGCGCAATGCTTTCTGTAGTAGAGCCGTTTGCATCAGGTCTTGGAGGTGGTGCATTCTGGTTAATTTATGACGCTAAAAGTAAGGAATATAAAATGTTAGATGCTCGAGAAACTGCCCCGCTTCAATCTCATAAAAATATGTATCTAGATGAAAATGAGAACATTATAAAAAATCTTTCTACACTTGGACCATTGTCTGCAGGAATACCAGGTATCCCTGCGGTATTAAGTTACGTCAATGATAAATACGGTTCAAAAAAATTAAGCACACTTTTAACTCCTGCCTATAAGGCAGCAATTAATGGATTTCCTGTAAATGAAAGGTATTTAAAAGGAGCAAATTATAAAAAGAAATGGCTGAAGAAATATAAAGAAACTGAAGCAATTTTTTTAGATAAAGGTGAAGTACCAAAAAAAGGATGGATTCTAAAACAAACCGATTTAGCAAAGACGATTAAAAAAATAATGAAAGATGGTCATAAAAGTTTTTATACAGGAAGTTTTGCTAAAAAAATGCTTGAATCTGTTCGAAATAATGGCGGCATTTGGAGCGAAGAAGATTTAAATAGATATAAAGTTCTTGAAAGAGAGCCAGTTCGATCAAGCTATAAAGGAATTTCAATTATCGCTCCAGGACTTCCATCCTCAGGTGGTTTAGTTTTATCTAATGCGCTTAATATATTAGCAGGATATGAATTGGATAAATTTAGCCCTACCACCCAAAAACATTTAATTATTGAGGCTCTAAGGCGAGCCTATTATCAAAGAGCCATAAAAATGGGGGACCCAGATTTCATGGATGAGTCTCTTGAATTTCTTTTAACCCCAAGTTTTGCAGCAAAACAAAGGGAAAGTATTAATATTACCTATGCAACAGACAATCAAACTCTTGAGTTCGCTAATCCAACATATCAAGGGCAAGGAAATGACACAACTCATTTTGCGGTAATCGATAAATTTGGTAATCGTGTAGCAGTTACTCAATCAATCAACTTTTGGTTTGGGTCTGCTTTTGTTCCAAAAGGGACGGGCATTTTGCTGAATAATGAAATGGATGATTTTTCTATCAAGCCTGGAACTGAGAATGGCTATGGATTGATTGGTTATAACGCTAATGCAGTGGAGCCTGGAAAAAGAATGTTATCTAGCATGACTCCAACTTTTCTAGAATCAAATAAAGGCTTTGTGATTTTAGGAACACCTGGAGGCTCAAGGATTATAAGTATGATTCTACTTGCAGCATTGGAATGGATTGATGGAGGAAACGCAAAATCCATGGTCTCTCTACCAAGATTTCATCATCAATATCATCCAGATTATGTGCTTTATGAGGAAGAAGCATTTATGCCAAACGAGATTAATGAATTGGAAAGTATGGGACATATATTAAAAAAATCTAATAGGCAGTTTGGTAATATGCAGATAATTATGTGGGATCATAAAAATAATAAAATTGAGATTGCCTCTGACCCGAGGGGGAAAGAAAAAAGTCGTGAAGAAATCTATTGATTTTAAATATTTCTATAGTTATTTATACTGGACAACATAGAAGCTTATAGAAAACCTAGGCCTACCTCCACCAATTTCCAGTCCAAATAGGTCCTAGACGGTCCGATTATTAATCTTTGTAATTCTATATTCTCTAATTCTAATAAATTGAAAGTACTTCATAGCGAATAGACTTAGAGCTTTAATACTAGATGTCAGGTATAATAATAGCTTAGCCTAGCTTATAGCTGTCAATTCCAATTAGGTCTCATAACTAATCTGGAAACATTATGGCCCATCAACCAGCTCAATTGCTGCCAAGTATCCTTTCTTTCGTTAAAGATCCTCCAAACTTATTATCGCTTGCTGGTTTATTCTGCACAATTTTTGCCATCTATTTTAGTATTTTAGGTGCATATTATATAGCCATGATTGGAATGATATGGGCAGTTGCTTTTGACTGGTTGGATGGTATCGTCGCAAGAAAAATGAAAGGTCGAACAGGGAATGATCGAGCTTTTGGTGCTCAGCTTGACCTGCTGATTGATATTGTAAGTTACGGAGTTGCACCCTCTATCCTTCTTTTAAGCTACGGAAAGTTTGAGCCGCTATTTTTAATTGGTGCTTTTATCATGCTTGCTTCAAGCGCAATACGCTTGAGTTACTTTAGTACTTTTGGTCTCAGTGGTGGAACCAAGTACACTGGCTTAGCACTTGATAACAACAGCATAATAATTGTTTTCATTTTTTTATTTGAAAGTTACTTTAGAGGAGAAGTTTTTACTGGCATTCTTTGTATAAGTACAATTAGTCTCGCAATATTAAATGTATCGCAAATTAAAACGCCCAAGCTTTCTGGAAATCCAGCCAATGTCTATATGCTTTCAGCTTATACCCTCGGTATAACAGTTACCTATGTGTGGAAAATTTATAATGGGAGTTAACTAATACAATGCTTGTATACACCGTAGGTACATTTGATTTACTGCATGTAGGACATCTTGCACTATTGGAATACTGTTACACTTTAGGCGATGTTGCAGTTGGTGTAGCATCTGATGATGTGGTGAACTCTTATAAGCCAAATGTGCCTATAATCCCTTTAGTGCAAAGGATGGAGATGCTAAAAGCATTGAGGTGTGTCAGTATTGTTCGACCTTATTATTCTCTTGAGTACGTGTCAGCATGTAAAGAATTGAACCCAGATATTTTTATTGTTGGTGAAGATTGGGGGAGAGGTAAGCACAATATCGACGTAGAAACTTATTTAAAGTCTAAGGGAAAGAAGATAATTAAAGTTAATTATAGTCCACTAATATCATCAACAAAAATAAAGCAAACCGTTTTAGACCAATCCCACATAATCCTTACTGAGCATGCATAAAAAAAATACATTTAAAGATAATATAGAGCTTCATTGAGCAATCGTGTTTACCTTCCCCAATTTACAGTCCAAATAGGTCCTAGACCATCCGATTATTACTCCCCTCTTCCCCTCACAACTAAACGATTTACTGGCATTTTAAAACAGCTAATTCCATCCTGCTGTTTCGCAATAAAATATTTTTCGAGATCGATTAGCATATGGCTAAAATCATTGGGCGAAAGCACGAATGAAGCATAGAAAAAACCAGCAGCCTCGCGTGCCAAGATACTAGGAGCTGCATTAAAGCTAAGAGTTATTGGTGTTATATTTATGTCGAAACCTATAAAGGTTTCTGCTGTAAGTTTTTGCAGTTCCTCAGCTGTTCTCACACGTGGGTCACCAAGGTCAAAAACTCCATAATCTGGATACTTGCATTGTACGTGTTTGTAAATAATATCGTGGACTTCAAGGTAGCCGGGTGCAGTTTTGGGATCACCATCAATAATAGCTGCGAAAATGCCTCTTTCCTTGAGAAGACGCTTGGTTGTGGAAAGTACTTCAACCACTGGGTCCATCAAGGTCAATGCCCAATGGCAGAAAATTACATCAAAAGATGAATCAACAAAGCAATCAAGGTTTTGCGCCGTTCCTTGATGGAACTTGGTATCGGTATGTGCAAGGCGCTCACGTGCAAGCTGCAGTTCGGAGCCATTCATATCAATGCCCAAAAGCATCAATTCAGCTCCGAAACGTTTATTGCAAAGGTCTAACAGAACACCACTACCACACCCAAGATCTAGAACGTGAGAATGATTTTTTTGGTCAATAATATCAGCAAGTAACTCATAACTATTTTTGCCATTCGCATCACGACAGTTCCACGCAAATGTTTCCGTGAAACCCGCATTATTATCATGAACAGCGTCTAGATGATCTCGTAAAGCAGAACTACTTGGCTGCTGACCAATCTCTATCTGTCGTGTCCAAGCAGATTTAATTTTCATAGCTTTACTTTTAAATAGTTTAAGTACAAAGATGTAATTTTAAAAAGCTTTCAGCAAATAAATGCTGAAAAAATTTCTTTTATCACTCCAATTTTTTAACACGCTAAATCCTGATTTTTTAGCCAACTCAGAAAATTCTATTACAGAATATTTATAAGAACATTCAGTATGTATACTTTCCCCTTTTTCAAAGGAGAACTCTAAATTATTAAGTTTAATGTCCTGCTTAGCATCGCTAATAAGGTGCATTTCAACTCTTCCAAGTTTTTCGTTATAAAAGGCTTTATGAGAAAATTTGGAGATATTGATATCAGCATCTAGTTCCTTTTTCATCCTATGGAGAAGGTTCAAATTAAAGTCAGCAGTATGCCCTTCTTCATCGTTATAAGCTCGATTAAAAATCTCGGCATCTTTCTTCATATCTACACCAATTAAGAATGTGCCTTCATCACCGACTAAATGTCGGACATATTTTAAAAACTGACTGGCTTCACTAGGGTTTAGATTGCCAATGGTAGAACCAGGGAAAAAAGCAAGCCGCTTTAAAGATTCAAAAGAGGCTCTTTCTGGCCAGTCGATTGGCTCCATAAAATCTGCACAAATTGCTGCAACAGAAATATTATTATAATTTGAAGCTATTTCTTTCGCGGTTGAAATTAGATGGGATTTTGAAATGTCTATTGCAATGTAATGTGATGGCTCTGGCAAAGCCGATAAAAGTGCTTTGATCTTAATACTTGATCCACAACCATATTCCACGACCACCGAACCAGGCTCAACAAGAGAATAAAGCTCTTTTTGAATGTCATTGAGTAATGCTATTTCGGTTCGAGTTAAATAGTATTCTGGTGTATCGCAAATTTTATCAAATATCTTGGAGCCGCGCTCATCATAAAAAAATTTAGGCGATATTGTTTTTTGGGGTAATGATAATCCTTCCAAAACAGCCTCATAAAATTCTATTTGTGTTTTAGGTTGGATATCAACAAAATAGTCAAGATCCTTAATATTCTCATCATCCATAAAGTTATATTCCAAAAAAAATTACTCTTTAATTATTATTATTATTTTTGACCGTCTAATTACTTGGGAATTTAGTAGACTGTTAAAGTTAACCTAACGCCACATAATACACAAAAGTTATAGTTGAAACTAATTGTTATTTAAAACTGTCCATTAAAGTAGCAAACTAATTAACTGTCTAGATATTTTATTTTAGGGAAATAAGCTATTAATAAGAAAATACTTTCTAAGGATATGCTTGCAGAGCCAAGCGAAGACTTAAACCAATACTGGGAGCAGGACAATCAAGCTTGGTGGGATTGGTATGTAACGCTTGCCGATAACAAGGATATAGATAATGTAACTAATTTCGTCGATATAGAGCCGTTACAGCATTTCGACATGCCATCCGATAGTGAGCTAGAAGATGAGCTTTCCACACCATACCATTTAACAGAAGAGCATCACCTTACCTTTCGCCGAGACGGATTCATCAGACTACCAAATGTGTTGTCTCCAGCAGCTGTAGTTCGCTTACGCGAGGAGCTCATAAGCCTTCTTAACAAGACATTTCCAATAAACAACAGAAGTAAGCGCTTCCTAAGCCTAGAAATGATGTGGCTAGAGAGTTCCATCATCAGACAATATGTACTCAGCCCTCGCATTGCGAAGATTTCAGCGGACCTGCTTAGCGTAAAAAGTGTTCGCCTCTATCATGACAATGCACTTTCCAAAGAGCCCGGTTGTGGTCGCACACCTTGGCATTACGACGATCATCATTTTCCTTTAGAGACAAATGATGTTGTGACCGCATGGATGCCAGCTCAACCAGTGCCAAAAGCTATGGGGCCTTTATCATTTGCAAAACCTTTAAACGTTTTCAATCTCGTCAAAAATATCAATTTTAATAAAAATGATACAAGCTATGATAAAAAAGTCACGGAGGTTTTTAAGGCAAATAACGTAGCTATTGATAGCAAACCATTTAAGATGGGGGAAGCCAGTTTTCATCATAATTTGAGTTTTCATACGGCAGGTGATAATAGGACTTCACAGAGTCGAATAGTTTTGGCTAATACATATTTCGCAGATGGGGCACGCGTGGTTAAAAAGCCAACAATGGTATCAGGTGATTGGCAAAAATTCATACCTGGTGTTGGCCCCGGAGAAATCGCAGCTAGCAAACTAAATCCAGTTTGCTGGCCATCAATTCAGAAAAGAAAAATATAGTTCAATGGAGCTTACATCTACCAATTTAGGTTCTAGATAGTCTGATTACAAGCTACCCCTTCTATAAATCCCTTCAATAACTCAAGTAAATTAAAAGACCAAAGTACAATAGAGCAAAAAAACCAATAATCCAAAATACACATAATAAAGTTTTATGAATTTTATTAAGAACGTACTTAATCTCTTTTAATTCATCTTGCTTCATAATTGCCCTCACAAACTAAAATAAACTTTTTCACCATCACCAGATTATGTATTAAGAATAAGGGTAGGAGTAGTTTTTTCATTTTTATTTTAAGCATTTTTTATTCTCAGGAAAATTAATAAAATTGGGCATAATACTTATGGGTCTATCACCTTTCCTAAAAAATCAAAACACTTTCCTGAATCCTTTTGGCTAATTTTACCAATAACCTTTGCCATCAATTCGACACTTTCACTAGGAGTCAAAATATTGTGCTTTACATTCTTTAAGAAAGGTTCTGATAAATGACTTTTGACTGTTCCAGGATGAATACCTATCACTATATTTTCTTTATTAGCTCTCTTTAATTCTATTGATAGGTTCTTTATCATCATATTAAGCGCAGATTTAGAACTCCGGTAACTATACCAACCGCCAAGTTCATTATCAGAAATACTTCCCACTCTTGCGGTTAAAAAGACAATTTTAACTCCTTGTGATTTCTTAATAAGTGGTAAAAGCTTTTTTATTAATAAGATGGGCCCAAAAACATTGATTTGAAATACATCCTTCAAGCTCTCAAAATTAATACTATCTATTGATTTCTCAGGTTTGACTTGGTCAGTATGGAGTATTCCTGTTGCTATTATGATTGTACTAATAGATTCCAATTGTGATATTTTGTCTAAGCTTTCAAATATCACATCCTTGCTATAATCAATCTCCATTGATTGAATTTTTTTATCGCCGAAGTCATCTGCTTTTCTCGATAACGTAACAATTTTCTCTACATTTGGATCATCACTATAAAATCTTGAGAACTCTTTGCCAATTGCTCCAGATGCCCCAGCTATTAATATATTTTTTTTCATATTTTTTCTTGTTTGAGTTGTTCTAATTATTAAAAGAATAGGTTTTGTTAGGGGTAACGCAATGTGTTAGCGATATATCATGTTCATTTATATCTCCTATGTCCTTACAAGGCTTAAAAAGGCTGATTCCAATTCTTTTCGCATCCTTGTGTAAAGAAGCAAAAAAGCGATCGTAAAATCCTTTTCCATAACCTACTCGATATCCTTTGGGATCGAAAGCTAAAAGAGGAGTGATTACAATATTAATAATATCGTTTTTTTTCCAGACAGGATTAATTGGTTCGGTAATATTATTTTTTGTTTGTTTTGTTTTAGTATGAGGTGTAAATTCTGCATTTTTTAGTGTCCCCTCTTCAAAGTTACTAACAGGCACAACAACATTGATATTATTTTTCCAGCAATACTGAATGATTGGTGTAGTGTTTATTTCACCTTTTGAATGAATGGGTAAAAAGCAATGAACACATTTGGGCTTATATTTTTTAATAAGCTCAATAGTATTTTGAACAAGCTGAAATGATTCTTCTTCAAATTTGGAAGAAGATAGTTCTTTACGCTTTTTTAAGTATGTTTTTCTAACTATATTTTTTTTCAAAATAATGGCGGAAGGAAATGTCTACGAATTAAACATAAATAACATTTAATTTCACTCCTTATAATTCTCTATAAAAGTATATTTATAACATAGCATAATCTTGATGAATCTTACTGAATACTATATAATTATTTTACCGTAATCACGGTCAATAACTAAAAGCAAATCACGACCAAAAGTCATACCTTGTTTTAATAAGATGATGATTAATCTCGTTCAATCAAAAAATAGGATTAAAACGTGATTTACTTTAATTGCTTATAGGCACAAGTAATTATCCTTAATTATGAAGAATTGCTAATGATTAAATCGTCACCATAAAATTAAATAATTAAAGGAAGACGTTATGAGTGTATTAGAAGATTTCAAAAAGTTAAAAGCAGAAGGAACGAAAATTGTAGTTGTTACTTCACATGAATACTGGAGTGCAAAGATTCTTAACGATACAGATGTAAACGGTATTTTAATCGGTGACGATTTGAATATGGTAGTACATGGTCACGAAGATACTTTGAGCTGTGATGTGGAAACAATTGCCATGCACACCAGGGCAGTAAAAAAAGGAGCAAAAGATAAATTTCTTATTGCTGGTATGCCTTTCATGAGTAATAGAAAGGGATTTAAGGAAGCAATGGATAATGTTGAAATCTTAATTAAGGCTGGAGCAAATGCACTTAAAATAGAGGGTGTTGACGGAAACGAAGAACTCTATGCACATCTATCTCAATCAGGTATCCCAGCAATCGGGCACATTGGTCTTACACCATCTCACCACAATGCAATCGGTGGATTTAAAGCTCAAGGGAAAACTAAAGAAAGCGAGCTTAGTATCATTGAAGAAGCCAAAAAGCTTGATAAACTCGGATGTATTGCAATCGTTTTAGAAGCTGTCCCACAGCACGTAGGGGCAGCAGTTAGTGCCGCAGTTTCTATCCCAGTAGTTGGTGTTGGAGCAGGATTGGATGTAGATGGACAAGCACTAGTTCTTCCAGATATGTTAGGATTTTCTACAGATTTCAAGCCTAAATTCGTAAGAACATATATGAATGGAGCTGATCTTATCAAAGAGGCTGTTAATCAGTTCGCAGCAGATGTGCATGCTAAAACTTTTCCATCGGAAAAAGAAACCTACGCACCGGCTAAGGAACAGCTACTTAAGAAATAGCTATTCTCCCTATATTCCTAGCCTATATATATGGGCTAGCATTGGGAAAATATGCGCTTTCCTCCACCAATTTACACAGTCCAAATAAGTCCTAGACGGTCCGATTAAAACCCCCTCTTTTCTAAAGCTATTTAAGTGCATAATATGTAATTCTCAAGCAATTAAAAAACCTAAATGACTAAATTAATAAATAACAGAAATCCATATAGCCTAACAACATTATTTTTCACAGAAATGTGGGAACGCTTTAGCTATTATGGTATGCGCGCATTACTTGTATTGTACTTAGTAAATTCATTGAATTATTCTGATGCTGAAGCTCTTCATATATACGCCATCTATACTGGACTAGTATATTTAACGCCAATCATTGGAGGATATCTAGCGGATAAATATTTAGGCACCCAAAAAACTATTTTCATTGGTGGGATCACAATGATGCTGGGACATTTTTTAATGATATTTCCTGATCTTTTATTCTTAGCTATGGGTTTGTTGATTATAGGTAATGGTTATTTCAAACCTAATATAAGTACTCTCCTAGGAAGACTTTATAAAGATAATGATGTGCGAAGAGATAGTGGGTTTAGTATTTTTTATATAGGAATAAATTTAGGGGCTTTCTTAGCCCCATTAATAGTTGGATATGTTGGTGAAACTATTAATTGGCATTATGGATTTGCTATTGCAGGATTAGGTATGCTTGCCGGTTTAATGCAATTTTATTTAGGGCAAAATAAAATTATTAAAGAGGATTTATCTCAAAAAACAAAAAAGTTAAATTTCACTGATTGGGGGTCAATTATATTTTTATCATTAATCAACATCCCAATTATTTTATTAATTTTTGAAATAAATATTTTTATTAATGACAATCTTTATGAACTTTTAACTTTATTATTTGCGTTAGTAATTATTTTATTTTTAAAGAAAAAAAATAAAATTAACTTCATCAAGAGTGATGTAAAGAAAATTTTTTATATTGGCATCCTTTCATTATTTGTAATATTTTTTTGGATTGGGTTTGAACAGGCTGGCGGATCATTAACTCTGTATGCAAGTAATTCTGTTGATAGAAATTTATTTGGCTTTATTATTCCAGCTTCTTTCTTTCAATCAATTAATCCCTTAATTATAATTTTGCTTGGACCCGTAATCGCAAATTTTTGGTTAAGAATTGATAGAAGTGTTTATAAAATAAATACTTCTCAAAAAATGGGTATAGGCCTTATTCTTTTATCAGCAGGTTTCTTTTTAATTATGTATGTCAATAATTCAAACACATCCTACATAAGTCTTTGGTGGCTTGTTGGAGTATATTTTCTTCATACGCTTGGTGAATTATGCTTATCGCCTATAGGTCTATCTATGGTTACAAAGGTTTCACCGAAGAAAATTGCTTCACTAATGATGGGTATTTGGTTTTTATCAGCAGCAATTGCAAACTATTCTGCTGGAAAATTACCAACCATTTTGCAATCAAATAATTTAGATTTATTTACCTTCTTAACAATTATGTCGCTTATTGCTGGTATCGTCTTAATTTCAATTGCACCTTTAATGGAAAAATTAGTAAATAATGATTAAATCTTTTCTCAAAATGCTCTTTTTTAAAAAAATTATATTAGTAATAATTTACAAAATTATTAAGTTTTTTTTCTCCCGAAAGCGCTAACATTTAACGAATGAGTAATTATAATTTTGATAAAGTAATTGATCGGTTTAAAACTGACTCAATTAGATGGGATCAATATGATTCATCAGTGATTCCTCTTTGGGTAGCTGATATGGATTTTGAGTCTCCCCCATGCGTTCTTAATGCAATGAAAAACAGAGTAAAGCATGGGATTTTTGGCTACACGCACGCACCAAATGATTTGAAAGAGAATATAGCTGGTTATGTGAAAAAACATTATGATTGGGAAGTAGACGCTGATTGGATTGTTATTATCCCAAGCGTAGTATCCGCGCTATATTCAATTGGAATTAGTTGTACAAAAAGTACTTCTCATATAATTACTCCGCAACCAATTTATCACCATCTTAAGTTAGCGGCAGAAGAATCTGGAAGAAATTATAATGAGGCGCAGCTTGAAATCATTGCAAATCGTCAAATTTTATCTCCAAAAAGTATACATAAAGTAATAAAAAAAAATTCAGAGCTTTTATATTTTTGTAATCCACACAATCCTGGAGGGACTGTTTACACAAAAAATGAATTAGTTCAGATTGTTGATCTTTGTAATAAAAATAATTTATTTATCTGCTCTGATGAGATTCATGCTGGCATGGTCTTCGAAGGTCATAAACATATTCCAATCGCGAGCATTTCAGAAGGAGCAGCTAATAGAACAATCACTTTAATGTCTCTTAATAAAACCTTTAATTTTCCTGGGGCTGGTCTAGGTTGGATGATCTGTAAAAACCCAAGACTAAGAGAAATGGCTTCTCATAAAATTGGATCACTTATTCCTTATCCAGAAATTTTTGGCTATGTTGCAACTGATGCTGCTATAAAAAATGGTGAAGATTGGAGATTAGCCTTACTTGATTACCTAAGTCAAAATAGAAATTTATTGATTGAGAGAATTAATCAAATTCCCGGCTTAAGAATTTATGACATTGAGGCTAGCTATCTTGGTTGGATTTCGTGTGAGCATCTGCCAGTAAAAAACCCTCATCAATTATTTTTAAATCATGGTGTAGCCCTTCAGCCAGGCCACATGTTTAATCAGCCTAATCATGTAAGGATTAATATTGCAACGACCCACTCGTTACTTAAAAAAGCATTAGATCGAATAGAAAAAGCCGTAAAATCTATTTAAAATACTATGAGTTGGGCCGCTTATTGAGCTATACCAATTTTTTGTTACAATAAATTAAATTATTCAAATAAAAAAATAATGCGTACTCAAGCTTATAAAAAAATAGGATTTTGGATTGGCTTAATACTTTTTTTTGCAGTATTTTTAAGCACTCCACCACTTTCAATATCTAGTGAAGCCTGGAATATTGCTGCCGTTGCATTACTTATGGCTTCATGGTGGGGATCAGAAGCAATCCCTCTTCCTGTAACAGCTCTTTTACCACTAGCTTTATTTCCATTATTACAAATCATGGATTTTAGAGAAGCTGCTGTATCTTATGCCAATCCTAATATTTTTCTTTTTATGGGTGGATTTATTTTAGCTTTAGCTATTCAGTCTTCCGGGCTCCATAAAAGAATAGCATTCAATGTTATAGCGTCTATAAGTAATTCAGCAACATCACTAGTTGGGGCATTTATGGGTATTTCTTTCTTTATTAGTATGTGGGTAATGAACACATCAACAACCCTTATGTTACTTCCTATTTGTTTAGCTATCTGTTCAAATATTAAAGAAAGTCTTCCAAATATTTCTAAAAAAAATTCAAGAAATTTTGAGATATCCCTATTATTAGGCATAGCATATGCTTCATCGATTGGTGGCATGTCAAGTCTTGTAGGAACTGCACCTAATATTGTTTTTGCAGGATTTATGCAGGAAAACTATGCTATTGAGATTTCTTTTATAGATTGGATGAAAATAGCATTACCCATTGGTTTAATAATGCTTATAAGTGGGTTTTTAGTGCTAACTAGATATATATATCCAGCTAATTTTGAAATAAATCACATTACTAAAAAGACAATCAATTTAAATTTAAATAAATTGGGGCCTATAAATAGAGATGAAAAAAAAGTTCTAGTAGTTTTTTTAATCACAGCTTTTTTATGGGTTACTCGAACCTACTTAAAAGATTATAATATTTTTATAGGTTTAACAGATGCAGGTATAGCAATTATTGCAGCGATTAGTCTCTTTATTATTCCATCACAAAATAAAAAAACAGATCTACTTATTTGGGACGAAACAAAAAAATTACCTTGGGGGCTTCTTATTTTATTTGGAGGCGGACTCTCTTTAGCAAAAGCAATTAACAGCTCAGGATTAGGTCAATGGCTTGGGGAAGCTTTTATCTTAGCAGTGAATCTTAAGCCTTGGATTATGGTATTACTAATTGTAACTTTTATCATTTTTTTGACTGAACTTACATCGAATACTGCAACTACATCAACATTTCTTCCTATTGCTGCTTCAATTGCAATTGCAACATCAATATCACCTTTAAGTATTGCTATACCACTAGTCTTGGCATCAAGTCTTGCATTTATGCTTCCAGTAGCAACACCTCCAAATGCAATAGTTTATGGGTCTGGAAAAATGACAATAAGAGACATGATAAAAGCTGGATTCGCTTTAAATATAATTGGAATAATTATAATTACTATTGCTTATATATTAATTTTTTAATAGCTTCATGAAAATAAAAAAGGGCGTTAAACGCCCTTTTTTTAATTCACTCTTCTTATTTAATTAAAAATCACCTGCAACACCTAACATAAGAGACCTACCTCCCATTAAAACTTTATCTTTTAGAAATGAGGTATGATCTCTTTTTTCTTGATCTAGTAGATTATCCCCTTTTAAATAAAGATTAATATTGTTATTCATAGGAAGTTTGTAATTCATTGTAAGCTTCATATTAGTATAATCATCAGTTTTTAATTCATATGGACCAATGTTAGTTTGATTAAAGACGTGCATTAAATCCAAACTACCACTGAAAGTGTTCCGCTCATAAGAAAGGCCCGTACCAAGTCGAACAGGTGGAATTCTCGGAAGATTCCCACCATCTTTGTTTTTGGCTCTAACAAAATCACCCCATATATTTAGACCATAATTATTGGATAAACTTAAATCTCCCTGAACTTCAAACCCATAAAATTTTGCTGGGATATTTGAGGTTTTATAAACAGCTAATTCTTCACTATCCTCTTCTCCTTCATGAAGATGGTTCTGAGTTGTTCCAGAATTTAATAAGCCAATATAGCTAGGAAAATCTGTGTAATAAGGACTCAAAGAAAAGATAGCTCTTTGATTACTCCATTTGAATTGAGCATCTATAGTGTTTGAACGCTCTTTTTTTAAATCTCTAGAGCCTTGCTCAATCGTCTCTGTAGCATGGTGATGCCCATATGAATAAAGTTCATTATGTGCTGGCGCTCTTTCGTTATGACTTACATTTAAGGATAGTTTCCATTGCTTATTAAGCTCCGAGACAGTTCCTAAAGACAAATTATTACTATTGAAAGCTTTATTCGTCTTACCGAAGGTAGTTGAGAGCTCAGTACCACTTTCATTCGTACAACTTGAGGTGCTGGTATAAGCTACACTACAACCATCATCACTTGTGAAATCATTAGATCGATAACGATTAAAATCATGCCTATAACCAATACTTACTTTATGCTTACCAACAAAATAATCTTCAAGTAAATAAAAGGAAAAGTTATTACGCTGATTATTGGCAATTAATGGGTCACCCTGACTTTTTGAAAAATTTGATTTCCCAAAGTCAACTCCGAAAACACCTGGTGACTTGTTAAAGAATGAATGAACAAATTCCAACTTACCATCAGTGCCCTTATCAATATATTCAGCACCAACCGCACCATCAGGCTCAAGTTCTTTATGATCGTAATCACTATATCCTAACTTGAATTTCATCTTACTAATAAGAGTTGATATTTTATTTTTTTCTAATACATAATCATATTTATTAGTATTTAGATCAAATTTACCCCCAGCTTCAAGCGGATTACCATAATCTACCCGATGACCTGAAAAAGCTAAGCCAGTATATCCGTCATCAAAAAAATGAGATACGCCTAATGAACCGCCACCAGATTCATTATCCGAACTTTGCAAGGTATCCTTACCATATTTATCCCTTGTAAATTCTGAATCTGATTCAACTAGCCTTTTTGAAACAGAGAAGCCTGGAATACTAAGATTTTTACTATTTCGTTGGTACCCATCTAAATGAAACATAAGATTATCGTTGTGGCCATAATCAACAGAAAAAGCAGTTGATGATTCATTATTTGCCCCACCAAAACTTTGGTCATATTTTCCAAGTACGCCATCTATATATTCACTATGTATTCGATGATCAATAATATTAATTATCCCTCCAACAGCACCACCTCCGTAAATAATAGATGCTGGGCCTCGAATAACTTCTATCTGTTCTGCGGACAAAGTATCGATCGCAACTGCGTGATCCCCTGACATGTTAGACACATCCTTAATCTCCATACCATTATTAAGTATTTTGATTCGATTACTATCCATACCTCTAATCACAGGCTGTCCAACGCTATCACCCCATGAATTATTTGTGATGCCTGGGACACCATCCAATACAGCGCCTAAAGATGAATTTTTCCTATTTTGTAATTCCGTTCCATTAAAAATCCTAACAGGATTCGCTAGTTCATCACTTGATAAATTAAGTGGATTTGCTGTTACTGGTATTTCTATTAATTCTAATGAGCTCTTATCTTCAGCATGAAGCAAAGTACATGAAAATAGAGCGAACACTAATATAATGTTCCGCATAATAAATTCCCTAAAAAATTAGTTAAATAAATTTAAATTTTTAGAGTTTTTTACGGGGCTTGTGACTGATATGCAACAAAGGTATAAACAATAATATTGTTTATAAGATAGTTGTCATTAAGGTTGGTATGTTTTGGAAAATCAAAATCGTAGGAATTAGAAAAATCAGGTGACTTATCTAGATGATGCTTTAAGAGACAATCTTTACAATCAATTAAGCTTTCGTGCGATTCATGGTCATGATAAATATGCTCAACGTCATGCGTAAAAGCAGTCTGAGTGTTAAATAATAGACTGAAAAGTACAACAAAAATATATAGGCTTCTTTTGAACATCGCAAAATATTAATACAGAATCATATATAAATCAATAGCTTATTTGATTATACTAATATTAAATAAATCCACCGCTTTGGTGTTGCCACAACTGATAATACAAACCTCTTTTCTTGATAAGTGCTTTATGATTTCCCTCTTCAATAATTTTTCCATTATCCATTACAATTAATCTATCCATTGCAGCAATTGTAGAAAGCCTATGTGCTATAGCGATCACAGTTTTACCTTGCATAAGAATATCGAGACTATCTTGAATAATAACTTCGACTTCTGAATCTAATGAGCTTGTGGCTTCATCTAATAGCAATATGGGTGCATTTTTAAGAATTACCCTTGCAATTGCAATCCTTTGCTTTTGACCTCCAGAAAGTTTAACCCCCCTCTCGCCAACTAAAGATTTATATCCAATATTCCCGTATTGATCTTTTAGCCCCATTATGAATTTATGAGCTTGCGCTTTTTTAGCAGCTGCAATAATTTCCTTATCTGAAGAGCTAGGTTTACTATAAGCGATATTGTCCTCAATAGATCGATGAAGGAGAGACGTGTCCTGAGTAACCATGGCTATGTTAGATCGCAAGCTGTCTTGAGTGATTGAAGTGATATTTTTATTATCAATTAGAATTTCACCTTTATCTAAATCATAAAATCTTAGTAAAAGATTTACTAATGAGGATTTACCGGCTCCGGATCTTCCTACTATGCCAACTTTTTCTCCATGTTGAATATTTAAATTAAAGTTAGAAAAAAAACTATCATTATTTTGATATGCAAAACAAACATTTTTAAATGTAATTGGAGCCTTTTTTATATTAATTGTTATGGCATTAGATTTATCATTTATTAGCTGCTTCTTAGAAAGCATATTGAGTCCATCTTGACTGACGCCAATTTGCTCATACAAGGATGTCATCTCCCACATTACCCACTGTGAGATCCCATTTAATCTTAAGGACATAGCAGTTGCAGCAGCCACTACTCCAACAGCAATTTCGTTGTTTGACCATAGAAACAGTGCTGTTCCAGTGGTTGATAGGATTAAAAACATACTTAGGAAATGATTAATAATTTGAATGCCAGTAATCTTACGCATTTGAAGTTTTACGGTATACAAGAAATCCTTCATTGCATTTTTAGCATATTTAGACTCTCTACCAGCATGAGAAAAAAGTTTAACCGTGTTGATATTTGTATAAGCATCCGTTATTCGACCGGTCATAAGTGAACGAGCATCAGCTTGGTTTTTGGAGAGTTTTGCAAGTTTAGGAATAAAATAAAACAGGGTTGCAATATAGATGCTTAACCATATTAAAAATGGGAAATATAGCAAGGTATTTAGGCTTCCAACCAAAATAATCATGGTGGTAATATAAACAATTACATAAACTAATATGTCAGATAATATAAACCACATATCCCTTAAAGCCAACGTAGTCTGCATTACTTTTGCAGCAATTCGTCCAGAAAATTCATTATTATAAAAATTAATACTTTGATTTAATAATAGTCGGTGAAAATTCCACCTCATTCTCATTGGAAAAGCCCCCGCTAATGCTTGATGCTTTATCATTGCTCTAATAGCAACAAAAAACGTGCTACCTATTAGTATGGCTGCGATTAGAAGTAAGAAATTCAAGTGATTATTGAAAAATTGACTAGGACCACTAGCGACCATTAAATCAATTAACTTCCCTAAAATAGCATAAAGAATTGCCTCTAAGCTTGCTATGGATGCAGTTAAAATTGCCATTAAGCCAATATATATTTTAATATCTTTAATACATAGCCAAGCAAATTTAAATAAAGATTTAGGTGGTGTTTGTATCAAACCTTTTGGAAAAGGATTAATTAAATTTTCAAACCATTGCAGCATCTAAGTTTAAGACTCCTAATAAGAAAATTTAAATCAAGGTTCAGCCTAATTTAAGATAATAAAGAACAGTAAGAAACAGATGAAATAAAATTAATCTGCTACAAATTTTAATACAGCACTATTAATACAATAACGTTTGCCGCTTGGAGGTGGTCCATCATCAAACACATGGCCTAGATGGATTCCTGAACTAGCACTCAAAACCTCCACTCTATTGCCATCTTCTTTAAAAACTAGAGATCCTGGGATAGGATCAAAAAAACTTGGCCATCCAGTACCACTTTTAAATTTAGCATCACTTCGAAATAAACGCTCACCGGTAATTGGGTCAACATAATATCCTGGATCTTTGTTATCTAATAACGAGCCACTAAATGGTAACTCAGTCCCGCTTTCAAAAGCAATTTTCTTTTGCTCAGGAGTTAAAGTCTGCATACCAAACCAACGCCAAAATTCTTTTTTATTTCCGTCATAACCTGTGTACCTAGAAGTTTCTTTACCATCTTCAAACATAACAATTGTTGGGGTAGCCCATACTGATTCAGTTAACTCCCATCCAAGCGGTACTTGCATACTATAAGTTTTTTCTATTGGAAAAGATGCTTTCCAATTGGCCATCACATCTTTATTAAATGCTTTACAGGAACTACAAGTCTCAGATTCAAAAGCTATAAGTTGTGTTTTAGCTAATAATTCTCCATTTAAAACTTTATTGGTATCATTCAATTTTTGATCTCCAGCATACGATGTTAATGAAATAATTAAGAAAGGCAAAGCGGCAATTAGTTTTTTTTGAAGCTCAGCCCATAAAGATAAAATTTTCATATACTTCCTGTAATTAATTTAATTTATTCTTGTTATTATGATACCAATCATCAAACAAAGTTCTAAAAATTTACTAGTGATTATATCGATTTATGAATTAAAATAAATTTACATATACCCTATAGGGGTATATAGTATAAATATTAAAACACAAGGAAAAACCTATGAAAAAAAATTGTGAAGTTAACCATCCAAATCATGAAAAGCATATTCCAAGAATAAATAAAGTAGTAGGCCAGCTAAATGGAATAAAAAAAATGATTGAAGATAAAAGATATTGTCCAGAAATCATCACTCAACTAAAAGCTGTAAGCTCAGCCTGCCAGTCTTTAGAGATCATTATGCTTCAAAAACACCTTGAAACATGTGTCATGGAAGCATTTTATTCAAAAGATAAGAATGTACAAGATGAAAAAATTCAGGAGCTTACTAACTTATACAAACGATGATAAAAATAATTAAAATTTATTCAATGGTTATCGGACTCTTAGTTATCTACCAATCAGGACTTCAGGCAGCACCGATGAACTTTAAGGGCTCAATCACCAGCATGATTACGATTACTAAAGGTCATTCTAGTGTTGAATCAAGTTATGCAATGACCTCAAAAGACTCATTGGGGATAAAAGCACACCATATGAAAGGGAGGGGTTACCAGATAAACTCAGGTGGAATATTTCATTTGAGGAAGTTGATGAGAATAAATGCAATTAACTCACAAACCAACCTATGGCTTTTTACTGAAGCTGGAACAGTGAGTATTAAAAGAAACTCCAAGGAGAAAAGAGATTCTTATTTAAGTCCTAAATTCCAATTTGATTATGAAACAAAAAGAATCTATGGGCTAATCTCACATAAATTTTTAAGAGTTGGACATGAGAATTTTGATACGAGTAAAATTGAAGCTGGTTTTTCATTCTATGAAACGAGCTATAAAAAAACACAACCCTGGCTTATTTTAAAAGCTAAAAATACTAATAGTCTATTCAAGAAAGTTGAATACACCCCTACCCTAAGATTGATAAATAATGCAATATTTATGGATGCTGGGGTAACAACGGATGGGGACCCATCCATTCACTTCATGTATACATTTTAGGAGATCACGTTATGAAAAAATTATTATTATTAACAATATTATTGTTTAGTTTAAACAGCAATGCAGTGACAAAAAAAATTGAAGTTCTTGGGATGGTATGTGCTTTTTGTGCGCAAGGCCTAGAAAAGAGTTTTAAATCAGAGAAAAATATAAAAGATGTTTTTGTTAATCTAGAGAATTACTTTGTCGCAATAGAATCGAAGGATGGCAAAGTTATTGATGACAAACTTATTACAACAATCATTACTGAAGCGGGTTACGATATTAAAAAAATTGAAGTCGTTTCTGACTCTGTGAGTAAAATCAGGGATAAGTATGACTCTGAGTAAAAATACTCAAATATTTAAGTCAAATAAACTAGTAAATTATCTAGCTTTATTTACCAGTACCGGAACTATATTTTGTTGTGCGTTACCTGCCCTATTAGTTTCGATTGGTGCGGGAGCAGCCCTAGGCTCATTAATTTCGATATTCCCACAATTGATAATTCTTTCTACATACAAAATTCCAATATTTATTGGTGCATTTATAATGCTTATTATTTCTGGGATAATGCAGAGCCACTCAAGATTTGAGCCATGTCCTGTAGACAAAAAACTAGCAGCTACTTGTATGCAAGCCAGAAAAGTATCGATGGTTATCTATTTTGCATCAGTAGGAATATTTCTAATTGGACTTCTTTTTGCTTTTATTATTCCATTTTTGATGAAGGCTTCGGTATAGTAAATTTTGCTAATTAATAATTATAAATCATCATTAATAAATTCATCATTCAAATACTTATTAAGACCACCAAACTCATACTCGCAAGATTTACATCTGTTAATAGGGGCATCGGGCTGAGAAACGACATCATAAATTACATCTACGATCATATTAGATTTACATTTTGGGCAAGTTTTCATAAAATTTAGTTATTTTTTTGTCTTTTCTTTAATAAAATTATTAGCTTTGTTAAAAATAATTTCTTTTCTTTCAGGCTTCATTCTTTTAAGTGAGTTACTTATAATTGATAGTCTAGGATTTTTTTTAAAAAATGATTCATTATCAGATATAAAACTCCAATATAGGCCATCTAATGTTTCGCACCATTCATCCTTCTTATAATTACTCATTTTTAAAATATAATTGGACCCACAAGAGTAAGGTTTAGTAGCAAATAATCCGCCATCAGCGAATGTACCCATTCCGAATACATTAGGTGTCATTACCCAGTCTGCAGAATCTACAAACATTTCCATAAACCATTTATGAATTTCACTTGGATGAATTCTAGATAAATTCATTATATTTGAAATAATCATTAGCCTTGGAATGTGATGAGTATATCCATAGTTAACGCAATCTTTAATAGCATCGTCTAAGGGGACAATCCCTGTTGTACCCTCATACCAGTCTTTTGTTAAATACCTATCATGGTTCCAAAAATTACCAACAGACTCATTCTGGCCTTCTAAATGATATATTCCCCTAATAAACTCTCTCCATCCAATAATTTGCCTTATAAAACCTTCAAGAGAATTAAGTGGAAAAGGTTTTTTTGTATGATAAATAAGAGTTTTTGTTATAACCTCCATGGGTGTAATTAAACCCATATTTATAATTGGGCTTAGCGCACTATGAAATAAAAAATTATTATTTGAATCTATAGCATCTTCATACTTACCAAAATTTTCAAGTTTATTTTTTAAAAAATCATCGAGCATTTCCATGGCCTGCTCTCTGTTAAATGGTACCCAATGGTTTTTAGTAGTACCTGGATGGTCTTTGAATTTTAAATTAATTATTTTATCTAGCTCACAAAAATATATAGAAGATTTATTTGTTGGTATGGGTGGAAGCTTAATATCCTTAGGGAGTTTTTGTCTGTTATCAAGATCAAATGACCATTTTCCGCCAACTGGCTTATCTTTTTCATCAACTAATAACTTTAAATCTTTTCTCATCATTTGATAAAAACTAACCATTCTAAGACTTTTATTTATTTTTGAAAATTCTAAAAATTTGTTCCTTGAACATAAAAACATTGGTGAAGGTATTGTTGAAAATTTAATAGAATTTTTATTTAAAAAATTTATAATCTTTTTTTCAAATAAATAGTCTTCTATTTCATAGAATAAAACCTCACTAATCTTTTCTTGAATTAAAATATTTAATAACTTTGATTCATAAGGCTTAACAAAATCAGGTTCTTCAATTCGTGAATAAAAAACTTTAAAACCCTGTTCAATTAATTGATCGCGATACTCTCTCATTGAAACAAGAAAATTTAAAATTTTTAGTTTATGATTTTTATGTTCAGAGCATAAGTCATAATCTTCTGCCATAAATACCATTGATGATTCTTTTTTATTTATTTCATTAATCGGAAATAATTGATTACCTAATATAATATGTAGTTTTTTTATGATTAACTCCAAAAATTTTGATAAATTGAATTTGGATCGTAAGTATTTTTTTGTTTTTCAATATTAAAGAATCTTCCACCACGAGGATCTGTTCCGGCTCCGGCAATGTAGGACCAATTTCCTTGATTACTATATGCATCGAAATCAACGAGTTGTGATTCAAACCATGCAGCTCCTGCTTTCCAATCACAACTTAATTCATTAACAAGATAACTTGAAACAATTTGCCTCATTCTGTTTGATAAAAATCCTGTTCGGTTTAATTCATTCATGCCTGCATTAATAAATTTATTATCAGTTTTTCCTGCTGTCCATAATTTAAAATTATCATCATTATGTTTTATATTTTTTTTTGGGATATTTGGCTCATTTCTACAAAATAAATTTTTCCCGTATTTAATCATAATAAACCTAAAATAATCTCGCCATAATAATTCAAAAAAGATCCAATAGGTACTCTCATTTTTCAATACATTTGTTTCATATTTATCCAAACAAGAAAATATTTGTCTTGCAGATATGAATCCCATCGCGAGCCATGGTGAAAATTTTGTTGAAAAATTTTGTCCTATTAATTCATTTCTTGTTTTTTTATAGGTCGCTGGATTATTGCTTTGAAAGTATTTCTGTAAATGGCATGATCCCGTTTTTTCACCACCCATAAAATTTTTATCCGTAATTGGAAAAGAGCTTTTATCATAGTTATTAAGTTGAACATCCAGTTTAATCAACTCATTATCTTTAATCGATTCTATATTGAATATTTTTTTTGGGAGACTTGATGGTTTATCTGGCTTAGTTTCATTAAATTCAATAGCCTTTCTAAAATTAGTGTAAATATCAGGTAATTCATTTATACCAAATGGTAACTGATTTTCGAAAAATAATGCTGAATGAAAATATGGAACGATATTGATTTTCATCCTTCTAATTAAGGCTTCTTGATTATTTTCATTGAAAGTTTTAATTGACTCACAAAAAATTGTATCGATTTTATATTGCTTAACTAATTTTTCTAAAACAACTACTGAGTCATCAATATATATATTTACTGAGTGATTGTATTCTCCTAAATGTTGATTTAACTCATCTAGGCCTTGAGATAAAAATAATTTTCGATGATTGCCCATCTTTTTAAAACCCCAAGAACATTCTCTTTCATTGGCAATATCATGAATATAAACAAATAAAATTTCGTCTGATTTTTCGAGTGCTAGATTAAGTGATGGATTATCTTTTAACCTTAAGTCATTTCTAAACCAATATATAGATCTCATAGTTTTAAAATTATTTTATTTTCTGAAATTCTATTTGGCAATGTTTAAGTCTTTTAAATCGGTACTTTGCAAATTTTTTATAAATATAGTTAGCAAATTGATAAATACCTGGCAATAAAATAATGTAATTTAAATACTTAAAATAAGGTAACTTGCTCCATATCAGTACAAAAGCATCTACCCCTATATGAAAATTACCTTCACAATCTTTTACGTGAAGATACATAAGTGAATCTACTTGCTTTACATTTGAAGAATTTAAATCTTTAGATGAGGTTGAAATACCTAACCATTTAAAATCATTTTTTTGGGAAATTTTTTTATAGAAATTAATTTCTCGAGAGCATAGGCGACATTTATCATCATAAAAGACTGAAATCATAATTATATTAATCCTTTTTTTAAGTGGGGTCGTACGGATTTTTAATATAAGGTTGTTGGCAAACTCCATTAAAGTGGTAAGGTTTACTCCATCCTCTAATTATTTCAATCTTACCTGTTTTCCTATTTATATTAAGAGAAAACCCAATTGATCCATCAGTGTCCAACTCTTTATAACTCACTATATTTTTATCCACTTCTAAAAAATGATTGCCATGGATTTTGTGAACCAAGGTATTGCCGGCAATTTTTATAATTTCTACAGCAGGCTCACTTCCACATTTTTTTGAATCATCACAATAAAGCGCAGCCTCTCCTTCACAAATTAAATCTACATGGAGTACTTCCGCAATAACAAGATTGGGAAGTAAACATAAAAGTGCTAGTAGTTTTTTCATTTAAATATGCAAAGCCTGTTTAAAATTAACTGAAAAGATATTTAATAAAAGAGGCCACACCTAAAAGTAAAAAAACAGCTGCCATATAGCATAAAACCATAAATGGCTTACATTTATGAGCAGGACATTCTTCTTTTTCTTTGTTTTTTATCATATTTGTCTGACCATGATGAATATAAATAATTCACTTTATAATAATTTTTCTGTTAAAAATTATCTCGAATTCATATGTCTTCTGTCTTAATAGTTTTTTTGTTGAGGTGTAAATAAGCTTTACTCTTTCTCAATTCATCCACTACCATTAGCATAGTAAGCTTTGATCCTTCGTAAGCTAGTTTTTTATATAAATCACCACTTAACCATTTCTCTCCAAAATAAATTTGATCAGCTAGCTTAACTTTATTTAACCAATCATTTTCTAGAGAAGCACTGGCTCCAAGTGCATGCTCAATGATTGCACCTGGTGCAACTAATATCTCCCAACCTCTTGATCTGGCTGTAAATGAATAATCTGCATCTGAACAAATGAATCGCATATTTTCATCCAGTAATCCAATCTCCTTAATCATGTTTACTCTAAACATCATGCATGCACCATTTGCCCAGGGTGTATGAAAAGGCTCAAATTCTTTATCTTTGTTCTCTTTAGTGCGATGCCGACCCCAAGGAAAAGCTTCTAATCCTCCATACCAGGTGCTATTACCTTGGCTATCAACAGCCACAGGTGTGGCTATTCCACATTTTGGATTGTCTTCCATTGTTTTAAATAAAACCTCAAGACAGTTTGGGGAAAGGTTGGCATCTTGGTTCATGACTAATATATAATCATGTAAATTACTGAAACAGAATTTTCTTAAGCCTTCATTAATTGCTTTTGTATAAAGAATATTATCGTTAGTATTGTCACGAATAAAAATCTCTGTAGCAATTTTCTGAATTGCTAAAGATTCCTTTGCTTCATTTAAAGCATTGTGATCTTTGAAGAAGGGAATGATTACTGGTATTTTTTTCATTTTCTTAATTATATCAAATTTTATCTTTCTCACATTAATCTAAGACCTTCAGTAAATCATCTTTTAGAATTTCTAAAACATCATCCCAGCCATCAACTGCTTTTTGTCTGTATAGCTTTGCTGATGGATACCAAGGGCTGTCATCACTATCCAGCATCCATCTAAAGTCTGGAAAATAAGGTAATAATACCCATACTTCTTTACCCATTGCACCTGCTAGATGGGCAACCGAGGTGTCAACAGAAATAATTATATCCATAGTATCAATGAGCGCTGCAATATCAGAGAAGTCTTGAAATTTTTCTTGGTATTGATGTATGTGAGGAAAATCGATTATTGTTTGGGCATCAATTTCTCTTATGTCTTTTTGAAGAGAATAAAACTCAAAAGGTAATTTAAGTAAACTTGAAAATTGCTTTAGTAATAAACTTCGATTACGGTCGTTTTTGTGGTCTGGATTACCTGCCCAAGCCAACCCTACCCTGGTAGCTCTCTTCTTATTAAATTTTTTATTCCATCGTTGTTTCTTATACATATCTGCATAAAGATAAATATTTTGAGTGGGAATAGTTTTTACTATCGTCTTAAATGCGAGTGGTAAACTCATCACTGGGCAATGGTAATCAAAATCAGGTAACAATTTTCCACATTCAACAAGAATAAAATTTCCTTTTAAACTTGAAAAGACTGACATTAATGCTAAAGGAACTTCAAGAATAACTTTTGCACCCAAGCTTTCAACTAAAAAAGCGTAACGAACAAATTGAATATAATCACCAAATCCTTGCTCGCTATAAATTAACAAAGTCTTATCAATAAGAGATTCATTGCCTAGCCATAAAGACTGCTTATATGATCTAAGAGAATTGATATTATGTTCCTGTTTCCATCGCCACTCATAAAGCTGCCAACCCTCTAGATAGTCACCAATTAGTAGCAAGAGTATGGCTTTATTAAAGTAAGCATCAGCATAATCAGGTTTAAGGGCGATCACATGGTTATAATTATCTAGGGCTTTATCGAATTGCTTGATCTCTTGAAGTGTATTACCAAGATTGTTGTAAGCATCTAAATAGGCAGGATTTATTGCAATCGCTTGATTATAATTTATCAGCGCTTCATCATGGCGATTAAGCTCTTGTAAAGTTTTTCCTTTATTATAATGAGCCTTTGCAGAATCAGGTTTTATAGAAATAGCATGATCAAAAACAGCTAGAGCTGCATCAAATCTTTTAAGCGTCTTTAAAACAACGCCTTTATTATTATAAGCATTTATATAGTTTGATTTTATTAAAATGGCATGATCATAACTAACTAGAGCTTCATCAAGGCGCTTAAGAAGTTGTAAAACGATACCACGGTTGTAATAAGCTTGTGAGAATTTTGGCTCAATCTCAATGGCATAATCATAACTAACCAGGGCCTCATCAAATCGTTTAAGCTCTTTTAAGATAATGCCACG
>JAOKBJ010000008.1 GCA_028244835.1 Methylophilaceae bacterium
TATGAAAGCAGAATTTTTTTAATCCATACTCCTTGAGTAAGGACTCATGAACCTAAATATCATAATTAATGGATAAAGAAACTAAGCTGCTTATTGATAAACTATTGAGACACTGGATTAAGCTATCAAGAGGTGCCATGTCTGGACCTCGCTCAAGAACATTTGATTATTATCAAAAACATTTGTTAGGAAAGGTAGTTCCTGCCGCAATTAAAGATCTAAATACATCCTTTTTGGAAAATACAGAAAAATTTTTTTTTGGCCAACTTAAAAATAAACTTACAATAAATCAATGGACAAACCTTGAGTCTTTTATAGTAGATAGATTTAAAATTATGTTTCCAGAAGCGGAAGAATTAGAAGAAATCGTTCAAGATGAACCCAATTATAATAACTTCTTAAATCAAGGGAAACCATTTATTAATGATGACAGAGATGATAATTTAAAGAATCAACCGTTAAGTAATTTAAAAGAGATAATTAAAAATCAGAGATCCAAAATTATGGATCAAATTAAAGATAAATTCAAATCTGATTTTTTAAATTCTACATATAATGATGATTACAAAAAATACAAAATAAACAACAAAGAATATGAATCAGAAAAGATTAAGTTTGTTAAATCTTGGATTAGAAATAATTTAGATGAGGAAGTAGATGATAGTCAAGCAAGAGCGTTAAGTTCCAATGGTGGAAATATTCAGGTAATTGCTCGAGCTGGAAGTGGTAAAACGAAGACAATAATTAATAGAGTAATTTTTCTAAATAAGCATTGTGGTGTGGGATTAAATAAAATAATAATCCTTGCATTTAATAAAAAAGCTGTAGAAGAAATTCAAGAAAGGCTTAAGAAATATTTTAAAAATCGCACTCCTTCAATTATGACATTTCATGCATTAGCTAATAGATTAGTTAATCCCTCTGCAGAACTATTGACCGACGAAAAAGAGGACCAAATGATCGTTCAATCAATAATAAAGGATTATCTACTCAATGATCAAAATAAAAATACAATATTAAGCTTAATGCTAAATCATTTTCGCGATGATCTAGATACTTCTAATAATGAAAAGATTTCACCAACAAAAGAAGACTATTTAATAGAGCGGAAACTATTGAATTTTATAAGTCTAAATAATGATTACGTAAAATCAAAAGGTGAAAAATTAATTGCTGACTTTCTTTTTCAAAATAATGTTAAATATAAATATGAAAAAGTATTTTTTTGGGCTGGTGTGCCTTACCACCCAGACTTCACAATTTCTAAAGGTATTGATTCTGGTGTTGTCATTGAATTTTTTGGAATGGCTGGAGATAAAGAATATGACATTCAAACTAAAGCAAAAATAAAGTACTGGCAGGAGAAAGATAACTGGGACCTAATTGCAATATATCCCTCCCAGTTAAGCGGAACACATCAAGAATCATTAAGTTTTTTAAGGTGCCAACTAGACTTTAAGGAAATTGATCATAAACAACTCTCTGACGAAGAAATATGGGACAAAATTGAGCCAAGAATTATTATGCGCTTTACTATAATAACCTTTAACTTTATAAAAAGATGTCGAAAACAATCATTATTACCAGAAGACCTTTTTAATAAAATAAAAAAATTTGGTGATTTAAATGATAAAGAAACCAAATTTAATAAAATAATTTTATCGCTTTATGAAGAATATTTAAAAGTTTTGTCTAACCAAAATAAATTAGATTATGAGGGGCTATTACATGCATCGAGTGAATCAATAAATAAAGGTCAAACTATCTGGAAAAACCCTCAGCAGAGCGGTGACCTTAGAGAGCTTGAGTATATATTCATTGATGAATTCCAGGATTTTAATGAATTATTTTATAAAATAATAACCGCTGTAAAATCTCAAAATAAAAATGTTGAATTATTCTGTGTAGGTGACAATTGGCAAGCTATCAATGGTTTTGCTGGGTCAGATACAAAATTTATTAGTCACTTTGATCAATATTTTAGAGATACCAAATATTTATTAAATCAAAAATATCATTTATTAGCTAATTATAGGTCTTCAAAATCAATTGTTTCAATAAGCAATAAATTAATGAAAAAATTAGAAGATAACCCTGCAATACCAGTTTCAACCAACAATGGGATAATTCAGTTAGCATATCTTGAAAAATTTAAACAGATACCCTATGAAATCGAGGAACATACTTATCCCATTCTTTCTGCAGCTATAAGAATAGTATCGAATATAATTTATAATAGTGGATTAGATATAGTAATTTTATCTAGAACAAAAAGAATTCCTGGTTATCACCCAAAGTCAGAAAGTAAAGATCATCTTAAGGAATTTCGTAGTGAGATTATTATGCACCTTGATGAAAAACTAAAAAATAAGGTTTTAGTTTCAACAGTTCACAGTTATAAAGGTATGGAAAGTGATGTTGTAGTTGTCATTGATGCCAAAGAACGTAATTACCCATTAATTCATCCAGACTGGGTGTTCAACAAAGTTCTTGGTGAAACTATTGAAGAATTAATTTCTTCAGAAAGAAAATTATTTTATGTTGCAATGACTAGGGCTAAAAAAAGATTAATTATCCTGACAAGTAAATCTGAAGAATCCCCTTTTTTAGAGGAGATTTTTGATAAAAATTCAGTTAATCTAGACTGGAAGAATTATCCAATAACGCCTAATGTCTATTTAAAAAATAAGGTCTATATTTACGTGTCTAAAGGAAATAGTCATTCTTTAAGGTCTGATTTAAAAGATGATAATTTCAAATTTAATCTAGAAGATTCGAGATGGTTCAAAATTCTTAATGAACAAGAATATTCATCAAAGGTAGTTACAAATTCTAAGTGGACCCATAAAGCAATTAATATTATTTTACTAGTCAAAAAAATGAAAGGTAGCAAAGTAACTATTGAAGAAAGGATTATAAATGAAGGAAAATTTAAACGTCCTAAGACATAGAGCCAATTTGGATTGTATTGGACCGTTGAGCTTAACTCCACCAATTTACAGTCCAAATTGGTCCGGTATTACCTAAATTAGCACCCTTTTAATTAGCTTAAATAATATTCAATGATGCTCTCAGTTATTATAAAGACTAAACTTCCCGTAAGAAAAAGAAAAGTAGCAAAAAAAAGTAAATTAAGAACCAACTCTCCAATCACTTCTAATATTTTCATTTTTTTTGGCATTGAAGTCGGATGAGGATAAGTACCAATTTCTCTTTCCCAATCTTCAATTTGTGCTTCAAGAGCAGGTAAAGCAGGCGTATACGATATGCTAGCGTCTAATCCAACACCAGAGGCTATTGCTTTGAACTCTTTACCATGTGGCCGACAATCGTCTCCATATAATTCATATTGGACTGCATGACATAATTCATGAATTAATGTTTCAGTTGCTCGAATGCCATTATCAATTTTAGAATCAATTACAATTTTATGAATATTTCTATTTGGATAATATCTATAATTATTTTCTTTACTAAGATTAAAATTATTATTTTGGGTTAGTTGGTGATAACCATCGCAGTTTTGTTTTATATCAAGACAGTGTAAATTCAAATCTTTCTTTATTCCTGATAAATCAAAACCATTGTTATTAAATAAAATAATTGATTTTTTTAGCATCGCATTTAGGTAAGCTGATTTATTCATTCTCTTATTCTTCTAGGTAACAATCAAGAGTCTTAAAGTCTGGATTTAAGCAAATATCATAACGCTTCTTTCTTTCATCTAGACGTATTGAATGCACACTAATAAGTTCGTCATTAATTAGAGCAAAGGTCTCCACATTGTAAGGCCAGAAAGCATGTGACTTGTCTGCAATTGGTTGTTCAGTAATTTCTTCAATAAGATATAGTCCGCCACTTTTATAAAATTCCATTTCTCCAATATTTGCTTTTAACGTGCCAATCTTTTTGAATGATGGGGAAGTGGAATATATATGAAGAACGTTAAATGCGCGACTTGTTGCAGCTCTGTAAGTGCTTAACATTGTGTATGGAAAATCTTCAGAGCCTTCAATAAGTTTGATAGGACTTGCATTATAGCTATCATCTATAACACGCTGTTCAATCATATTATTATTTGAGTCCATAATGATGAACTCTGTCATTTTTCTAGGGTCGTCGTCTCCCAATATACCTTTGCTATTGTCGTAGTCGTAAGTATATGGATAACAATCCTCGAGTCCCCTTGCCATCCTTGTTTCAGTAGTTTTGAATTGAAAAGTTACTCCATGTATTTTTTTTGATGTAGTTTTGATGGTTTCAGAAGTACAGGGATTATTACTTTCCCAATTTAACGGATGGGGAAGTGGAGGTCCGCTGACAACTGTTGCACAGACCAGATTAGGTATTAAGAATATGAGTAGGAGTAGTTTTTTCAATATTTATTGCTAAAAAAGAATTTTCTAAAAGAAAAGGCTACAATAATATAAGACACCCAAATCATATCGATCCCTGTCTCAAATGTGATCAATGTCGCAAACCCTATGCAGAAAGTTAAGTCATACCAACGTTGGATTTCCTGTTTAGATATATTACTCAAAAGATGTATTGGCTTCATTTAATTACCTATGACAAATGATATGGTAGTGACTACCCTGACATCTTTTTCAATTTTTTTGTCATCTGAATAATCTTCACCAACATCTCTTATATAAAAGTTACCTTGCCTAGCTCTTTTGATTCCCATAACTTTAGCATTAGCGACCTTAGCAAACTCACTAGCAGCAATACGTGCATTAACCGTAGCTTCTTTTAACATTGCGGGTTTTATTTCATTAAGCTTTGTAAATAAGTATGAAGGATCATGATTCATAACAGAGACTCCTTCAGCAAGCAGTTTATTTAGCTTGGTACGAACATCCGGTACTAACTTTACGTTATTAGTCTCAACGGTAATTTTGCCTGATAACATGTGTTGGGTATCGATCAAAACCTGATCTTCATTGCGGTATTCTTTTTGTTCGTAATCTATCACACCAACTTTTATTTCATCTTTAGTAAAACCATTGTCTGTTAATACCTTAATAATCTTATTCTTGTCGTATTCCACTGCTTCATATAAATTCTTAAGTTCTGAAAATTGATTTCCCTTTCTACCATAAGTAATATTCCAATTCGCACGATCTGCTTCAACTCGACGTTCAGCTAAGCCTTTTGCTTCTGCAGTATTTTCTTTTGCGTTATATAGAAGTTGTCCAACAAAATAACCACCAGCTGCGATACCAAAGGATAGTAAAACTCCCATAATGATTAGACTGTAATGATTTAATGATTTCATATTCTCCCCCTTTGATTTGTAGATACTAGTTAGACGAATCAAAGTTAACTTTAGTCAGGTTTTATCTAGTTCCACACTTAATTGATAAGGGGTAGACTGATATTATGAAAAAACTAACAGATACATTAATTGAAGTACTTTGGAATATTGATATTGCTGCACGATGCTATAGAGATTATGAAATGAATGACGCAATATTACTTTATGAAAAGGATATCCATAAGAATAAAATCAAAGCAATCAATGAAAAGTATCTTTCTGAATGAAAAACTCTCTTATTTATCCTCAATATTTAAACATGAGTTATTCAACTATAAATATGTCATGAGTGAACAATAACCAATGAAAATTTCTTTCAAAGAATGGTCTCCCTCAGAAAAAGCCTTGCATGTAATTGAGTGGAGTCGAAGTGATTCTTTTGTTGATTATAAAAAGTACAATACAGTTTTTTGTGATTATTTTTTTAGTGGTAGTAATAAAGGCCGACCTGTTCGACTTGATATTAGTGATGAAGTAAAAGAAATAATCTCTACAAAGTTAGATATTAATTCTAAAGATATTGACCAACATTTTATTAACACAGTTAAGGCTATTAACCTCAACGATATCTATCGAATCTCTCAGGAATGGGATACGGAATATTTAGCTAACCATGAACCACTTCGGCCTCCATTTATAGCAATACTTTGTTTTTTTTCTTTTGTAGCTGAGAGCATGACTCGGGATGAGCAATATGCATCTAATAATTACTACGGCAGACTCCAGGATTTCTTAGAATATCCTGATAAAGATAATTTACAACGTATATTTTATAAATTTGATCATGTTTGGAGCATGTTAAATAGCTGGTTAGACTCCTGGGAAAAAGAGCTTGGTTTACCTACAGCTTATGCACTTGATTTCCGTCGACACGTCAGTATTCCTATGTCTCAAGCGCTTATTAGAGATCACGATCGACTCCGTTTATATAAAATTTTTGAAGATGCAGAACTTTCTCCAGGGGAAGAGTTAGATACGAAGGTTATGGAGCAGCTAATACGCAGCTGGTATAAAGAAGATGAAGACACTTACTATCTTGGCCAACATTCACAGCATTTATTAAAATTAATGGATAGGCCGATTACGAGAGAGGCTGCGCTTGATGCAGCTTGCCATGAATTGCTTTTATGGGATGGAAAAATTGATAGTGATAAACCAGGAGGAGAAGAGGATAAAAAAGAAAAATCAAGACGATTATTTTACACAGCAAAACTGGAGAATCCTAATCGGTACAATTCAAACTCAAAACCTGAAATTAAATTGAATCTATGTGGTTTTGAAAACAAAGGTAGTACTGGCTATTTTAATTTAATCTTAGATAGACTTTCAGAAGGAAAAAAAGATATTTTTAAGTCCTTTGAAAATAAAATTCAATTTGAAGAATATATTAGCTTTATTAGGTTGGTATCCTCTTCTCCATTCCCCCATGGTGACGGCATAATAAGCTCTTTAACATTTATCAATAATGAACAAAACTATAAGCTAACTAGGCAAAAAAGATCTACACCTATCTGTATCCTAACCGAAGATCTGGAATTAGGTGTTCATTTTTATAGAGAAGTTAGTAGAGTTCAGCGAGGAGTAAATACATTATTATTGGTTTGGTATTCTCTTCAAGATAAAGTTAAGAATTTTTTAGACAAAGCAGCATTACCTGATTATGAAATATTAACAGATGAGCAATTACATAAGCTCCCTAAGAATTTTATAGCGTTTAGAAATGTAAAAATTATAAATGAATTAAACGGAGACGACTTAGAAGGCTTGGAAGGCTTGGAAGACCTATCTCCTCAAGGTTCAGGGTGTATTATTAACTTCTTAAATGGTCTTTATTTAGAAAAAAATACTTACCTGATAAACCGCTTACCTGAAATAGAAATTTTTAGTCCAACTGCTAAAAAAGTCACAGTTAAATATATTGATGGCAAAATTATATTCGAAGGTATCCTAAAAGATGAAAGTTTATCTATCACAATCAATAATTCAGATCTTCTTTCTGGTGAATATCAAATTCTGATAGATGATAAAATCGAAAAAAAATTCTGGCTGAAGTCATCTAATGATAGCCGCATTAATAAAATGTTAACGAATGTAATGGGGCATCATTTACATCAGGACATACCCTTAAATTCGATATCTGCGACCAAAGAAGTTGTTGATCAATCTACCCATACCGTTATTGGAAATTTTTTTCTTAATAAGCCAAATGTAACCAGAGAATTTAAACGCAAAGAAATACCTAACAAGATTACCCATTTTGAGAATCTTGTAACCCCCTCCGACTATGTTGAAGAGGTTGAAGTTGCAACAAAAACTCAAATAATTAATTTGGACGCATTTCCTTTTTCAGTGGGTGACAGAATTAGCCATCATGAAGATGGCGACTGCATCTATGAAGGAGTATCGATAATTGAAAAAATTGAAAACATGAAATGTCTTTTTATGCGTGAGCTTACTAATACTGATATAAAAAGAGGGATCGATGGTAAGCAGTGGAAATACTATTCTATTGAGCGCATACATGAATTTAATACTTCTGATAATGAGGGCGCCTTATCCTCTTTATCACATCCACTAAAAAAACTTTCTAAAGCACGCACTTTCCAGCTTCACATTAGTGAAAACCAAGAAATAACTAAACAAAATATAAATTTTAATCTTGAGCGAATACAAATTTCTAAAAACAAACAAGAAGATTTTTCTTTAAATGATATTTTTAATGCCTTATGTTTTTTAAAGGAAGGTACATTTGATAAATTTTGTAATATTCTAGATAGCTTTAAAACAGATATTGGTTTTCAATGGGGATTTCTGAAAAGTCTTTCATCACTTGGGCATATTGATATTGAGTATAATTTAGATACACTCCGACCAAAAACTTGGAGGATTTGCAATCCTTGTGTTAAAAATATTGACAAACAAACAATGTTTCTTTCTGGATGGCGCTCACCAGAATTTATAAAGACCATTACTGAAAAGTGCATTGATGTTGGCGCTCAAGTCACCTCTGAATCCAATAGCGATACGATAGATAAATTGTTAATTAAAGGTCTGAAGCCAGAAGATGTCGAGGATATTGCTAAGATTGTTTCACAAGAAAGTAATTTTCCATTACAGGCTTCAATAAGCTTTCCAACTCATTTATTAAATTTTTTGCCTTCTTTAAATGAAATTAAAGACTCTTTAAATAAAGTGGCAATGCCAGAAGAAAGATTAGAAAGAGCCGTTATAGTTAATAATCAAATTAAATTCGAATCTGTGGATGGAGAAATAAAAAAAGGTGCTTATAGGTCTAGTAATTTTGGTACTCGATATTTCTTTTTAACACAAGACAAGTCAGAATCTACTGAAGCTATTAGGTGTGATGTTAAGTTGGCTAAATACTTTGCTTTCCAATCACAATATAAAGACTGGTTTACTTATAACCCCGATACCCTTTCACTAACTCTGCCGATTCACATGGAGCTACCTTTTTTGTACGAAAGATTAGTTGTTAGTTTGAGTGGGCAGCTACCCGAGACAATAAATAATCAATTAAGCTATAAAAATGTTAGTTTAGAGATTGCCGAAGGACTTGCAAATAAATTATTTGGTGAGATATGAAATATTATACCCCTATTGAAATAAATGAAGGAATTACAGGTGCTTATCAAAGATACTTTGATAATGCCTATTGGCTTAGATATAGAAAGCTCATGGATGAGAGGGAGCAGTTAATTTCTGATGAAAAAATATTTTCTGCCCCAATTATTGTTGAACCTATTTTTAAATATGAAGAGTCTAAATCAATTAAAGAGGTATGTGAGTCTCTAAAACTTGATTCATCTGTTGCAAAAGATTTAGGTAAATATATTTTTGGAGAAGATGAAAATATAAACCTATACAAGCATCAAGCAGAATCTCTCGAAAGTGCTTTTAAAAATGAAAACCCAATTATTACCTCAGGGACAGGTTCAGGAAAAACAGAAAGTTTTTTATTGCCAATATTCGCACGCCTACTTTTAGAGTCAAAAAAATGGGAGAGACCAGCATCATTAAATCAATGGTGGTCAACAGACTATCAAAAAAAAGAATGGTCACATTCAAGGACTAATTCAAAGAGAAAAGCGGCTGTCAGATCATTGATTTTGTACCCAATGAATGCATTGGTTGAAGATCAATTGACACGGTTAAGAAATTTATTTTTTTCTTATAACCATAAAGGGTCTCCAGAGTTTTTCTTCGGCAGGTATACCGGAGCATCAACAGGCTCAATGTCAAAAGCTAAAAAAGCTTTAAATGGGCTTTTAAAGATGTCAGAAGTTAGATCAGAGAAGTTGGAAATAAGTAAATTAATAGAAGAATTAGAAGATGTTAATGACAGTACTAAAATGACACAAGAACAAAAAAATAAAGCATTGTTACAACTTCAAGATCCCTCAAAAGGAGAAATGTACACAAGGTGGGACATGATTCAAGCACCACCAGACATATTAATTAGTAACTTCTCAATGCTTAATCTTATGTTACTTAGAGAAGAGGAAGAAAATATTTTTAATGCAACAAGAGAGTGGTTAAAAGAAAATGCTAGCAATGTCTTTACGTTAGTCATAGATGAAATTCATCTTTATCGAGGGACTGCTGGAACTGAAACTGCACTTACAGTAAGAAATTTATTGGCTAGGTTAGGCCTGAAAGAAGGATCAAATCAATTAACTTGTATTGCAACCTCAGCCTCAATAGATGGTGATAAGGAAGGTAAGAAATACCTTCAAGAATTTTTTGGTATCTCAGAAAGTACTTTTAGGATTATTCCTGGAAAAATTATAACGCCAACTAATACTGGTAAATTAACTGAAGCTGATTTGAGGGGTATTTCAGATAGCTCAACAAATGAAGAGTTAAAGAGCTGGGCAAGCGAAAATAAGTTATCACAGAAAGTAGCATACTATTTTGAGTTAAATAAAATAAATAGAAGTCAAAAACCTATCCAAAAAGGTGAAGTAGGGCACTATTATCCTAGTAAAATTGATGATGTATTAGATCAAATAATAAGCCCACAAAGAAAAAAAAATATTGATAATTTAATTTTAAAAGCACTTGAGCAACAAAAAGAGGGGGTAAGGTTTAGATTCCATAACTTTCATAAAACAATTAATGGCTTATGGGCTTGTACAAATAATGATTGTAATCAAGTTGATGAAAAGTTTTATTTTCCTGAAAGAAGTATTGGTAAAATTTATGCGGTCCCAAGAATTAAATGCGATTGCGGTCATCAAGTCTTAGAGCTTTTGTATTGTGAGCAATGTGGAGAAGTTTCCTATGGGGGTATTAAGACCAAAACCGAATATGATAGCCACTGGTTTTTGACCTCAAATATTGAAGACAAAATTAATCTTTTAAATAATTATGTAAATCAACGTAAATATGATGAATATACTTGGTTATCCTTAAATATACCTAAAATTGATAATAAAGAATTTTTCAAGTCAGGCGATATCAAATTTTTATTTAAAAAAGTCAAATTTGACACTAAAAATGGACATTTAGATACTGATGCAGATGAGGGACAAAATGCAATAATAATGCAAGTTAAAGGAGCTCAGGAAGATGAAATTCACAAAATACCATCACTACCCAGTGCGTGTCCCCATTGCTCCCTAAAGGAAGTAAATAAAAATATTCTACAAAAAGGTAAAGTGCATTCACCCATTCGAGCACATACAATGGGGCAAACACAAGGGGCTCAGATTTTGACAGAGCAGGTATGTGAATTATTATCCCAATCATCAGAGTTATCAAAATCGCTGATATTTAACGATAGTAGAGATGCCGCAGCTACGATCGCTGCCTCTATAGAGACACAGCATTTTTCTGATATGCTTAGACAAATCTCCTATAAATTATTGGGATACAATCAAGTCAATAGAATTGATCTGGCTCGCCGCCAGCATAAAGGCGACGAATTAAATCCAAAAGAAAAAGATATTATCAAAGTATGGATCTCTGAGAATATAGATCTAAATCAATTACTGTTCCTTGAGTATAGGGCTCCGGAGGGTTTATCTGATGAAGATAAAAATACAATTGAAACCGCTGAAAAACAAGACAGCAATTACAGCTGGGGAGAGCTTAGATCTAATATAATTGATGAATTAGTAGTTTTAGGAGTTAATCCAGCTGGGCCCAGAAAAGATTTAAATCAAAATAATGATAAATGGTATAAATATTTCAAATCTAAGTTTTGGGAGGTAGATGAGGAAAAATTAACCACTACAAGAAAGCAGGTATTTATTGAGTCCTTTTCTGGTTTATTAGCAAAAACATTTTTTGATCGAGCAGGAAGAGATTTTGAATCTGTGCACATAGCTCATATTGAGCCTATTGACAATAATCTCAATTTAGAAGGATTTAGCGCTGATGAGGTAAAGCAAATATTAGCCTCATGTATCAGAATACTAGGCAGGCATAAGCAATATTTTGGTGGTAATAGCGGAACTGGAGATGTGTACCAACTTTATGGGCGAGTTAAAAAATATTTAGAAGCTGTTTATAAGTTAAAAGGTATTGGAAATCCACCTCCATTTACAGATTTTGAGGATTATTTTAAAAAGGCTGGCATAACAGAACAAAATAGATGTTTTTTAGATATCTTGGGAGACTTACGATTAAAAGTAGTTAAATACAACAACACTAAAATTTATCGTTGTAAAAATTGCTCTACCGACCATTTACATCTATCGGCAGGTGTATGTTCAAATACCCAATGTTTAAAAAGTGAATTTGATGAAATAGTGGATGACCACAATCCAAAAACAGAAGACTATTTTGTATGGCTAGCAAAAAGACCGTTTAAAAAATTACGGATTGAAGAATTAACAGGTCAAACTAAACCAGCCCAGGAGCAAAGGAAAAGACAGAGATTTTTTAAAGGTATTTTTTTAGATAATGAGTTAAAAAAAGTAGATGAACTAGAGTTATTAAGTGTGACTACTACTATGGAAGTAGGTGTGGATATTGGGTCATTATCATCTGTAATATGTGGCAATATGCCGCCACAAAGATTTAATTATCAGCAACGTGTTGGTCGAGCTGGTCGTTCGGGACAGAAATTTTCATATGCATTCACTTACTGTAAAAATAGAAGTCATGATGATTGGTATTTTTCTAACCCTCAAAGAATGACCGGAGGTATGGCACCACCACCTTTTCTAGATTTACGTCAAATTTTAATTTTTCAAAGATGTATAACTGCTGAGATTTTAAGAAGGGCATTTAACTCTCTTGACCCAGAAATAAAGCCTAAAAGATATAAAGACAGTAATCACGGTACATTTGGCTATGCAGATAGATTTGAAGAGGATTATAAAGATAAAATTATCGACTGGATAGAAAATAATCAATCTGAAATTTCTGATGTCATCTCCTTGTTCACTACCTTTGGGCATTTAGATGAAAATAAAATCAGAGACCTTAAAAATTTTATTTATCAAGACTTAATTAATGAAATGATCAAGTTATCTAACGGTACAGTTTTTAATGAAAGAGAATTAAGTGCAAGAATGGCTTCAGCTGGAATGCTTCCAATGTATGGTTTTCCAACTAAGAGTAGGTCTCTCTATTATAAAGAGCCAAGTAATTTTAATGACCAGGAGAATAGTAGTGTTGGGGATAGATCTTTAGAGCAAGCAGTGACTGCATTTTCCCCAGGATCTGAAATTATTAAAGATAAAGAAATTCATGTTTGCCAAGGTTTTGTAAATTATAATTTTAATAGAACGACTGTTTCTGAAAGTAATCCCTATAGCCAAAAAAGAAACATATATAAATGCAAGGAATGTGGTTATGTACATTTTGAAGATCAAAATAAAAATAATACCGATGAATGTTTATTATGTAAAAATCCAATGGAATTAATTACCATGGTTGAGCCATTAGCTTTTAGAACATCGTTTAGCACTCGAAATTATGAAAAACCTGCAGAAGTAAGGTTTCATAGTAATGAACCAATTCTTCAGCCTATTGATAAGAGTGAAGAAGGTTACAAAAAGGATGGCTTGATTATCAAAAGGTTGCCCCAAAAAACCGTTTTAATTATGAATGATAATTTTGGCGAGCTATTTGAAGTACAAGAAAGTCAGCCATATCTATCTTATGACCAAACTTTATATAGTCAGGAAGCTATTACCAAGAAACAACTTAAACTAAAACCAGATTACGACATAACCACCCCTAAGAAAGTAGCTATTGGTTGTACTAAAGTAACCGATGTATGCTTAATAAATTTTAAATCAGAATGGTTAAATAAGAAAACTAGTATATTAGATATGCGGGAAGTAGAAAGTGCACAACACGCAATTAGATCTTTTGCTGAATTATTTATTAAGGTCGCTATAGATGTCTTACAGATTGATTCTGGAGAACTCCAACTCGGCTATCAAAGAGTAAGAGGCGATGAAGGAAGTTTATTTGAGCAAATATACATTTCAGATAAGTTAGATAATGGGGCAGGTTACGCAGATAAGCTGTCAGAGCCGGAACAAATTGATTTAATACTTGGATTTATAAAAGACCAAACTAAACAAGACTGGGAAGGTTTGGTACATCAGAAATGTGATTCTTCTTGCCATAACTGTTTAAGAACTTACGAAAATAGAAGGGTTCATGGTAAGTTGAATTGGAAATTAGCATTAGATATGGCAGAAATCGCAAGTGGGACTGATTTCGATACCAATCGATGGTTTAATAAATTAGAAGATAAAATTCATAATTTTATTGATAATTTTGGAAGTATGTTTGGTGACAAAAAAGTGGAGTTATTCAAATCAAGTGGTTTATATGGATTAATCAATCAAACTGATAAAACTGCAGTAATTTTTACTCACCCTTTGTGGAATAATACCAAAAAGTTTTATTGGAATTCCGATCTTGAACAAGCATATTTCGACCTTGTGCAACAATTACCTGAAATATCAGATATAGATTCCGATAAAATATTTATTAATATAATTGCATTAGAAACTAATCAACGAAAAGTTTTTGAGAGGCTTGTGCCTTAGATATGATTAGTATATTCGGAGATAATGATTCATCAGAATCTAATGCAACAAAAAAAATTATTGGATTACTTAAAGATAATTTCAAAAGTCTTGATAAAAGTGATGACTGTATTATTAAAGCATTTTCTGGTGCAAAATTTCATGGTTACAAAGCTAAGGATATTGACAGTATTATTATTTGTGAATTTAATACCCCACAAACTTTTTCACCAGTAAGAGGCATTAAAACTAAACCTGATGATGCAATTGAAAAAAAAGAAATTACAATAGAAAGCCTAGTTCTATGCATAGAAGTAAAAGACCATGACCCATCAAAAATAAAATTTGAAGGAGATTCAGTTATGGTGAAATATGGAAGAAATATAACTGAAGGTTGGCATTCAGCATCAGATCAAAACATGAAACAGGCTCATACACTCAAAGATTTTTTTAATACAGAGTTTGGAGTTTCACCGTATGTTACTCATTTACTTTATCTTACCAATCTAGAGGAGTCAGAACTCCCGAAAAGACCACATAATATTATTACTCCTCATATATCTCCGCGTGATTTTCTTACTGTTATTACTGAAAATACATCCCCATTTAAGAGAAAAAATGGCCGATCTGTTATGAGTTGTAGCGCTCCTCAGAATAAGGATAAATTTATAAATTCTTCACTATTTAAAGAATTAACTCCATCATCCCTAGATAGAAAAAAAGTTGATGCCATATCATCAAGAGAAGGCTTTGATGAGAAATGGTTAAGTGAGATTGGAAAAAGGCTGGTTATATTTAGGGGTAGGGCCGGTACAGGCAAGACAATTGCTTTACTTCAGTCAGCCAATGTTTTATTTGAAAAAAAGGGTAGCCGTGTTCTTTTTTTAACCTACAACAAAGCATTAGTATCCGATATTGCTAGGATCTCAACACTACTAGGTTTACCAAGTAGTCTTGATGATGGTGGAGTTAGTGTTCAGTCATGTATGGCATTTTTTTATAAGATTTTGACTGACTTTGCTCTTATTCCAGAAGATGAGGAATTCCTAGATATTTATGAGCGATTATTATTAGAATTAAATGATGCTTTAGCAAATAATATATTTTCACAAAATGATATTAATGAAATATTTAGACAATCTCCAGAAGAATTTGCTTATGATTATATTTTTATAGATGAAGGACAGGATTGGAAAAAAAATGAAATACAAATTATAAAAAAATTATTTCATACAAAAAATATTGCCGTGGCGGATGGAATGGATCAGCTGATTAGAGGCTCAAGAGCTGAATGGACAAATGGACTTAAGGAATCAGAAAGAATTATTTTTTCATTGAGAGTTTCTTTACGAATGAAAAGTAATCTAACTAATTTTATAAATCAATTTGCAAAAAAAGAAGAGATTCCTGAATGGAAATTACATGAGCATAAGAAGATAAGAGGAGGCTCGTTAGCAATAGTTGTTGGAGATTTTTGGGAGGTACTACCTAAACTCCAATCTTTTATTGATGATGCAAGACGTAATAAAAATAAACCAGTTGACTTGATGATGCTCATAACTTATCAAATTAAGCAGGAATTAGAAAGTCTAAAAAGTCTGGATAAATTCGAAGCTAAAATAGGTTGTAAAGTATGGGAAGGTTATCTTAATTCCGAAAGAGAAAATTATGAAATTAATGTAGATTCATTAAGAATTTTTCAGTATCAATCTGCAAGAGGGCTTGAGGGCTGGACAACTTTTTTGATGAATTTTGATGAATTCTATGAAAATCAAATAAACTTATTAAGGGAAAATTATCATAATTTAGATACGGTTAACCAGAGTATTGATGAATGGCTTATAAGTGAGATTAATAGATGGTTAATGATGGTCTTAACAAGATCAGTCGATACAACCCTTATACATTTTAAAAATGAAAAATCAGAAATTTTTCAAAAAATATCTTTTTATTCAAAAAAATATCCTGATTATATAAGTTTAATTTAAATGAAAATTGCTTCCTTTTTTTCTGGTGCTGGTGGTCTTGATCTTGTTTTTGACAAAGCTGGCTATGAGATTATTTATGCAAATGAATATGACAAAACTATATGGGAAACTTACAGACAAAACTTTAATAAAACATTATTAGTAACAGAGAATATTATTGATATTGATCCTAAAAAAGTTCCTAAAGTTGATGGAATTATAGGCGGACCACCGTGCCAAAGTTGGAGTGTAGCAGGCTCTATGAGAGGCCCTAATGACTCTAGAGGAAAATTATTCCACAATTTTATTGATATTATTGATGAAGTACAACCTTATTTTTTTTTAGCAGAAAATGTAGCAGGTATGTTAGCTCCCAGAAATATAGAGGCAATTGAGAATATTGAGAAAATGTTCGAGGAAAAAGGCTACTTAGTTTCAAAAAAATTATTAAATGTGAGTGATTATGGGGTACCTCAAGATCGAAAAAGAGTTATTTTCGTTGGTTATCATAAGAAAAAGATGAATGGGAAAAGGTTTGTTCATCCAAAACCAACTTCACCAGATGAGGCTAAAAAAAGAACACTTAAACAAACTATCTATAATTTAAGAAACAATGCTAAAAAAGCTGGGGAAAAGAATTACTCAAGAGGGAAATTAACCCCCCTAAACCATGAATACATGCATGGTGGTTTTTCCAGTATTTATTTATCAAGAAATAGAGTTAGATCTTGGAATGAGCAATCATTTACTATTCAGGCTGGCGGTAGGCATGCACCAATTCATCCGAATGCACCGAAAATGATCAAGCGTGAAAAAGATAAACAAGTATTCAAGCCTGGTAAAGAGAAGTTGTATAGGAGGATGTCAGTTAGGGAATGTGCGTTAATTCAAACATTTCCAGAAGACTTTGAATTTATTTATAAAAAAATTTCTGATGGTTATAAAATGATTGGCAATGCTGTCCCAGTTGATTTTGCAGAAATCTTAGCAAAAGAGATCATGAAGGATCTTTCAAAGGTATTAAAAAAATGAAAAAAATAAGCCTTCTATTAACTGATGCCATTATAAATCTCGAAGAAAAGAAGAGGCATTCGCCTGAACACAACTTAAAGTTAGGTGAAGACAAACACATTAGACACTGGATAAAATCTATTGACCATCTTATAGGTGTGGGTTACGCGCAAAAGTTATGTCATGTACCAATATATAAAGGTGGTGGGTATGTTGGAAGATATTGGCCATTTATAACCCCGTTTAATTAATAGAGAAAACTAATATGTACGGTTTGCTCCAATATGTACGGTCATATGTACGGTTAAATATTAGATTGTACTAGACGACCTGAGATGTTATTAGATTTAAGATAGATAGAAATACTATTAGTAAGGGGTTTGAGAGGTCATATAAGATGTTATAAGAATTGACTTCGGAGTACGCTCCTTCCTCCATATTGAATTTAATGATTTATAAAGATTGATAAAGATTGATAAAGGTTTATTCTATATTCGATGATTAACATTAAAGAATTAATTTTTATTGCACTTGTTTTGTTTGCTCAAAATACAAATGCAAATTGGGCTCTTTTCTATGAAAGTCAGATGGTCGATGCTAGATTACTTATAACTTCGGTTCAGCAACAAAAACAAACAACTCAAGCCCTTATAGCGATTGATTATAAAGAAAAACAATTTTTTAACGGTGTAAGTTCGCAAGTAATATTTTTAGAGCATATTTGCGGGGAAATAAATCCTAAAATTATTGAGCAAAAGTTTTATGAGGGACCAATTAAAGAACGTAATGAAATAAAACTAGATGGTAACCCATCAAAATTTAAAAAATATGTACAAAAAATATTTCCCAACCTTATAAAGCAAATTTGTATTTAATAGCTACTCATTTCCTTCATAAATTATTTTCCAATTTCCATTTATCATTTTCCAGATCTGCTTCTTTTTTGCTACATTAGAAATTAAATTACTCTTATAATTTTGAGTAAATAAGACAATTCTTAATTGATCTTGTTCAGAGGGGTATTCGTATATAGATATATTATTTAAAGAAATTTTAATATTTTTAGATCTTTTAAAAACATCTTTTTTAGCAAGTGACCATCGTTTAAATCCTGTTTTATTATAAAGTGAATAATTAGTGTAGAAATTTATATATTCACTATAGTTTTTTCTCATCCAGCTTTCTTTCCAATTTTCCATAGTACTTAGAAGGAGCTTCTGGTCATTTTTTATATCTTCATTCTTTCTTAAGCTTAAATCTGCAATACTCAAGTTTGATAAAATAATTGGTGTTCCTGGAGTATTAAGAACATATTCTATTTCTGATAGGTCTTTATTAGATAAAACTATACATCCATCACTAGCTTCAGGAGGTCTGCTATATGTAGATTTTGGTGTTCCATGCACCCAAATACCGGAACCTGTATATTTATTAATTTTATCAAATTTATTTGGATAATTAAGTGGGTAAGCCCCATTTCCATAAAAATCAATTAGCTCACGCTTTATTTTTTTTTGAAGAAAATAGGTTCCATACGGAGTTTTTTTATCACCTTCAAATCTTTTTCCGTAACCATTTTTACCAATAGATATGTAATAGTCTGATAAATAGAGATATTTTTTATTACTATTTTCAAATACAAACAGTCTAGAGCTATCCATATCAACATATATTAGGTATTTATCTTTTTTGTCTGGAAGAATATTGAATTTGGGTAAGTTATTTTCATTTTGTGAACTTAAGTAACCCTTTATTCTTCTTTGAGCTTCTTTTTTTAGTTCATTTACTTGATTAGAATTAATTTTAACTGCACTACCTCCAAAATTTTCGACACTCATTGCGTAGGCAGATAAAATGTCTCCTCTTATCAAATGGGCAAGTTTAAAATTTGGGGCTAGAATTATTAATTGATCAGTAACCTCACCTGCTTCATCAAGCTTACCATTTGAGATTAACTCTAAAGCTTTAACTAATAATGACTCAACTGTATCAATTTCGTTTAATTTTGATACTGTTATATTTGTATCTTTTTGTAGTTCTTTATTTTTAGAAAATATATTTTTAAATTCATTAATAAAAATATTTCTTTGTTCAGAAGGATTTTTATCAAAAAAACTTTCTTGGCTATTTGGTTGATTTTTTTCAAGGCCTGAAGCATTAGAATAAGTGAAAAAAAGTAAGATAAAAAAGAAACGCATATTTTTTATCAGTTAATTATTTAGAAGTTTCTTCTAAGATAAGCCACTGATCTCTTGTTCCGACCAGAACTAAAGTTTTATAAGAAGTTTGATTTAATTTTCCAGATTTATAATTCTGTTTAAAAGTTGCTGTAACTTTTTCTTTTTTAAATCTTAATTTAATATTAGATATTGAGATAGTAATTATTTTTTTTGAGACTATTCTATTAGTTCTATATTTTTCCCATTCTTCCTTAGACATATTATTTGGATATATGAAGTTAGGGGAATAGGAGTTTAAATAGTTATCCATATTTTTATCTTCCCAAGCTCTTTTCCAATTTTCAATTGCAACTAATATATATTTTTCTTTATCTTTTTTCGAAAGTACCTCATCATTTACATCATTTTTTGATTTAACTACTTTGATAGTAGTGTTTTTTGTATTTGGTTGGTAGTTAAATAACTGTGTAATCATCGACAGCTTTGTTATTGCTACATTGTTAGACTTATCTATTTCTAAAGCTTTATTGTATGACTCACTTGCCATTTTGGTAAAAATATCCCCAAGGTTTATATGTGCAGTTAAATAGCTAGGATTTGTTTTGATAGCTTGCTCAAGAATTTCTTTTGCTAGACTAAATTGACCTTTTTCAGCATAAAGTACAGCAAGGTTATTGTAAGGTTCTGGAAGCTCTGGGAATCGATCAGTTAAATTTCTAAATGTATCAATTGCTTGATTATTTTTACCCATATTCGTTTCAATAATTCCTTTGTAAAATAATAATTCTGGGTCATTTAAATTTTCTTCAATTGACTTGTTTGTAAGAGTTTCGGCTAGAACGTACTCACCGTTTTTTAAAAGAAGTTTTATTTCCTCTATGTTGCTTTGCATAGAATATGCAAAAGGTGAAAAGAGTAAAAAGATTCCTATTACTAATGCAGCGTTAATATTTTTATTATTCATAACCTAAAGCATTTTCCATTCAAACTTTCCTCTGTTTGTACTTGAAATAAAGTTTTTATAAATTATGTACGATTTATACTTTACTTAATCTTACCTCAAACTTTTCTGAATACATAACATTTATACTAAGCTTGAATAGGTGCCTTATAGTTTGGGTCTATTTTTTTTTGTGGCCTAGATAACTCAATAGTTGTACAAAAGTCCCCATTGATTTTTAAGTTATCTTTGGGTAACTTGCTTAAAATTTCGGTATCAAGTTTTTTAACTAATTCGTCATATATTTTGTTGATATAATAATTTGCTTTTTGATGTATTCTAGTTTGATGTTCAATCTCAATAGTTACAGAATCTTTTAAAACATTCCTAGGGCCAAATATTTTTACTTTTAGTTGGCCATAAAGAATATCCATTTGGTAGTTATAAAATATATTGGGCTCAAGAGAAAATATATAATCA